>CAJXWH010000021.1 GCA_913062915.1 uncultured Acidiferrobacteraceae bacterium | reverse complement strand
TCTCGAACCGACGCTGTAGCATTTTCCATAATCAGCGGAGCGAAAGATTTTGCCACTCCAGGCTTGAGCGTAAACTTTACGATGATTGCGAAAGCAGGTTCACTCATATTTGATCTCCTTTGTGGTTAGTCTGATGGGAGGCGCCTTCAATCTTTTTGCCCGATTGGGCGAAGAGTGATCTCATTGATCTGCACATGCCCTGGAGTGGACAGCAAGAAACAAACCACATCGGCAATATCTTCTGGCTGTAAGGATTGAATCTCGGCGAAACGCTGCTGTGCACGGGCCTCATCGGCAAAAGCCTTGGCATGCCATTCGGTTTCGACCAGACCAGGGGAAATTGTGGCAATTTTGATCGGACTCCCTTTGGCCGCCAACTCTCCCCACATGGCCTCGGTCAAGGCTTTCACTGCGTGTTTGGTCGCTGAGTACATACCAAATTGTTTGCCAAGCGGCACCCGATGCCCGGCAACCGACGATATATTGATAATCTGGCCGGCCCCTGCCGGCTCCATGTCTTTGATGGCTTCTTGCATACAAAGTGTCAAAGCCAACACATTGACGTTCAACATTTCCCGCCAGGATTCGGCCGAACCTTGGGCCAGATCCTCCTGATAACCCAATCCTGCGTTATTAATAAGGACGCGAACGCCTCCCCATTCGCTGCGGATTCGCTCGAACACTTGGACGATGTCCTCTTCGCGGGAGAAATCTGCTGGAATTGCCAGACCTTCCCCCTCGTAATCATTTAAAACCGCCAACAATTTTTCTAGTTGCTCTTTACGGCGCCCGGTCACTGCCACCTTCATTCCTGCGCGTCCGAGTGCCAGGGCAATGCCCCAACCGATGCCACTCGAGGCACCTGTGACCAGTGCCACCTCGTTTTTCCATTTGGATATCCCGGGAAGCGGGTCAGCGGCGTCCCGATTTTCCTTCGTCATCACGCCGAATCGCCCCCATCGATATAGAGGGTCTGGCCAGTCATATAGTCCGCCTCGTCAGACGCCAGAAACAATGCCACATTCGCCACCTCGTCGGGTTGCGCGGGACGCTGCATCGGCACCACGTTGACGCGGTTCTGCATGGGTGTGCCTTTAGGCAGATCCCACAGGGACGCCATCTGGCGGTCGATGGTTTCCCACATTGGGGTGTCGACGATTCCCGGCGCCAATGCGTTGACCGTAATACCCTCGCCAGCAAAAGCCAGTGCCATCGAGCGGGTCAACGACACCACCGCTGTTTTGCTGGCTGCATAGGCGGCGAGTTCCGGCCGACCCCGGTGGGCTGCAAGTGAGGCGGTGTTGATGATTTTCCCCTTCTTTTGTTTGACCATCTCTCGGGCAACGGCCTGGCCGCATAAGAAAACCCCTTTCAGGTTGACATCCATGATTCGATCCCAATCCGATTCTTCTATGTCTAAAAAATTTTGCACTATAACGATGCCTGCATTATTGAAAAAAATGTCTATTTGACCAAATACGTTAATCACATCGCGGACCATGGTTTCTACCTGACCCTTTTTCGACACATCAGCCGTCATGCCAAGGGCTCGGCGGCCTTTTTCTTCTACCATAGTGACAACTTCTTGCACCGATTCCCTATGAAGATCGACCACCCCCACATCCGCCCCCTCACTGGCCAGTCGTTTAACAATAGCTCGGCCGATACCCCCAGCCGCACCCGTCACCAACGCAATTTTTCCTTTCAACTTCACTTTTAGTGCTCCGTAAAATGGAACCATCTTGATTTATGGCCGTCGATCATTGCGCCGTCATACCGCCGTCAATCGGCAATTCAACGCCCGTCACAAAACTGGATTCATCAGATGCCAGATACAGGCAACCCCACGCCATATCCTCTGGAGTGCCCATTCGCCCTAGTGGGGTCTGGCTAATTCGACGGGCATACTCGTCTGGCTGGGCGTGAAGTTCTGCGGTCATCCCTGTATCAGCAAAACCAGGGTGAATGGAATTGGATCGGATGTTCTCAGACGCATACTGTATCGCGGTCGCCTTAGTGAATGTACGTACGCCGCCTTTCGCAGAATGATATGAAGTTCCGCCCTTGCTACCAACAATCCCATAAATTGACGAGATATTGATAATTGAACCGCCGCCAATTTTGCGCATTTCTGGAATTGAATGCTTTGTCCCTAAAAATACACCAGTTGCATTGACAGCGTGCATTCGATTCCAAATTTCAAGCGTCGTATCTTCGACATTTTTTCGCGACTCCCATGTAGACATCCCAGCATTATTTACCGTAACGTCGAGACGACCATAGCGGGCAACTGTGGCCGCAACCGCATCAATCCACTGCTGCTCTTCGCTGACGTCAAGAAGAATAAAAAATGCATCGCTCCCCTGCCCCTGGATCTCATTTGCGACCGCCATGCCCAGTTCCTCGTTGATGTCCGCAACCACCACTCCTTTGGCGCCCTCCTGCGCAAACAGTCGACACGTCGCAGCACCGATTCCCGATGCGCCACCTGTGACGATGGCGACTTTTCCCGATAGCCTTTTGCTCACGATCTGTCCTCCTTATTGAATATCCTGCGCCACACCTAAGCCTCTATAATTTTGGCGCGGACCCACAGAGCTTATTGTCTCGCTCTTTGGCTGGTCTGGTAATCATACCCCTTGTTCCCCTACACTCAATCCCAACCGTCACGGAGGAAAATGCATGAGTCTCTCACCTGAGGTTTGCAAGACGATGTACACCATGATGTGGCGAATTCGTCTTTTCGAAGAAGAAGCAGATCGTCAAACCAATCTTGGCAATGTTGTGGGAACGCTCCATATGTATTGTGGCGAGGAAGCCATTGCTGTTGGCGTCTGTAGCCAGTTGCGCACCGATGATTATGTTTTGGGCACACATCGCAGTCATGGCCACTGTTTAGCGAAGGGTGCGAGCATAGATAAAATGATGGCCGAGTTGTTTGGCAAGGCAACGGGCACCTGCGGCGGCAAGGGTGGCTCAATGCATGTGGCAGATTTTTCGCTCAACATGTTGGGCGCCAACGGGATTGTTGGCGCGGGAATCGGCCCTACGACCGGCACGGCACTGGCCAGCAAGTTGCGACATACGGACCAGGTTTCCATTTGCTTTTTCGGCGACGGCGCCGCCGCGCGGGGCACTTTTCACGAAGCCATCATGATGGGCTCGCTATGGAAACTTCCGGTAGTGTACGTCTGCGAAAACAACCAATACCAACAATGGGTACCTCGCAAGAACGTCGCCGTCATCGATTCCGTTGCCGACATGGCGGGGTCTTATGCCATTCCTGGTGTCTCGATTAACGGCCAAGATGCGCTTGAAGTCTATGAGGTCGCTGGTGAAGCGGTGGCCCGCGCCCGCCGAGGGGAAGGGCCCACGCTCATCGAAGCGCGGACGTACCGGTTCTACGGTCACAGCCTGGGTGACGAGCAGCAATATCGTACGTCGGACGAAGTCGAAAAATGGAAATCCAACAGCGATCCAATTCAGCTACTCGGTGCCACCATGAAGGAGCGAGGCTGGCTTACAGACGAAGAAGACGGGAACATCCAGCAACAGGCGGCCGCCGAGGTCAAGAAAGCCGTCGAATTCGCGGAACAAAGCCCCTGGCCTACATTAGCGAACCTCGAGACCGATGTGACCTCGCACTCCTTAGGAGTTGCCTGATGAAAACCATGGCTTTCAATGAAGCGATCCGAACTGCACTTCACGAAGAGATGCAACGTGACGAATCGGTCTTTGTGATCGGTGAAGACGTCGCCACCCATGGAGGTCCCTACAAGGTCACCGACGGTATAGCGGAGGCATTCCCGGGTCGGATCTTCGAGACCCCCATCGCCGAAGCCGGCATCGTCGGGATCGGTGTCGGGGCCGCAATGGCTGGCATGCGGCCGGTCGTCGAACTGATGTATCTCGATTTCGTTACCTGCGCGATGGACGAAGTCGTCAACCAGGCCGCCAAGATGCGCTACATGACCGGCGGCCAGGCCCGGGTACCGATGGTCATTCGACTGCCTTGTGGGATCGGTCGTCTTCTTGCTGCCCAGCATTCCCAGATCCTGGAATCGTGGTTCATGCATGTCCCCGGGCTCCAGGTCGTTGTGCCTTCGACCCCGGCTGACGCCAAAGGTCTCTTCAAGACCGCAGTGCGCAGCCCCGATCCCGTTATGTTTTTTGAATACAAACGCATTTACACCTCGAAAGGCGAGGTGCCTGAGGGCGATTACACCATCCCAATCGGGCAGGCAGACGTCAAGCGCGAGGGGGAAGACGCCACGGTCGTGGCCATTGGCCCCATGGTGCAAAAGTCATTAGAGGCCGCGGTTCTGCTCGAGGATGACGGCTATGATATCGAGGTAGTGGACCCTCGGTCCCTGTCGCCGCTAGACGTCGACACCATTTGCGAGTCCGTTCGAAAAACCGGTCGGGCGATTGTCTGCGGTGAAGATTCGACGTTCGCCGGTGCGGCCTCGGAAATCGCGGCGATGATCGGAGAGAATTGTTTCGGTGATCTCAAGGCGCCGGTTCGTCGAATCGGGAGCCCCCATGTGCCTATGCCTTTCAGTTCAGAACTCGTGAAACATGTGGTGCCCGAGAAATCGCACGTGATCGAAGCTGTCAATCAGTCTATGGCTGCATAAGCCAAGGGCCCGTGGGTAGATGGCAACACAGTTTCGACTGGCAGCACTCGGCCATACCATGGAAACCGGCCGGGTTGTCGAATGGCATGTCGCCGAGGGCAAGCCCGTCGAAGAGGGTCAATTGCTGGTCTCGATCGAAACCGATAAAACCGTCGTCGAAGTCAACTCACCGGTCGGCGGCACGGTGCTTCGTATCGTGGGCACGGTCGACGAGGAATACCCGGTCGGCGCCACCCTGGCTTGGATTGGCCAAGACGATGATGATGTCCCCGATCAAGTCGATGACGCGCCATCGCCAACGCATGAACCGACGTCGACTCCACGGGTTACTCCGGTCGCCGAACGCCTAGCAGAACGCCATGGGATTGACCCCTCGGGTCTGACCGGGACCGGTCCCGATGGGCGCGTCACCAAAGACGACGTCCGCCGCGCGATCGAAGCCGGCACCCCCTCTGAAGCGGCGGCCGATCATTCGGATCTGCCGGGTGTTGAAATCAGCCCGCTTGTCGGAATTCGCCGGACCACCGCCGAGCGCCTCAGCTCCAATTGGTCGGTCGCGCCGCACGTCACCGAAGGCATCGAAATCGATGCCACATCGATGGTAACGCTTCGAGAAAACAACAAGAAAGCCTGGCAAGAAACTGACGCTGCTGTCCCGTCCATCAACGATTTCGTGCTCAAGGCGACCGCCAATGCGCTGCAGTCCCATCCACAATTGAATGCTGCATTGATTGACAACGCGATCCATCAGTACCTAGACATCCATCTGGGTGTGGCCGTTGAGGTCGATGCCGGACTGGTGGTGCCGGTGGTTCATGACACGGGTTCCCTGTCTCTGCTCGAAATCGCGGCTGCGGTCAAACGGCTCGGCAGCCGTGCGCAATCGGGGCAACTCACGCCCGAAGAACTCGATCGGGCCACATTCACAGTCACAAACCTCGGCCATCTCGGAATCGATTGGTTCACGCCGGTGCTGAACCCTCCCCAGTGCGCTATTTTGGGGGTTGGGCGGATTCGAAAAACACCGGCTGTTGAAGGCGACTCAATCGTCGCTCGGGACACGATGACTCTGGTTCTGACATTCGACCACCGCGTTATCGACGGGGCGCCGTGCGCTCGATTCCTCGCCGAGTTACGACATCAGATCGAGAACCCCGAGCTGTTGCTCGCCTGACACATTCGCCCAAGGGGCATTCTGTCAGGGCCATTCGCGCCGTATCGGCTCTGCCCCTTCCCAATCGACCGCCGCTTCTCGAATCGCGTCGAAAATTCGACGACGCTCCGAACTGAGGTGCGCCATTTCGATCACCGTACCGGGGTGTCCTTCGTTCCAGAAGTACACGAACCGGCCGCGTGGCGTATCGGCTTCCTGCCCTACCTCGTAACCCGCCTCCAGGGCCTGGTGATACAACGCATCGTAGTCCTCTGGCCAGCTCGACCAGTGCTGCAAACCTTCCAGTCCACGCCCCAGAAAGTCCTGGTACATGGTGGGGGTATCGTCCCGTTGTTGGATCAATTCCACCTGTACGTCTCCCGAATTGGCCAGTGCGATCGATAAATGGGGGTCACCGGCTTGCCCGCGATAATGGAAATCAAACATGGGAAGCTTATCGATATAAAACCAAGGTCCAACGCCACAAACGTTGATCCAATGGTGCATCGCATCTTCTATATCGCGCACCACGTAGCCCATCTGACGAATCTCACCGAATAACCTGCTCATAACCGTGCCTCCTGATGCGTGGTTTGGATTTCCGCACGTTAACTTTACCCAATGGAAACGCGATGCATCACACGGGTAAACCCATGGTAATCGTTCATCGGATTGTGCTGCGTGCATCGATTGTCCCAAAGCGCCATGGCGCCCTCCGTCCAACGGAAACGACAGGTGAACTCTGGCCGTACCTGATGCCGAAAGAGGTAATCCAAAATTGGTCGGCTCTCTTCTTCCGTCATTTCCTCAAATCCAATCGAATGGCCAAAATTGACGTACAACGCTTTACGTCCCGTCTCCGGATGTAATTTCACTGCCGGGTGCTTGGCCACCAGAACCCGGCCTTCTTCTTTCGCGTTGGCCTTGACCCGCTTTTCCCGGCTTCGCGCCGCGTCCGGCTTGGCCGAACTTTGAACCACCGTCAGTCCGTCGACCAGTGACTTCATCCCTCCCGACAAGGTCTCGTAGGCAAGGTACATATTGGCAAACAGCGTATCGCCACCGACGGGGGGCACTTCCCGTGCCAGTAGTAACCCGGCCATGGGCGGCTCCTCCAGGTAGGTGGTGTCCGCGTGCCAAAGACCCCCGAAATTGAATTGCTCATCCGGATATTTGATGACCGGGACCACCTCTGGAAAATCGGGCAAGCCATTCACCATCGGATACGCCACGACATGACCCAGCCGACGGGCGAACGCCAATTGCTGATCCGGGCGAAGCTGCTGATCGCAGAAGAAAACCACCAGATGCTGGAGCCAGGCAGACCGAATCTCTGCAATTACGTCGTCTGTCAGATGGGTGCCACAATCCACCCCGCGTATGACCGCGCCGATGGCGCCGGACAAAGGCGCTACCTCGATCTGCTCGTATCTTGGAAGCTTCATTTCACTCGTCCTCCCGGCAGAAATTGAACGGTCACCCAACGGAGGTGAACGTTACCGTAGTTACAGAAGGGCACGTCATTTTGGTGTAGATTCTACGGTCCTGACCGAAAGGCGCTTAATTATCGTGAATAACATCAAAAAACATCGTCTTCCGGAAATCGATTACCGGCCCGATGCCTCCGGACCTCTCGATGACATCCGCGTGCTTGATTTATCGCGACTGGTCGCCGGCAACGCACTGACCCATTTCCTGGCGGATTTTGGCGCCGAGGTGATCAAAGTGGAGCGGCCTGGCTACGGAGATGACCTTCGAAACTGGCGAGTCGAGGGGATCAGCATTCACTGGAAAGTGTACGCCCGGAACAAGAAAAGCGTTACCTTGAATTTTTCCCAGGAGAAAGGGCGTAAGTTGCTGCTGGAACTCGCTGCCACATCACAGATCCTCGTAGAGAACTTCATCCCGGGCACTCTGGAGAAGTGGAATCTCGGACCCGAAGCACTGCACGAGGCAAATCCCGATCTCATCGTCGTTCGAATCTCGGGTTGGGGGCAATCCGGCCCCGACAAAAGATTTCCAGGTTTCGGTTCTCTGGTCGAAGCGCGGACCGGATTCGCCGCGATGAACGGATTTGCCGACCGTGCGCCAGTATTGCCCCCCCTGGCCTTGGCCGACATGGTGGCCGGACTGTACGGAGGCGTTGCCACCCTGGTGGCTTTACGTCACCGGGAAGTAAGTGGCGGCGCTGGACAGGTTATTGATCTTCCCCTTTTCGATCCTCTGCTTTCCATTCTCGGGCCACAAGCCGCGCAATACGAGTTGACGGGCGAAATTCCTGCGAGAATGGGCAGTCGAATTCATACCACCGCGCCGCGCAATGTCTACTGTTGTGGCGACGGACGATACGTTGCGTTATCTGCTTCCATGCAGTCGATGTTCGAACGATTGATGGAGACGATAGGTCGGGCTGAATTTATCGAGGACACCCGTTTTTTGACCAACGCTGATCGAGTAGAACATTGCGATGCGCTGGATACGGTCATCGCAGAATTTATCGAGGGCCGCAGCCAGGCGGAAAATTTGGCAATCTTTCAAGGGGCCGGCGTCACCGTCGGCCCGGTGCACGACGTCGTTGGCCTGCTGGAGGATCCGCTGGTACAGGCCCGCGAAGTGATTGTTCGTCTTCCGGATGACGAGATGGAGAGCTTGCCCATGCATAATATTCCCGCCCGCCTTTCTGTAACGCCGGGTTTGATTCGTGATCCCGCCCCTGCCCTCGGTCAGCACAACGCCGAAATCCTGGCACAGCTTGGGTATCGAGCTGCCGAGTTGGCCCAATTCGCCGAACAGGGCATCATTTAATGGTTGGAGAAATTCCGCTGTGGCGGTCGCTGCTGTTCGTGCCCGTCAATGTCGATCGATTCGTGAACAGCGCGCCGCGTCGAGGGGCCGACGCGTGTATTCTCGATCTCGAGGACAGCATCCCGGCGGCCGAGAAGACTGAAGCCCGTCAGAAGGTTCGCACAGCGGCCGCAACTGTCGGGTCCGCCGGCGCCGATGTGGTGGTCCGAATCAACCGGCCCTGGCGCTTAGCCGTTCGTGATATCGAGGCCTCAGTCGATCCCCACATCTGTGCGCTCGCAGTGCCCAAGGTAGCGGACCCCGGTCATCTCCGCGCGATCGCAGAGACGCTGTCAGAACTCGAGGCCGAACGGGGTCTGGATCCCGGCCATACCCGGCTGATTGCGATGATCGAGACTGCCGATGCCTACTTTCAGATCAAAGACATTGCCGCCGCTGACTCCCGGGTCATTGCCATGACCCTCGGCCAGGAGGATTTCGCGTTGTCTGCCGGCATGGCGCCGGAGCCCGAGGGCCTCTTTCAGCCCAGTCTCCAAGTCGTTCTCGCAGCACGGGCAGCAGGTATTCTGCCGCTCGGCTTCGTCGGGTCGATTGCCGAATACCGAGACCAGGAAAAATTTCGACAAACAGTCCGCCAAGCCCGACGGATGGGTTTTGCCGGGGCCTTTTGTATTCACCCACTGCAGGCCCAAGTGTTGAACGAAGAATTCAGCCCGACCGCTGACGAGGTGGTCGCCGCACAGGGAATGATCAACGCCTACGACGACGCCAAGTCAAAAGGCCGCGGGTCGATTGAATACCAGGGGAGGATGCTGGACGAGCCGATTGTTGAGCGTGCCCGGCAGACCGTAATACAGTATCAACGAATTCAAAACCGAGCCCCTCAGCCGTAGGTTGAAGTTGCTTGGCGGTGTTGCCGAGCCGTCACTCGATGTTTCTCGTATTACCGGCCCCACCGCAAGATGACAGGATCCATTGGCCGCAGGAGATTCAATAACTCCTCGCGAGTCGCTGGATGCAACGGTCGTAAGGGGTGACGGACGGCATCAGATTTGATGACACCGCCCGCCATCATCGCGGTCTTGGTTGCCCGCAAGCCGCACTGCCGGTTTTCAAAATTGATCGCAGGTAGAATCCGGGCGTACTCGGCTTCGGCTTGATCTCGATGCCCGCTCGCGTGGTGCTCCAGCACCGGCTTAATTAGATCCGGGATCAAGGCGCTCGGCATGGTACCAGTGGCCCCGGCATCGAGATCGGCCAGCAACGTAATGCCCTCTTCCCCGTCAAAAGGACCCACAACCGCTTCCGGTGCGGCTGCGATTAACGAGCGGAGCTTGTCGGCTGTGTTCGGCATCTCGATCTTAAAGTAGCCGACCTGGGGCGACGCCTTCGCGAGTCCGGCAAGCAGGTCCACCGAAAGAGTGACGCCGCTTAGCGGAGCGTCCTGAACCATAATGGGGATGGATACCGCCGCTGCGACCGCAGAAAAATGTTCACAAACGCCGGCTTCATCCGCTTTCAAACCGGCCCCATGGTAGGGTGGCATCATCATCACCATCGCGGCCCCTGCCGCCTGTGCTCGGCGCGCTCTTTCTGTCGCGATCTGTGTGCTGAAATGACTGCAGGTGACGATGACCGGCACCCCGCCCGCGACGTGATCGAGGCAAACATCAAGCAGCGTATCCCGCTCACGGTCGGTCAGCAGGAACTGCTCTGAATAGTTTGCAAGGATGCAGATTCCATCAACCCCCTGATCGATCATGCAGTCAACGACCTGCCGCTGCGCTGGAAGGTCTAGCGCGCCTCCTTTGGCAAACGGCGTCGGCGCGATGGGGAACACCCCCCGGTACCCATTGCCGCGTGCACCGGGATTCTGGGTCACAACCCAACCCACCTGGCGGGGCCGAGCGAATCTGCATGTTGTCTGAGTCGAGGCAGGGTATTTTCTGCCAAACAATGCATCGACCGCTGGGATAAGCCACTGACTTCCCAATCATGCCCGACCATCACCAGTGTTCCAAACGGGCCCAGTTGATCGACCAAATCAACCAACCGGGCCAGTACGGTGTCGGCAGAACCGACTATCGCGCAATCCTCAAGCGCCGCGGGCACCTCCAGAAATTCGTTGATCACGGGCAGCGACTCTTGTTGCAACGATTGAAATTCCTCGATTCGTCGAACGCCGCGAATGTAGCGAAAGTAGTGCGCAATGATGCTGTCCGGATCGGACAGGAGTTCCGCCCCCTCTTCATCCGTGTTCGTCACCAGGATGTTTCGGCACACCCTCCAAATATGCCGGTCCGCTACTTGTCCTGCTTGTTCTCTTGCCAAAGCGTAATCACGCCATTGGGCCGCGACGTTTTCAATTGGTACGAAGTTGGCCGAGATAGGAATCATGCCCCACTGTGCGATCGTCTCGGCGGTACGCCCCCCCGGCCCTACCATGGCCATAGCGATCGGTGGATGCGGTTGCTGCAAGGGTCGCGCGAACTGACCGACACCGTGGCTTAGCCACACTCGACGCTCCAGCGACCGCCCAAAGTGCTCTCCATCCCACCGCAGTGGTGCATCCTCGCGCCATAGTTTCAGGATCACATCGAGCGACTCCAAGGCAATCCGGTATCGCTCCGGCATCTCTCGGTCGCCGAAAAGTTCCGCATCGCTCATCAAGCCGCCGGGGCCAATACCGAACATCATTCGGCCGCCACTCAACTGGTCGAACTGGGCCACTTCTGCAGCGACAATCACGGGATCGTGATAGGGCAGATTGATGACGCCCGTGCCAAAACGAATCGAGGACGTGTCTTGAATCAACGTCGCCAGAAACATAAGCGGCGCGGGAATCTGCTCGGCCTTGGTCGAGTAATGCTCGCCGATCCAAACTTCGGAGAATCCCAACTGGTCCGCAATAATCACGGTCTCCCGATCCTCCTGAAGGGCGGTTCCCCAAGCCTTCTCACTGCGATGCACAGGCTGTAGGAAAAGGCCAAGATTCATGCGCTGGTCGATCATTTCTGACTACCCCCTCGGGCGACCGCTGACAAGTATTTAGAGCCTCGCGAAACCACGGCTAGAGAATCTGATTGACGAGTTTTTCGTTGCCAATCCATAACCGGTCTATATTTTCAATCAGGATATCGATCACATTGTCTTCGTATTTTCGGGTCTCACCCGCCGAGTGGGGCGTGATGATGAGATTGTCCATTGACCAGAAAGGCGAATCCGCCTGTAACGGTTCATCGCAAAAATGATCGATCGCCGCACCTGCAATTTGCCCCGTGGTCAAAGCAGTCGCAAGCGCCGCCTCGTCGACACATCCCCCACGCGCCACGTTCACCAGATGTCCGGCAACCTTCATAGCCGAAAAAGCGCCCACATCGATTACATTGCGGGTCGATGGGGTCAACGGACAACACAATACGACAAAATCAGCCTGGCTGAACAGTCTAGGCAACTGCTGCGGCGCATACACTTCGTCCGCTGTACCATCGTGCCGAGTGATATCTTGCTTTACACCCAGTACCCTCATCCCGAACGTTTTTGCCAACTTCGCCAGCCGGGAGCCGATCTCGCCAAGCCCAATGATCAGCATCGTTTGCTCACACAGGTCGTCTTCTCTTTGCGCGCGGTCGGAAATCATTGGCCGCCAATAGCGATTGCGCTGCTGGTCTCTCGCAAGATGCAGTTGACGGGCCAGAGCCAGGACGAGACCCATGGCATGGTGACTGACCGCATCAGCGTTCACGCCGCTGGCATTTGCCAGCCGGACAGTTCTCGTGCGCAGCTCATCCAGCGGAAACTGCTCATAGCCCGCGCTGATGGTTTGAATATAGCGAAGATCAACAGCGGTCTCCAAGAGATCGTCTCGCCAGAACCCGGAGATCACGAGAACCTCGGCCCCACCCATCTGAGAACGGGTTTCCTCGTGCGTCCAGGTCTGAAAATGGCGTATGCCGGTATCGCGCGACAAAAATCGCTCGGCCATTCGATAGGCCGAGTGCGCAAAATGAATGGTTAATTCTTCGCGGCGAGGCAATAAATTCATCTGGAGTTTGTCCTCACGGGGCCCAGTCCACCTACCGTTAGGATAATTGAGAACACCAGCATTGGCCAGAAACTCGACGATGAACCGATCGGCAGTACCGCCTACTGTATGATCACAGTCGATCCTGGTCGCGCAGCCCGTCAATGAACGCGTTTCCAATTGTTGTCACCCGGTTGGCCCGGCCGGCCATTGTCCTACACGTACCGCTTACCTAAGGGAGAGAACCCATGCGATTAGAAAATAAAACCGCCATCGTGACGGGGGGCGCCTCCGGCTTCGGTGCCGGTATTGCACAGAGATTTGCGCGCGAGGGCGCTTCGGTGGTGCTCGCTGATATCAGCGACCGAGAGGGAGAGTCGGTTGCCACCGAGATTCGAGATTCTGGCGGGGATGCGGTGTACATTCACACAGATGTAACATCTCGGTCTGATACCAAACGGATGATTGCCCGGGCTGTGGAACATTCCGGACAACTCGACATCTTGGTCAACAACGCCGGTTTCTCCCATTCAAATAAAGAGTTTACGGAAGTTACGGAGGAGGAATTCGACCGGGTGTACAACGTCAACGTCAAGGCCATTTACATCGCCGTCCAGGAAGCGATACCCCTTTTCAAGCGGCAAGGTCACGGCTGCATCATCAATACTTCCTCCACGGCTGCCCTGCGACCGCGGCCCGGTCTTGCTGTCTATTGCAGTTCCAAAGGTGCGGTGAGCAATCTTACGAAAGCGCTGGCGGTCGAATTCGCGAGCGATCAGATCCGCGTCAATGCGTTGTGCCCGGTGATGGGGGAAACCGGGATGCTCGAGACCTTTATGGGTGTTCCCGATACACCCGAAAACCGGAAAAAGTTCGAAGCCACGATCCCAATGGGCCGGTTTTCAACCCCTTCCGATGTGGCCGCAGCGGCACTCTTTCTGGCCAGTGACGACGCCGCTTTCATCACCGGCGTGACCATGGAAGTGGATGGTGGTCGCTGCATTTAACGAACTTAGATTCCGATTAAGGGCGCTTGGCAGATGATCGCGCTGTATCCCCTGAGCGAAATGGCTTCAGCGCTGCATAGACTGCTGATGTCACCGGCGTAGGAACGTGGTAATTCTGGCCTAGCCGATGCACCGCACCCGACAATCCATCCAGTTCGAGCGCCCGACCCCGCTCCAGATCCACCAATAGAGAACTTTTACCCTCCGCCGGGTTGCTCTCGAGCAGGCCCATCAACCGTTCCTCTAGCACTGCATCAAGCCGTACCCCAGCAGCCCGACCGACCGCCGCGCACTCGCGGACGCAGCCGGCAAACAGAGAGCGCATGTCGGGGTCAGCCCGTACGATGCCGATCGGCTGTCGGGTCACTGCGGTTACACCACTCACGCCTGCGATCCAGCAAAATTTTTCCCACAGCATGAGGTTTGCATCATCGCTCACGGCGGCAGCAATCCCGGCGTTTTGCAATTCCTGGATCAACTGTTTTACGCGTTGACTCGAATCCCCCTGTCCGTCGCCGACCTCAACCAGCGGCTTGCCCGGGATCGGGCCTTTAAAGGTGATCTCTCCCGGTGCATTGATACTGGCCGGAAAATACGCAGCACCAGCGAGCACGCGTTCTTCGCCAATCACGCTGCCGATCCGCTGCCGGCTCTCGACTCCATTTTGCAGCGTCACTACCACTGTGTGATCAGCAAGCAGCGGCTCCAACTGGGCCGCCGCGCTCTCAGTGTCATAGAGCTTGACACAAAAAAGAACGGCATCCACGTGGCCGAACGCCTGGGGTTGATCCGATACGGCGATGGGCGAGACGGTGAATTTCTCTGCACCGACAACGCGCAGCCCTTGTGTACGCAGCGCCTCTAGATGCTCACCCCGGGCGACGAACACAACATCTCCTCCTGCAAATGCCAGTTTTCCTCCGAGAAAACCACCCACGCCCCCGGCACCCATGATTGCAATTCGCATCCTTGCTAATTTCTCCGGCAATTCGGCCGCTGAAACTTGCCTGCAAGCAGTACCTTTGGTCGCCGCGGCAAAATTGACCTCGACCTAATAGGTTGCCCGCCCGCCACTCAGATCAAACACACCTCCAGTGGTGAACGAGTTCTCCTCCGACACCAGCCAGGCGACCATTGCCGCAATCTCTTCAACTTGTACGAACCGCCCTCGCGGAATCTTGGACAGCATGTAGTCGATATGTTGCTGGCTGATCTGATCAAAGATGCGGGTTCGGGCGGCGGCCGGGGTAATGCAATTTATAGAAATATTTTTGTCCGCAGTTTCTTTGGCTATTGATTTGGTCAACGCGATCACGCCGGCCTTTGCGGCGCTGTAGGCCGCAGCATTGGGATTCCCTTCTTTGCCCGCTATTGACGCGACATTGACGATTCGGCCGTAGTCCTGTTCTCGCATTCGAGGAACC
The DNA here is from genome assembly GCA_913062915.1 of uncultured Acidiferrobacteraceae bacterium. GTDB lineage: Bacteria > Pseudomonadota > Gammaproteobacteria > Arenicellales > UBA868 > CAJXWH01. The sequence continues at coordinate 7,499 of CAJXWH010000021.1, read as the reverse complement.
ACGGCTCTGCAGCAGTAATACACGGCATTGAGGTCGACATCGATTACGCGACGCCAATCCTCGAGTGCGTATTCCCAAGAGGGCTCAGTGGGGCCCGCGATCCCGGCGTTATTAACAAGAATGTCAATTTCTCCAAATGCGCTGGCGGCATCGAGAGTTGCCTTTGCGACCGCCTCGGCATCGGTAAGTTCCACCACAACCGAGTGCACCGATCCGTGCGACTCCAGTCGACTGCATGTGGCTTGAAGTAAAGAAGCATCCTGGTCCCACAAACTCACCTTGGCACCCGATGCCAAAAATCGAGTAGCAATGCTGAGTCCAATCCCCTGTGCGCCACCCGTGACCACCGCGCATCGTCCGGAAAGGTCAATCTGGTTCATGTCGGTCAATGCCTCCTTATTTCGTCGCCTCGCACGTTTTTTTGCAAGCGACCCAACGCAAGTAAATTAGCACGCACCCTTATTAAGCCCGCTCGAATAGGTGGCTTCCCGAAACGTCTTCAATTCCTCGAGATCCAGCTTGACGCCGTGGCCCGGGCTATCGGGTGCGATGGCTTTGCCCTCCTTCAATTGTAATCGCCGCTCGAGAAATCGATCCAGGCCGAATCCATGCACCTCGAGATAGGATGCATTCGGGACGCCTGCAAGCAGATGCACGTGCACGTCGTGAATCCCGTGCGACGTAACCGGCAGCCCCTTGCCTTGCGCGATTTTTGCCACGCGTACCCACGGCGTTATGCCGCCGAGCGTTGCCGCGTCAGGCTCTGGAAAGTCTACATGCCCGTAGTTCATGAGATGTTCAAATTCGTGGACGCTGTGCAGGTTCTCGCCGGTGGCAATGGGAACCCTCGTTTCCCGCCCGAGTCTTGCGTGCCCTTCTAGATCTTCTGGAACAAGGGGCTCTTCCAGCCAATAAAGGCCAAATTGCGACAATGCATTTGCCGCACTGACGGCTTGATCGACGCCCCATCGCATATTTGCATCTGCCATCAGCGGGAAGTCGGGGCCAAGAAATTCTCGCATGGCGCGGACCCGCTCAATGTCCTCCGATAATTGGGCCCGGCCCACTTTCATCTTGATGGCATGGAAACCCTGGTCCAGGAAACCGTTGGCCTGGCTGAGGAGACTGTCTATCGGCAGATCGAGATCAATACCACCGGCATAGGCGGGTACTTCCGGACGGCTCCCCCCCAGCAATCGCCAGAGTGCGAGCGACTCGCGCTGGCCGCGCAAGTCCCACAGTGCGATATCGATCGCGGCCATGGCAAATGAGGCCATGCCCCCACGGCCAACAAAGTGCAGATGCCACCACATCCGCTGCCAAAGCATATCAATGGCGCTCGGGTCTGCTCCCTCTAATAGGGGCGTCAAATCCGATTCGATGACCTTCCAAACGGCACTGGCCCCGATGGTGTTCACGGTATAGGTGTAACCCAGGCCAACCCGCCCGTCTTCGTCAACCAGGCGAACCACAATGAGTCCGAAATCGGTCATCTCCCCGTGGGTCGAATCGGACAGCGGGGCCTCCAGCGGTACGCGATACTGATCCGTGTGGATTTCTAAGATGGGCATGGCATTCATCGCTCGCGGCGGAAACACCGCTATTCCTTTGAAAGATACTGTAAATCCCAGAGCGAAGGCCACCTCCGCAACACCCACCAAAGCGCGACGATCCCTTCACTCGCCAGAATTGCGATGGCAGTAGGCGCCCCGAACCAATTTGCCAGTAAGCCGATGTGAAGAAATCCAATAGGTGCCATGCCAATGCACACGGACAAAAGACCCATCATCAGGCTGCGGGCCTCCTCCGGCGCTGTTAGCAAAATAAGCGTACTCTGCATTGCCGCAAAGGCCGCGACCCCCAGGCCGACCAGCAGTAGGCTCGCACCAGAACTCACGGCTAAGGTCGACTGCGAAAAAATCACTGCACTCACAAGATACAAGCTGATGCCGGACACATACAGCCTGCGATAGTGCCGCACCTGTCCTGCGCTCGCAATCAGCAACGCCCCAATCAGAGCGCCGCACCCTTCAGCGCTCATCAAAAGACCCACGTGAAACGAGTTAAACCCGAGCACATTTTTGCCGATCACGGGAATCATCGACATAAATGGGAAGCCCCACAGGTTGAACACGACGGTAACCATCAGGATGCCCGCCAACAGGGGATAATTTTGCAACAGAGGCCAACTTCGCTTGATGACAGAGAGCACGCCATGATCGCTCTGCCTCGACGACCGGGTTTTGGGGCGCAATGTTATAGCCCAAAGCAGCGCCACCACATAGGCCAGGGCAGCGAACCCATAGACGCCGGTCAACCCCACCCATTGCAGGAACACGCCACCAAGAATGGGACCCAGCATCCGGGTCCCGTTGTTGGTCACGGTGTCAAGGCTCATGGCGTGCCCGATTGAATTCGCATCCACTGCCCCTGCCAGCAGTGTTTTTCGAACCGGAAAATCCAACACCCAAAATATTCCGCTCACGAACGTGCCAACGCCAATGTGCCAAAGCTGAATCTGTTCGGTTCCACTCAGAAACGCGAGTACCGCTGACACACCCATCATCACGATGATTCCGAGCATCAACATGTGACGATGGTTGATCCGTTCTGCCACGGCCCCCGCCAGGGCACCAAAAAAGGCCAACGGGGCCATGCGCACAATCAACATCAATGCCACTTGAAAGGCTGAACCTGTCAGGTCGAAGACAAATACGCCAACCGCCAGCATCTCTAGCCACCGGATGGTGCTGGATACTGCACCAATGCCCCAAAGACGAAAGAACTCTGGGTTTTGAAACAACGTCCAGCGACCAACCGGGGGTTTTGTGTGAACCGAACGGGCGTTCATAAAATCATGCTAGTACAAAGGTGGGCCTTCGGTACAGCATTCCCGCAAGCCCTTCACGCCATCACTCGACAACTGGTGCGTCCTCCGTGATCATGTTACCGTCTGGCGGCCTGCCACACTCTTGACCCCAATGTCGAAAATTGAATATGTCTGAAATTAAAAGATTCTTACTCGACGATCTGCCTGCACCTGTCAGCCATTACTGTCACGTGGTGCGTGCCGGCGATCGAGTCTGGGTGTCCGGCATGGTGGGCATCGGTAAGGACGGGTCGATACCCGAAGATGTTGTGGCGCAGTTCAAGATCGCCATGGATTGCCTTGACCGCGCGCTTCGGGCAGCTGGCGGTCGCCCCGAACATGTCGTGAAGGTGCAGGTCTTTCTGACCGACATTAATGACCGCGCAAAAATTAACCCGCTGCGCCAGGAATACTTCGGCACGCACCGCCCCGCATCAACGTTGGTTGAAGTGTCCGCCCTCATCACGCCTCAACTCAAGGTCGAAATCGAAGCGGAAGCGGTACTCGGCTGATTCGACGGCAAAACCGACAAGCCGCAATTTTAAGCAGGAACGAACGTGGTGCCCCGTAAGGTCGCTGTCATCGGTGCCATTGATTCGTCGGGTATTTCAGTGCTCGAAGCCCGTTCGGACATTAAATGCGCGATCATCGACGATGTCTCCGAAGAGAATCTCTGTCGCGCCGTACAGGAGGCTCATGGCTTGTTGGTTCGAACCGCCACCATAACATCACGGGTGATTGCCGCGGCCCCAGAACTCGAAGTGGTCTCCCGTCACGGCGTGGGGTACGACAATGTAGATATAAAAGCGCTCACGGACCGAGGAATCCCACTGGCCCTGGCCGTGGGTGGTAACGCCGTATCGGTCGCCGAACAGGCGATGCATCTGATGTTGACACTCACCAAACAGGGATTTCTTTATCACCAGGCGGTTCGGGAAGGCCAATTTGACTTTCGCCAACGACCCTCGACTTCTTGTCTTGAAGGAAAGTCAATTCTCATTATTGGTTTCGGTCGAACAGGCAGCCGGGTTGCTGCGCGGGCGGCCGCTTTCGATATGAAACTCTATGCGTTGGATCCTTATATCAACCCGGACATTATCCGCAGAGCCGGCGGCACCGTTGTCACTGACCTTACGGCCGCGCTCCCTCACATGGACATGGTAACCATTCACTGCCCTAAGACACCCGAGACACGGAATTTAATCGGACGCACTGCCTTGAACGCGATGAAATCATCTGCAATCCTTATCAACACGGCCAGGGGCGGAATTGTCAACGAACTCGATCTCGTGGAAGCGCTCTCTTCCGGTCAGATTGCAGGTGCTGGCATTGATGTGTTCGAGACAGAGCCGCCGGACATCGATCACCCGTTGCTCGCGCTCCCTAACGTCGTGCTGAGTCCGCACTGCGCCGGCGTCACCCGCGAGTCACTCGTGCAAATGGCCACGATTGCCGCCGAGAACGTACTCGCTGCTTTTGATGGGACACTAAAGCCCGAAATGGTGGCGAACGCTGAAGTCCTTCCGGCCCCATCCACGACGTAAATATTTTCTCTGGCTGACCCCAGAACACCAGTCTAAAACGCTGGTATGACCAGGCTATCGTCGCAGGGTTTCGATTTCTAGAACCGTTAGAATCGAGTTTTCACTGTGGTCCTCTTGCCACCCCGCAAAATTGGTGCTAGCGTGCGGTTGTTGGGCGACTTCCTGCCTCAACGACTGAGCAGACATTGGGGGGAATTTTGCAGGTACTCGAATAGAGCGCCCGCACCAGTCGAGACTATTACGGCTCATAATTCGGTTGTCTGGTGATCTGCGACATGCAGTTGGCAGTTCTTAGCTGCATATTCACCCACACCAGTAATATCCACTGTAAAAGGAGGAAACATTCATGAATGTAGGTAGAAAACTGGCCTTCGCGGCCATAGCAGTAACGTTAGGGGCGCTGGCAACCACAGCGCAAGCCCGGACTAGCTGGAAAATGCATAGCGCATGGGGTAGCAGCGTGCCACACCTGGGCACAAACGCCTGGCGTTTTGCTGACAACATCGGGCGCATGTCGGGCGGTGAATTCACGGTGAAGGCCTTTGAGCCTGGCGCCTTGATTCCGGCGAATGAAGGCTTTGATGCGACGTCCAAGGGCTCGATCGAAATGGCGTGGACCACTGCCGGCTACGACACCGGTAAGTACCCGGCGCTGTCCTTCTTCACCGCGGTGCCATTCGGCCCGAGCTTCGGCGAATACATGGCCTGGAAGATGTTCGGTGGTGGTGATGTATTGGAAGAAGAGATCTATAATGCGCACGGTATCCATAAGATCGATTGCCTCGCCATTGGTCCAGAGACGTCCGGTTGGTTTAAGGAAGAGATCAAGGAACTTGAGCAGTTGAGAGGTCTTAAGATGCGTTTCTTTGGCCTCGGCGCCCGCGTCATGCAGAAGATCGGCGTATCGACCCAGTTGTTGGCCGGTGGTGACATCTTTCCTGCCCTTGAAAAGGGCGTGATCGACGCCACCGAATTCTCGATGCCCGCCATGGACATCAAGTACGGCTTCTACCAGATCGCCAAAAACAACTACTTCCCAGGTTGGCATCAGCAGGTTTCGGTTAGCCATCTTCTGATCAACATGGACAAGTGGAACGGGTTATCTGACCAGAACCAAGCGTTACTCGAGATCGGCGCCGGTGAAAGCCTCATGTACATCTACGCCGAGACTGAATACGTCAACCCGTATGCCATGGTCGAAATGGGCGAGAAGTACGGTGTAATCACCCGACGTTGGCGGGACGACCAAATCGCCGTGTTTGAAGCAGCATGGAATGAGGTTGTCGCTGAGGATTCGGCTAAAGATCCGCTGTTCAAAAAGGTGGCCGACAGCTATTTCAGCTTTCGTAAAGACTATAAGAAATGGGGAGATGCACAGTCCCTCAAAGCAACTTATCTGGATTAATTTGCTCATTTCTTGACGTTTTTCACGTCATAAACTAGAGATGCCGGAGTCCCTTCTGGGGGCTCCGGTAGTTTTTTTGAAAGACAACTCTTAGCCCAGTATTTCAAGCGGAATATGCAAGCCATTCTGAACGCTGTAACCCGCCGCAAGGGCTTGACGGCCGTTGTCGTACTCCTGGTGATCGTCGGCGTCATCTACGCCCAGATCCTCGGCATGAGCCCGGATGCGCAGGAAGATCTGCTCTGGGCCGTGCGGGACTATCTGCCGATGGCGATGTTTGTAACCCTGGCCATCCTGCTTTTTTCCGGGTTTCCAGTCGCGTTCATCCTCGGGGGGCTCGCGTTTACATTTGGCATCATCGGGTACTTCCTCGATATGTTCTCCCTGATCGAGTTCTTCAATTTCATGCCGCGCATCTGGTTTCAGGCCGCTGAGAACCTCGTTCTGGTGTCGATTCCTGCGTTCGTCTTCATGGGTGTCATGATGGAGCGCAGCGGCGTGGCCAACGATCTCCTTTATTGCGTGCAAGTGTTACTCAAGAGAGTCGCAGGATCTCTCGCACTGGCAGTCGTCATCATGGGCACGGTACTGGCCGCAATGACGGGTATTATTGGCGCCTCGGTCACCATGATGACCGCCCTGGCCTTGCCCACCATGATCAAGCAGGGCTACAAGAATTCACTCTCCTGCGGCTGCATTGCGGCCTCGGGAACGCTGGGCATCCTCATTCCACCCAGCATCATGTTGATCATCATGGCCGACCTGATGGCGGTGTCGGTCGGCAACATGTTCATGGCCGCGCTCGTCCCTGGGCTCGTCCTCGCCTTTTTCTACCTGGTCTTTGTCGCGGTCTACGCCAAAGTCAAACCTGAAGTGGCCCCCTCATTGCCGCCTGAACTGCTCCATGTCCCTAAAAACGAATACCCGGGGATGCTTTTCAAGAGCTTCCTGCCCCCGGTTATCCTGATCACGATGATCAAAGGTTCGATCCTGTTTGGCGTTGCGACGCCAAGTGAGGCCGGTGCGGTCGGTGCCTTCGGTACCATCATACTTGCCATCGGAAACCGCCGCCTCAGCATGAAACTGCTGCGGTCTGTGTGTATGACCTCGGCCCGCACCGTCGCCATGATTTTCTTCATCGTCATTAGTGCGACCTGTTTTGCCTACGTCTACCGCTCACTCGGCGGAGACGACATCGTCGAGCATCTGATCCTCACAGCCGATTTGAACTCGTGGGAGCTCCTGATTCTGCTGATGGTCGTCACCTTCATGCTCGGTTTCTTTCTCGATTGGATTGAGATCACTCTTATTGTTCTTCCCGTGTTCGCGCCGCTGGTGGCCGGAATGGACTTTGGTGACCATATTGACAAAAAGGATATTGTGTTCTGGTTCCTGATCCTGATGGCCATTAACCTGCAAACATCTTTTCTGACGCCACCGTTCGGCTTCGCGCTCTTTTACCTCAAGGGCATCGCACCGAAGGAGGTCAAGATTCAGGAGATCTACAAAGGCATTATCCCATTCGTTATCCTGCAAATGATTGGCGTGGTCATGGTGATGTGGAAACCGAATATCGCATTGTCCTTGATGAAATCTGTGTACGATTACTGAAGTCTTCAACTGATATCGGAACAAGACCACCGTGAATCAATCTGCTTCTGACACCGAAGCGTCGTCGCCC
>CAJXWH010000020.1 GCA_913062915.1 uncultured Acidiferrobacteraceae bacterium | reverse complement strand
AGGGGTTATAAGCGGCCAGAGAGGATCGAACCCTTGTCGGCCCGGTAGTCGAGGCAGCAACTTAATTGTCATCGCATTTTCGCAGTGCCGCCAGTGAGCAAAGTCAGTACGGTAAAGGCAGGTCGGACCGTAAAACCCGGATACGGGTACGAAATTCTCCCTGAATACGCTGCAGTGCCCTTAGGTTATCGGCTTCAAATCGGAAGATGACTGTGGGTGTCGTGTTGGACGCTCGGGCGAGCCCGAAGCCATCCTCGTAATCGACTCGTACGCCGTCGATCTTTGTGACATTGGCTCCGGGAAAATTGGCGGAGTCGGTCAGTTCTTGAATCAACCGGTGGTGTTCACCTTCCTCCATTTCCAGCCGCAGTTCCGGTGTATTGACAGTGTTGGGGAGGGATTTAAAAACGGTTTCAGTTGATTCGCTGTGTTGGGAGAGGAGCTCACATAGCCTAGCACCCGCATAGATCGCGTCATCGAAACCATACCAGCGATCCTGGAAAAAGATATGGCCGCTCATTTCGCCAGCCAGGGCGGCCCCCGACTCTTTGAGTTTGGCCTTGATGTATGAGTGTCCAGTCTTCCACATGGTGGCACGGCCGCCCGCGTTTTGAATTGCTGCAGGCAGTAAGCGCGAACATTTGACATCGTAGATGATCTCGGCGCCGGGCTGGCGATTTAAAATATCATCGGCAAAGAGGAGCAACTGGCGGTCAGGCCAGATAATCTCCCCGTCTGGGGACACAACCCCGAGGCGGTCACCGTCGCCATCGAACGCGATCCCAAGGTCTACATTTTCCGCAGTTACGGCTTCCTTCAGATCTTGCAGGTTCTCCGGCTGGCTTGGATCCGGATGATGGTTAGGGAAATTTCCATCGACCTCGGAGTAAAGTTCAATCACCTCGCAGCCGAACTGCCGGTACAGGGAGGGTGCGATCATTCCAGCGACGCCGTTGCCGGAGTCCATCGCAATTCGAAGCGGCCGGGCCATTTTGATATCTGATGAAACTCGATCGATGTAAGCGTCAGTGACCGATTCCGTGCGCAGATCGCCCCGTTGCGCCGCGTTCCTGCGCGATTGGATATGGTGGCGCAGATTCTGGATTTCTTGCCCTGCCAGCGTGCGCCCGGCAATCACGATCTTCAAGCCGTTGTACTGCGGTGGATTGTGGCTGCCGGTAACGGAGACCGCTGACCCAATGTTGAGGTAATGCGATGCGAAATAGGTCACAGGCGTTGGCACCATGCCAATCTTGACTGCGTGACAACCTGCGGATTGAATTCCAACGGCCAGCGCGTTCGCGAGGCCGGGGCCAGAGGGTCTGCCGTCCCAGCCAATGATGACGGCATTATCCCCCGCAGCTATTGCAGTATCCCCGATGGCCCACCCGATCTGCTCAACCAGCGGCTCGGTCAGGGTTTGTCCGACGATACCTCGGATATCGTATGCCTTGAAAATTTCGGCTGGGATTTTCATGAGGTCTGCATCGTTAAAGGATCGACCGGTCGGATTTCCGTAGCCGTGCCTGGCGTCAATACGCCCGCGACATCTTCGGGATCGAATGGTTCAGCGTCCGGTGTGGCCAAAGCCGCCCGTGTGGCGGTCACTTTGTTTGAATTCCTGTACCACTTCGAAGCGAACCTGCTCTACACGAAGAAACACCAGTTGCGCGACCCGCTCGCCTGGATTAATCGAGAACGGGGCATTGCCGCGGTTCCAGCAGGAGATCTGAATTTCCCCCTGGTAGTCGCTGTCGATGAGTCCAACCAGGTTGCCCAGCACGATACCGTGCTTATGACCGAGGCCTGAGCGTGGCAATAGAACTCCCGCAAGTGTCGGGTCGGCGATGTGAACTGCAATGCCAGAAGGTATCAGGGTGCACTCACCGGGTAGCAGTTTCTGGCGGTCGTCGATGCAGGCCCTAAGATCTATACCCGCTGAACCCGTAGTAGCGTACTCGGGAAAACCGAACTCGCCGGTCAGGCGCGGGTCAAGAACCCGGAGCTGAATACTTCGCATGGTAGCGCGATGCGATTTCGCGCACGAGGCATTGTGCAAGCGCTTGTTTCGAACCCCGGCCCAGGTCAGTTTCACTTTGTGATTCGACCAGGATCAACGCATTGTCATCGCGTCCAAAAGGGCTATTCTCGCCACCGACCTGGTTTGCGACCATGAGATCGACCTTTTTCGCTTCGAGTTTCCGGCGGGCTTGTGCAACCGGTTCGTCAGTTTCGGCGGCAAATCCAACCGTGAATGGTGGCGACGAACGACCCGCCACCGTGGCGAGTATGTCGGGGTTGCGAACGAGTTCCAAATTAAATGAAGCAGCATGCTTTTTGATCTTCTGGGTTTGATGCGCCTCCGGGCGATAGTCGGAGACGGCAGCGACGCTTACAAAGATATCGACATCAGAAACCTGGGCATCGACCGCGGAGAGCATGTCCAGGGCGGTTGTGACACGGCAGGTGGGGACGCCAGGGGGCGACGACAAGGCGGTCGGCCCGCTGATCAGGTTGACTTTGGCACCGGCCTTTAGAGCGGCAATGGCAACGGCATAACCCATTTTTCCAGAACTCTGGTTGGTCAACCCGCGTACCGGATCCAGGGCCTCCCAGGTCGGTCCGGCGGTTACCAGGACCGAAAGGCCGGTCAACAACTGGTCATCTGTCTGACTGGTAAGCCACCGTAGAAGCGCCTCCGGCTCCACCATCCGGCCCGGGCCTGTCTCGCCACAGGCTTGACTGCCCGTATCCGGTCCCAGAATGTCGACGCCCCTATCGCGAAGGGTAGCGATGTTTTCTTGTGTGGCCGGGTTGTCCCACATGACATGATTCATCGCCGGCGCGATGGCGATCTGCGCCTGGGTGGCCAGGCAAAGAGTCGACAACAAGTCATCGGCGAGGCCCGTTGCCAACCGGGCAATAAAATCGGCGGTAGCGGGAGCCACGATGATCTGATCAGCCCAGCGGGCGAGTTCGATGTGGCTCATCGCCGTTTCAGAGTCGATATCGAGCAACGCGTCATGCACCGGCTGTCCGCTGACAGATTGCAGCGTAAGAGGAGAAATGAATTGCACAGCCGAGGCTGTCATCGCCACTCGAACCATCGCGCCATGTTCGATCAGGCGTCGGACAAGGTCGGCGCTCTTATAGGCAGCAATGCCGCCGGTCACGCCGACAAGAACGCATCGACCAGAAAGACTGGACATGTTCTACAGTGTACTCGGTGGTCGTAGTTTGTGGAACCAGACCAAACAGTTGCCGCAAGGCGGAACTGAGGCGCACTTATCATGCTTTCAGGCCCTTCGCGAGTGGCAGGGCTTGTCGCATTTTATTGATTCCACAAAATGTAGGCACCGCTCGTCAGGACGGGTGCTGTCTGTTCGGCCTTCACATAGGGCCTGTTTTCTGCTATAAACTGCGCTTCATTTTTTGGCGGTAAGACGAGATTATTCAATGTCCAGGGTGTGCCAGATCACCGGCAAGCGGTCGCTGTCCGGAAACAACGTATCCCATGCGAACAACCGGAACAAACGGCTGTTTAAACCCAATTTGCATGTGCGCAAGATCTGGGTAGAGAGTGAAAACCGCTGGGTCCGGCTGCGGATATCACGTAAGGGGCTGCGGATAATCGACAAGAACGGAATTGATGCCGTCCTCAAAGATGTTAGAAGTCGCGGCGTTAAGGTTTGATCTGCATGGAGGAAGTAATATGCGTGACAAGATAAAGCTCGTTTCATCTGCCGGTACGGGGCACTATTACACGACTACCAAGAATAAGCGGACGACGCCAGATAAAATGGAAATTCAAAAATACGACCCTGTCGTGCGCAAGCATGTGGCCTACAAGGAGGCCAAGATCAAATAAACTGTGGAACGAAGATTCTTTCCCGTATGGATGAGGGGAGGAGTATTCGAAGAGGCGTCGCTTTTTTAATTTTCGATCAGTCGGTAACCACGCACCTGCAAGGCAAATTCCCGCAATGCCTCAATACCGGAACTCTCCGCGCGGTTACACCAGTCTTCCAACTGTTCTAGAAGCAAATCGCTGTTTGCGGTAGAGCGATCCCAGATGGCCTGAAGTCTGATCTTGGCCCGATAGGTAGCGGCCAGCCGCGGCGACAGTGCGAGAGCCGTTTGAAGATAGCGTTGAGCCGCCATGCTGAGGCCGCGGCTCTCCTGCTGAACCAGTCTGACGGCTCGCTGCAGAATCAGACGTTGACCTGATTGTAGTTTCCGATTACGTTTTGATTCCTCCCGACAGACCTTCCGAAGCACCTCGCGGGTGAATCGAGAGGTAATATCGAACCGGTTGGCAATCACTGCGCGGAGGGTTTCCGCATCACAGTGGAGTCGACCTTCCCGGCGGGTAACCACTGGGGGCGTCTTGTGGACCTTGGCGAGACGCAAACTCGAAAGCAGACAGATGTAAATCCAACCGAGATCGATTTCGAACCGCCGGGTGGAAAACTTAGCGGAAGCTGCAAATGCGTGATGGTTGTTGTGAAGCTCTTCGCCGCCTATGAAAAGACCCCATGGTGTCAGGTTATGGCTGGCATCTGGTAATTCATAGTTGCGATATCCCCACCAGTGTCCCAAGCCGTTAATCACGCCTGCTGCCCAGAAGGGGATCCATAACATCTGCACTATCCAGATCAAAAGTCCAGCGCTGGGTCCGAAAAGGGACACGTCGGTGAGAAGCATCAGGAGAATGCCCACATCGCGAAACCGGGCATAGCAATTTCGCTCAATCCAGTCATCCGGTGTTCCCACTCCATACTCTTCCAGCGTAGTCTTGGTCCGTGCTTCGCGCTGATAAAGGAATATCCCGCCAAATAACACCCGCTGAATACCTACGACCTGAGGACTGTGGGGGTCATGCGGGGTTTCAACTCTTGCATGGTGTTTACGGTGAATTGCGACCCATTCGCGAGTCACGATACCCGTAGTCAGCCACAGCCAGAAACGGAACACGTGACTGACGAGCGGATGCAGGGAAATGGCGCGGTGCGCCTGGTGTCGATGGAGGAAGATCGTTACGGCAGCAATCGTACAGTGGGTCAGCACCGCTGCCGCAAGGATATAGGCCCACCAAGGGAGATCAGCCATGATTTAAAAGCCAACTGTCGAGGTTTGGCGAAGTCACCTGGCCGTGTTGCAGAGTCACCGGGCTCGATACGTGATTCGGCCCTTGGTCAGGTCGTATGGAGTGAGTTCAACAGTGACTCGGTCACCACGCAGGATTCGGATGTAATGCTTTCGCATTTTTCCCGAAATATGGGCAATGACGACATGCTTGTTGTCGAGTTCCACGCGAAATTGCGTGTTGGGGAGGTTTTCCAACACCGTCCCCTCCATTTCTATATGTTCCTCTTTGGCCACGGACCGAGAGCTGCCCTCCATCAAAATAACAATCAGCCAATTATATCGAAGAGTACGTAACCCATCTACAAATCGAGAGGCCATTTCGCGCCTATCGAGACGGGAGTGAGTTGAATGGCTTTACGGGGCCGAGCCCTAAGGGCGTGAAGGGATGCATTAGTTTGTGCGCACTCTGCTGCCACTTGAATGTTGGCGCCAATCAGGCCATCCTAACCGTGGCGGCGTTTTCATAGTCGTCGAGATTCTGAACAGTTGAGGAACTTATGATCGATCTCTATTACTGGACGACGCCAAACGGCCACAAGATCACGATGTTTTTGGAAGAGACTGCGTTGAAATATCGTATTGTTCCAGTAAACATCGGGCTTGGAGAGCAGTTCGAACAGTCTTTTTTAGAGATTTCCCCGAACAATCGGATCCCCGCGATCGTGGATAGCCAACCGGAGGGAGGCGGAGATCCAATTTCGGTCTTCGAGTCCGGCGCCATACTGCTTTATCTTGCGGACAAAGCTGGGCAATTGATGCCTGTCGGCGTAGGTCCACATGTGCAGACCACAGAGTGGCTGATGTGGCAGATGGCTAATCTCGGCCCGATGCTCGGCCAGAACCATCATTTCGTGACCTATGCCCCAAACAAGATACCGTATGCGATCGATAGGTATGTCAACGAGACATCCCGTCTATACGCTGTGCTCGATCGGCAGCTGGAAGGACGCGAATTCATCGTCAATACGTATTCGATTGCGGACATCGCTTGCTACCCGTGGATCGTTTCCCATGAGAGGCAGTTGCAGGATCTCGATCGGTTTCCGAACCTCCAGCGATGGTTCGAGGCAATTCGAGAGCGGCCGGCGACACGTCGCGCGTATGCTAGGGGACGAGAGATCAACGATCAGCCGGCGATGTCTGAAGAGGCCAAGAAGGTGCTGTTTGGGCAGACCGATGCCGTGGTTCGCGACATTCAGTTGAAGGAGAGCGAATGACAGGAGCGCCGCTTGATGGCGTCCGGGTGTTGGATTTCAGTACGTTGTTGCCTGGCCCCCTGGCCACGTTGTATCTTGTCCAGGCTGGCGCCGAGGTGATTAAAATTGAACGTCCCGGGAGTGGTGATCCCGTCCGAAGTTATCCGCCGTTTCGAGAAGGAAAGAGCATTCTTTTTGAACTTTTGAACGGTGGTAAACAGAGTGTCGTGCTCGACCTGAAGGACCCGGCGCCTCGTTCCCGCTTTTTGGAGTTGGTGCGATCAGTCGATGTTCTTGTAGAGCAGTTTCGCCCAGGGGTCATGGCCCGTTTGCAACTCGATTTTGATTCGTTGAGGACAGTTCACCCGGAACTCATCTACTGTTCGATTAGTGGGTATGGGCAGCATGGCGCGCGCAATCAGGTGGTTGGGCACGATCTTAATTACCAAGCCTGGACAGGTCTATTGGCCCTGGCTAGCGAGCACGATGGTCGTCGGATCGTACCGGCGTTGGTCGCAGACATAGCGGGGGGCACCCATGCGGCCGTGATTAATATACTTCTGGCTCTGCGCAGCCGGGAGCAGACAGGGCAGGGATGCTACTTGGATATTGCCATGACCGACGGGCTGTTCCCGTTCATGTTGTCAGCACTGGCCAATTGGTCGGCGGGGAATGCTGTCCCGGGCGCCGGCAATGATCTGTTGACGGGAGGGTCGCCCCGTTACCAACTCTATCGTACTGCGGATGACCGGCATCTGGCTGCTGCACCGTTGGAGGAGCATTTCTGGCAACGCTTTGCTGAGTTGATCCGACTGCCGGAAGGGTCGCGATCGCAAGGGGCAGATCCAGAAACGGTGCGCGAGATGGTAGCGGGCATTATTGCGGCAGAATCGGCAGCCTATTGGGAGGCTCGTTTTGAGGGAGAGGATGTTTGTTGCACTCTCGTTCGAGGCTTGTCCGAAGCGTTGGCTGACCCAGCAGTGGTAGGACGCCATCGCGTGCGATCGGGCGGAGCGGCAGCTGTCGATCTTCTGGCCATTCCTGGAGCGGTCAGCACAGGCGGTGCGCCATCCTGCGGACAGGACAATCAACGTTTTGGTTTTTAAGAGAAAGAGGGTGTAGGCGAATCTCAGCGTGATAATGAGATCGAGCGATCCGTATCGGCAGGATCCCGCAAAAATTGAATTTCGGCGACCTTCTTGCCGAGCGCCGTGGAAAATCGCAGCCCGGTTCCTACCCTAGAGAAATTGGTCTTCAGCAACACTTTTTCGGATCGCTGATTTTCTTCATGGCAAGACGCGGTAATTCCAGATGCCGCCAGTTGTTCATGAGCAAGATCGATGATTGCGAATACGGCTTCGGTTGCAATGCCTTTGCTCCAGTGTTGACGAGTAATCCAGTATCCAAGGTCAAAAAGTGATTTGTCATGCCGTTCAAGTCCAATGCCGCCAACAATTTCGCTCTTCAAAATGATCACAAAGCGAAAAGCGTTTTGTTCGGCCCAGGCAATCTCGGATCTGTCGATAAACTCGGCGGCATCTGTTTGCTGGTAGGGGTACGGTACCCTTGATAACCAACGGACCACTTCCCAGTCGTTGATAGCGCGCGTGATCGCTGGCGCGTCATTTGGCTTAGGGTGACGGAGCGTGAGTCGCGCTGTGGTGATCGAATCCATGGGCTAGCGTCGGAGAACGAAATTGTTCTGTTATTTCAGGAGACGCAGCAAAATGCCTTCGTAGACCTTGGAAAGAAGCGCAAGATCTGAAACCCGGACGTGTTCGTCGGTGCGGTGAATGGTGTGGTTGACCGGCCCGAGTTCGACTACTTGGGCACCGGTTTGTGCAATAAAGCGGCCATCCGAGGTGCCACCGTCGGTAGCGAGGACGGGTTCCAGACCCGTCTCGGTGCGGATGACCGTTCGAGTTGCTTCGATGAGTTCCCCGGCTGGCGTATGGTACACCGGGCTAGGGGGTTGCCAATCGATTGTAAATTCTTCCGCGTACTGCCGACAAATTGTCTCCACTTTGTCCTTTAGTTCGGTGACTGTCGACACAGGAGAAAAACGAAAATTGAAAACAATCTCAATTTCATCTGGAATGACGTTACGTGCTCCAGTGCCGCTCCGAATATTTGATATTTGAAAACTAGTGGGTGGGAAATCCTTGTTTCCAGTGTCCCATTCTGAACTGACGAGCTCGGTGATTAGTGGTGCGGCATGGTGGATGGGATTCTCAGCGAGGTGTGGGTATGCCACGTGTCCCTGTTTACCGCGCAGGTTGAGGATGCCATCGAGTGATCCTCGTCGACCATTCTTGATTGTGTCGCCGAGATGCTCACGGCTGGTCGGTTCGCCAACGATGCACCAGTGTAATGATTCAGTGCGTTTCTGGAGCTGCTCAACGACGTGTCGGGTCCCATCGACGGCGGGGCCTTCCTCGTCGCTGGTGATTAGAAAGGCAATGGAGCCGGCGTGGGACGGTTCACTCGCCGTAAAACGTTGGCAGGCCGTTACCATTGCCGCAATGCTCCCTTTCATGTCGGCTGCGCCGCGACCGTGCAGTAGTCCATCAGAGACGGTGGCTGAAAACGGTGGGTATTGCCAGCGATCGAGCGAGCCTGTCGGAACAACATCGGTATGTCCAGCGAATACGATGAGTGGGTCACGATTTCCGCGCCTTGCCCAAAGGTTGCACACCTTCCCGCAATCAAAGGATTCGCATAAGAAACCCGCGAGCCTAAGAGCGTCGCTGATGAGTTGCTGGCAACCCTGATCCTCGGGGGTCACGGACTCGCGTTGAATCAAATCCCGGGCGAGTGCCAGTGTCGATTCTTCGACTGAGACTTCAGTTTTCACGCGCACCCCTTCATTCACGGCGGCGATTGTAATGGAGGCGGATCAGAAGTGGTCACCCATTCGGTGGAATCGAAAATTCCCTAACAATCTGCCACTCGTCGTCAGCCGCGCGCTGCCAGTACTGTCGAATTCTGATTTTTGTTTGCGGCCCGTGGGTCAACCAAAGATCGGCGACGTAAAGGCGTTCTTCACCGGGGTATGCGAGTAACTGAGTGTCTTCGATTCGCAGGTGCCTGGCGAGTCCAGTGAAACTGGAGCTGGGCTGGGCGTGACTGAGGTGGCGCATCGATGTATCGTGATGGGAGAGCGAGTAGAGACGATCAAGCAGGGGCGTATCCGATTCAAGTCGGGCTTTAAACCACCGTATGATCGTTCGACTTAATCGTTCACGCCGGCGTTGAAGTTCGGCCGGGGCAATCCATTCGGGCGCAGGATCGATCACCACCGGGACCGATGTGGCGTCACCGATAAGGCGATGGAGGGCGAGAAAATCGCCATTGGCAAGAGACAAACAGCCGTCGCTGGCACGCGGGGCGCGGTTGATGAAACCGGGCTCGGTGCCATGCAACCAGATGCCATCGCCGGTCCGTTCATAAATTTGGTCCAGTTCGTTGGGATAGTCGATGGGCAGGGCGCCGGAACCGTAACGCTCATGAAGCTTGTGACCCGGAATAAACCCCGTAATGCGGTAGACTCCGACGGGCGTTTTTTGGTCTCCTTCGCGACGCTTTTCAAAGCCCGCAAGGCCGATACTGGCGTAGAAATTGTCGACTTCCTTGAGCTGTCCCCCATCATTTTCATAGACGATCAACCGCGCAGCGGGAATATCCATATACAAGATTATTCTTTGTTGGCCGCTAAGTTGTAAAAGGGCTGCCGGCCACAGATCTTGGCGAGCCGCACGAATCGTGTGCCAGTAATGCCAACGAATGCTAAGTTGCTCGCGAAGCTCGGAGACCACATCTCGGTCTAGATGCCCCATAGCCTGGCCAATCGCAGGGGTCAGGCCGCCACGAGCTGCCAGAAGATCGGCATAAATAAGATACCCCGACCGGCTATTGGGATAGGATTGTGTCAGGGTTTCGAGTTGTGCTGCGGCGCTCCCCTGATCGTGGGTCAGCAGGCGTTCCAGGGCGCCCAGCAAGTCGCGTTCGTACGACGCCGAGTTTACCGAATAACCCGCTACAGGGAAGGCGGCGAGCAGCGCGAGGAAAAGGCAGAGCAACGGCTTCACAAGGTATTACCCGATTGCTGGCACTCGCTGGTGGGCGGTATTGAGACCTTCGTCTTGGGGCGCAGCAGCGTTTCGGAATCAAGCAACTGCAGGGCTAAAGACGTCGCGTCAGCAGAGCCCGCTGGGGTCTCGATGCTGAGCGCTTTTCGATAGGCTTGTGCCGCCCAGGCCACATAAACCCTGCTCAGGTTTCTTTGTAGCTGTCGGTACGTAGCGTGGGTGGCGAGACCTCGAAGGAGGAGGGCTTCCGCCCGTTGTAATTCCCCCAAAGTCGCGTAAAGGGCTGCAAGATTATTGTAAGGCTCAGGAAAATCAGGGAAGAGGTCGATCAGGATCTCATACAACGCAATCGCCCGGTCCGTCTCCCCCGCGGTTTCGTAGACCCGCGCTTCCAGGAACAGCAGGTCTGGATCACAGGGTCGGATTGGTTTCAGGTCTTCGAGCAGCGTGAGTGCCGCCAGGTATTCGCCCGCCTTGAGGAGGTCAGCGACTGCGCTCACTTCGGTATCGGCTCGAACGGGCGCCAACAGGATGGCGCAGAAAATGATGGGCAGAAACAGCCAGTGAACCCACCTGTTGCTGTGGCGTCGATGCGTCCTACGCGGATTCTGCTCGTTGATGACCACAAAAGGACGAGCAGCAGCTACGGCTTGTCGCGGGCGGCATTCCAGCGCTCGCGCCAGTCATCTGATACCTGATCCAGGATCTGTAGCTGCTCGAGTTGTACCCACGCAGCAACCAGGCCGCGTACGCTGACGCGAATCCAGTCACCCTCTTTGCTGATGACGGTCACTGGGGTGTTTTCATCAAAAAGCCCGAGGACGGTAGACGAACGGGTAGTCGAGGGCATGGACCGGGCTCGGACCTGCTTGCCTTGAATGCGGGCTGCATCGCCTTGCTGATTCACGTACCGGCCGTACACCCAAACGTTCAGGGGGCCGGGGATCTGGACCCGGGCCCATTGCTGTCGCTGGCCGATGATCTTGATCGGCGTCCCCCGCAGCAGCAGTTTGAGCAACGCCGCGCCTGATTGATCGGCACCGAGTACTTCTGCGCTCGCCGCCCTGACAAACGCGGGTCGAAAAGATGTCGCCGAAGACACCACAGCCGCAGACTGAGCCGGAGGTGCCGGTGCATCTTTTTTTTCGTCTGCGGTCGAACCCGTGTCGGCGGCTGCGACCCCGGCATCGATGAATTTCTCAGTCGGGCCAGACAGCGCCTGTTGCCATTGCGCCAGCCAGGTCATGGTGAGAGTGGGAAAGATCTCTAACTGTTGGATAGGCATCCACAGAGTCATTCGAAACGGTGCTGTGACCTGCTTCCATTGCTCGCGTTCGGTTAACAGCACCACCGGTTCATCTGTCTTGAAGAGACCGACGACAACTGAATCCTTACCGGTCGAAGGAAGAGATCGGGCACGAACTCGGGCGCCTCGAATCCGGCCCCCCCCATTTTGACCGATGACATATTTGCCGTAGACCCAGACGTGGGCGACCGCCGGCACATTGACCTCGGCCCAATCGCCCTTCAGCGCCAAAATTTTTATTGGCGTGCCTCCTGCGAGATTAGCCAGCACGGTCCCGTTTTCATCCTGCCCTGGATACGCTTGGCCGCCGTGCGCCGCTACGACCGCAGTTTGATATTCGGCGGATCCCACTTGTTCCGCCGCGGGGGTCTGCGGAGCTTCGGGTTGGCTGTCGGTTTCCTTAGGTTGCGAAGTTTCGATCTGCGGGGTTGGAATCTGGGGCAGTTCTTTTTCGATCACGCGCAGTACTTCTTGGGCGCCCGTGTGGCCGTTCTCTGCCGCTTGGCGAATCCACTTCAGGGCCTGGTCGAGATCCTGTTCCGCCCCTTTTCCAAGATAATATGCGAGCCCGAGATTGTATTGCGCCGCAGACTGACCGGCTGCGGCCGATTTCTCCCACCATTCAACCGCCTCCGCATAACTTTGCCGGGTCCCGTTGCCTTCCCAGTAGGCAGCGCCGAGATTGAACATTGCCTGAACATTGCCTGAGTTGGCCGCGCGTTCGAACCATTTCATCGACTCGCTGAGGTCTCGAGAAATGCCTTGTCCTTTAAAGTAGGCGACACCCAGTGCGTACTGCGCATTGGCGTCGCCTTCTGCCGCCAATTTCCGCCAAATCGGAAGCGCTGTTTCGTAATCCTTGTTGTTATAGGCATCGAGTGCCTGGTTATAGGCATGTGATTCCGCCATCGCATTTCCCGCGAACCCAAACAGCAGAACAGCGATGAGGACAAGAATGCGTGTCGTAACTAAAAATTCTTCGTTAGGGGCGGCGTTCAAATGCTGGGTGAATGACATGGGTTCGGGTGGCTCCGTCAGGACAGAGGCAAGTGCGGGATAAGGTCCGTTGCACCCGTCCAGATCATGGAGGCCGCAACGTACAATATTACCCCAAGGCCGGCATAACCAATCCAGTGATAACGCTCAAGAGCTCGGGCCACCACGGTGGCGCCAACCCCCATTAAAACGATGGACAAAGCGAGACCAAAAACAAGAATCACGGGATGATCGCGCGCGACGCCCGCTACAGCCAGTACGTTGTCAAGAGACATGGACAGGTCTGCCAACGCGATTCGGAACACGGCGCTACCGACAGAATGCGGTTTGTGTGGTGACCCGCTTTCGCTCTGCTTGGCACTGGAGCGCAAGTCTCGCCACAATTTCCAGGCAACCCACAGCAGCAACAGACCACCTGCGAGAAGCAGGCCGACCACCTGCAGCAATTGTATCGTGACCAGGGCAAAGCCAACCCGCATCAGCGCGGCCATCGCGATCCCGACCAGGATCACCCGACGGCGCTGGTCGGCTGCGACCGTAGCGGCAACCATGCCGACCACGATCACGTTGTCGCCAGCGAGCACCAGGTCGACGAGAACGACCTGTAAAAAAGAACTGAATTGATCGAGCAGCATGTGCGAAGACAGTCATTGAGCGTCACCGATTATAGCGAGACAGCGTTTGGCGGATTTATACCGCAGTGTCAGTGGTCTGCCTTATTTGTGGCAGCGGTCGACTTTCGGTAAAGTGAGACGCCAGATCATTGCGGGTATTCACAGGTCTTTTTTTGGGTGGTTGTAACGCGAGGATTGATTATGGGTGAACCGAGTGCGGCATCTTTTGATTGGCAGGATCCTTTGCTGCTTGACGAGGACTTGGCTGAAGACGAGCGAATGGTTCGTGACAACGTGCGCCGTTATTGCCAGGAACAGTTACAACCCAGGATTCTGAAGGCGCACCGCGAGGAGCGGTTCGATCGAGAGATCCTTACCGAGATGGGTCAGCTGGGAATGTTGGGGTCAGTCCTTGATGGGTACGGCTGTGCAGGCCTCAATTATGTTTGCTACGGGCTAATGACCCGTGAGGTTGAGCGGGTGGACTCGTCGTACCGCTCCGCAATGAGTGTGCAATCAAGCCTGGTGATGTACCCGATACATGCCTATGGCAGTGAGTATCAACGTCAGAAGTTTCTGCCACGGCTTGCGACGGGCGAATGGGTTGGCTGTTTTGGGCTGACGGAACCCGACCATGGCTCGGATCCAGGCGGCATGAAAACCCGCGCCCACCGAGTGGATGGCGGATTTCACCTGTCCGGCACGAAAACGTGGATTACCAATGCGCCGATTGCGGATGTTTTTGTTGTCTGGGCCAAGGACGAGGATGGCGTGATTCGTGGTTTTTTATTAGAGAAGGATATGGCAGGGCTTGTGACTACTCATATCGAGGGGAAGTTCTCGCTGCGTGCCTCGGTAACGGGGCAAATTGGGATGGACAATGTGTTCGTCCCTGACGAGAACCTGCTCGACGGAGTCAGCGGCTTACGGGGTCCTTTTGGTTGTCTCAACCGGGCTCGCTACGGTATTGCGTGGGGCGCTTTGGGGGCGGCGGAGTTTTGCTGGCATGCGGCGAGAAGTTACACGCTCGAACGTCAGCAGTTTGGTCGACCATTGGCCGCCAACCAGCTGGTACAGAAAAAGCTTGCCGATATGCAGACTGAGATCACTCTGGGTTTGACGGCCTGTCTCAGGTTAGGACGTATGATCGATGCGGGTCGCAGTTCGCCCGAGGCAATCTCGCTCTTGAAGCGCAATAACTGCGGTAAGGCGCTCGAAATCGCTCGCGTGGCGCGGGACTTGCACGGCGCCAATGGAATCGCAGACGAATACCATGTGATTCGACATGTTCTGAATCTCGAAGCGGTCAATACCTACGAGGGCACGCACGACATTCACGCGTTGATTCTCGGACGTGCGCAGACCGGTATCCAGGCATTTTCTGCCTGACGTTTTTCCCGAGGTGGATTGGGCTTAATCCACTCTGAGCTGTCGGCACTTCCTGTATCCGGTGTTGAGTCGACGCATCATGACGGCTTTATGCTGGCAGGAAAAAATGTTGGCCGTTGGCCGGATAACGGCGCAGCGGATGACCGTAAAGGCGTGAGAAGTTTTCTTCTGTTGCAAGGTCGGCTGCATTTCCATGATGAGTTTCGCCATCGCCGAACAGCAGTAAAAGGTGATCGCTGAACCGCATCGCCAGGTTTACATCATGCATCACCATGATCACGATACCCCCGTCCTGTTGCCAGTTGTGAACCAGCTGACCCATCACGTCCACCTGATAGTGCAGGTCTAAATGATTGACCGGTTCATCTAGAAGCATCACCCGGGTTTGCTGTAAGACGAGAGCTGCCAGATCAACACGCCGTCGTTCCCCTCCAGACAGAGACCACAACTCCCGTTGCTCCATGCCATCGAGGTCCAGCTGCTCCAATGCACGTGATGCCATCTCGATATCAGTTTCCCCCTCCCCTTCGAAGAGGGACAGCCAGGGGTGCCGCCCGGTCAGCGCCGTTTCCAATACCGTTGCCGGGAATGTAGGATCCTGCTCCTGGAACAGAATCCCGATGGTTTGCGCCCGTTTGCGACGCGAGATGTGGTCCAATGACATATCCTCCACGAGTATGGTTCCTGCTGTGGCGGGGCGGAGTCCGGCCAGCGTGCACAGTAGCGTCGATTTACCGACGCCATTGCGACCAAGGACAGACCACACTTCGCCCGGATGAAAGATAAGTGAAAGATCGTGACAGGCCACGGCTGAACCGATTTCTACAGTGAGATGACGTACTTGCAATGTCGTCATTTTGCCCGTCTTTTGCTGCCTCTGCGCAATAGATAAAGAAAGAGGGGCACGCCGATAAACGCGGTAATTACGCCGACCGGTAGCATGCGGGGCGCCAGGACGGTGCGGGCCAAAGTCTCTGCCAATACCAGCAATATTCCACCGAGTAGGACGGAGGATGGCAATACGATTCGATGATCGGAGCCAGTGACTAATCGGACCATGTGGGGCACGACTAACCCTACAAAACCGATTGTCCCCGCCAAGGTGACCGCTGCCGCGGTCAGTATGCTCGCCAGCGAATAAATACTGAGCCGCACGGCCAGGGTGTGCACTCCGAGTGCTTCTGCTCGAAGCTCCCCGGCGGATAGAAGGTTCAAGCTGCGGGCGAACAGCAGAGTCGTTGCGAGCCCGGCGCCAAGCAAAATGGAGCGGATATATCCTGGGCCAGAATTTCCAAAATCTCCCATCATCCAGAAAAGCATGCTGTAGAGGTGGGAGGAAGGGCTGACGGCGAGAATAAAACTGATACCTGCGCCCCAGCCCGCTGCCAGCACCACCCCGGTTAAGAGGAGCCGGGTGGAGGACCAGTCACCACGTCCTCGAGCCAACGTAAACACCAGCGCCATGGAAAGCATCGCGCCACCCGCCGCCGCGGTTGAGATCAGGCCGGATTGCCAGCCGAGGAGCATCGCGAGTAAGGCGGCAACGGCTGCCCCTCCTGAGATCCCGAGCACGTAAGGATCGGCCAGTGGGTTTCGAAGCAACACCTGCATGAGTACGCCGGCGAGTGCGAGCATTCCACCCACGACGAACGCGCTGGCGGCACGTGGCAACCGAAGCTCCATCACGACCGTGTGATCGAAACTCGCGCTGCCCGTTTTAAAAGTTTCAACAACCGTTGCCCAGTCGATGTTTGCGCTTCCAAATGAGAGGGCGATCAGGAAGGACAGTCCTACCGCGACCGCGAGGAGCGGCAACGCGCGTCGTGCCCGAAGAGACTGGTTGTACGTCAAATCAGGACTTCCCACGCGCATGGTCGATGGCTTGACACAGTTCCTGCATGCCTTGCAGGATTCGTGGGCCCATGCGGCTGATTTGATCGGCATCGACGGTATAAAGGCTTTTCGATTTCACGGCCTGCATGCTGGACCACTGGTTCCATGCGCCCAGCCATTCGGGGATTGCTCCCCCATAACCGCCGGCAATGATGACATCGGGATTTCGCTCTATGACTGATTCTGTGGACACGACAGGTGCTAAGGTCTTGAGTTCAAAGAAGATGTTGGTGCCGCCACAGTGCTCGATAAGGCGACTGATCAGGTGCTCGCCATTCAATGTGTAGATCGGGTCGCTCCAGACCTGGTAGAGCACTGTAAGATTCTGTCGTTGTTGATAAGTTTCGCGGATGGCGGCCGTACCCTCCAGAAACGTTGCCGCGAGAACGTCGCTGATTGCCGGGTTCCCTATCAATCTCCCAAGGCGCTGCATTAGCGTGGCGATGTCGTTTAGCGTGCGGGGTTCCGTTCGGAAGATGGGCAGTCCAAGCTGTACGAGTTTCGCCAGATCTTCGGTCGGGTTACCGCTTTCCCATGCGACAACGAGGTCCGGCTGCAACGCAAGAATGGCTTCAATATCGAATTGGTGGCTGGCCCCGATCTTTGGAATGTCGCGGGCTTCCGAGGGGAAATCACTGTAGTCGACGACGCCAACGATTTGCGATCCCGCCTCAATGTAAAACAGGATCTCGGTAAGGTTGGGCGCCATGCTGATGATCCGCATTGCCGGTGTAGATAAAGTGACGACCTGTCCGGTGTCGTCGACGGCGCTCACCGCGGCGTGCACCTGGCATGAAAATGAGAATAGTGCGGCCAGGCCGCAGATCAATCGCAGAACACGTTTCATTTAAATCCCTCCCGCACACACCCGTGCGCTGATGATTTCGAGGAGGGGGGTGAGGGATGGAATGAATTCTTGCTCCGCACCGCCCGCCGCAGTGGGTTTTGTTTGATTACTCGGGGCCGGTCTCCGGGCTCGTGAGTGGGCCAGTTATCGGCCCGGAACTGACACCTTCCCGTGAAGTTCGACCACAGTGGTGTTGCGTCAGTTGTTCTCACTTACCGTTGCGGGGGCAGCGTCGGGATTGCGCAAGCAACTGCGCGCACCGACTTCCCGTTTCACCGTGCCGCGAAGGGCGACGACGGAACCTCAAGTAAGCGCCGCCACGTTAGCGACGGTAGAGCGTGCTGTCAACCGGTCAGTTCGGTGGGTTTATCAACCGTTGGCCTCGAGATCAAGAAGAGGGCGACGCCAACAAGCTCGCAGCTGGAAGGTGTCCTTAGAATCCCTTCTAAACGGAAAAGAGGCGATGGAATCAGAGCCAGTGGCTGGCTGTTGTCATCACCCGACTTGTGAGTCGCATCCAGTTTTTGACGGGACCCGGTAACTCTGCTGCGCCGGCTCGCAGCGCAGTCGTGGCATGGTCGGCTTCATCCTCCTTCATTTGCCGAACGACAGCGCGACTGCGGGCGTCGCGAGCAGGGAGGCGGTCGAGATGACCTTCGAGATGCTTTTCGACCTGGCGTTCCGTCTCGGCGAGAAATCCCAGATTCCACCGGTCACCAATCAGCCCTGCCACAGCCCCAAGTGCAAACGATCCGGCATACCAGATGGGGTTCAACAGGCTCTTTTGCCCCCCAAGTGCCTTGATCCGGTCTTCGCACCAGAGTAGATGGTCGTTTTCTTCGCGGGCGGCCTGGACCATGCGCTTTTTGAGCGTGTCTGAACGGGCGGTTAATGCCTGGCTTCGGTAGAGGGCCTGGGCGCAAACTTCACCCGAGTGATTGACGCGCATGAGATGAGCACTTTGTGTTTTCTCGATCGAGGAAAGCGGCCCTTCATCCACCGCTGCGCTGGGGTCTTTTCGGCCGGTCGGACGCGGCCTGCCAAATAGCGTGGTCAGTGCATCATCTGCGAGAAGAAAAAATACGTCGGTCGTTGTGTAATTTCGAGCGCCCATGATCCTAAAGCTATTGGCCAGCCCGGGAGATTTTACCTCGAAAGTTCACAGGTTTTCGATGCTTAAAAAGGGTCTGACCACCTCGTCTTTAGCTTTCAATCTGCGACTGTTGCCTATGGCATACTGGCTTGCCTACTGAGCAGACAGGAATTTTCTTTTTACCCATTGCGTGCACCCGAATTGATTGCCGAACTTCGTCGGTTGCTGCCGGCGGATTGCCTGCTTAGCGACGTTGAAGCGCTGCGGCCCTATGAGTGTGACGGTCTCACCGCGTACCGGGAGCTGCCGCTTGCTGTGGTGATCCCTACCGACGTAGATCAGATCTGCAACGTGATGCGCTATTGTGAGACGCATGGCCTACC
Organism: uncultured Acidiferrobacteraceae bacterium; assembly: GCA_913062915.1. Lineage (GTDB taxonomy): Bacteria > Pseudomonadota > Gammaproteobacteria > Arenicellales > UBA868 > CAJXWH01. Next base: position 3,972 of record CAJXWH010000020.1, on the reverse strand, counting down.
GGTCGTGGCCCGCGGAGCGGGAACCAGCCTGTCAGGTGGCGCGCGGCCCCATAAGGATGGGATCGTCTTGAGCCTTGCCCGCTTCAATCAAATTCTGGCGATCGATCCGACGAACCGTACTGCCCGTGTTCAGCCTGGAGTCAGAAACCTCGCAATCTCAGAAGCGGTAGCGCACCTTGGTTTGTATTACGCACCCGATCCTTCGTCGCAGATTGCCTGCAGCATAGGAGGCAATGTCGCAGAAAATGCGGGTGGAATTCATTGCTTAAAGTATGGGCTCACCGTGCACAACGTTTTGAAGCTCGAAGTGGTGCTCACCAATGGGCAGCGTGTAACGCTGGGGGGCGATACGCCGGATACCCCGGGCTACGATTTACTGGCACTGTTGAACGGGTCGGAGGGCATGCTCGGTATCGTTACGGAGGTCACCGTACGATTATTACCCAGACCCGTGACTGCGCAGGCGTTGCTTGCTGTGTTCGACGAGGTGACACAGGCGGGCGATGCCGTGGCGGCAGTGATTGCCAGCGGGATTGTGCCGGCAGGGTTGGAGATGATGGACAATCTGGCGATTCGGGCGGCTGAAGAATTTGCGGCCTGCGGTTATCCGGTCGATGCAGCCTTCATACTTATCTGTGAACTTGATGGGACCGAGTCTGAAGTGTCTCAGCAGGTTGAACGGGTGACTGGATTATTTCTCGAAAAAGGCGCCCGGGAGGTTCGCATCTCCCGCTCGGAAGATGAAAGATTAAAGTTCTGGTCGGGGAGAAAAAATGCGTTCCCGGCTGTGGGGCGGATTTCGCCAGATTACTACTGTATCGATGGCACCATCCCCAGAAAACAACTGGGTAATGTACTTAAAGGAATAGCCTCGTTGTCCGAGCAATACGGGTTGCGTGTTGCCAACGTTTTTCACGCCGGAGATGGAAATCTACACCCGTTGATTCTTTACGATGCCAGCCAGCCCGACGAGTTTCGCCGAACCGAAGAGCTCGGCGGGCAGATACTCGAACTCTGTGTACACGCGGGGGGAACCATTACCGGTGAACATGGCGTGGGTGTAGAAAAACTCAACCAGATGTGTGTGCAGTTCTCGGAACCAGAACTGCAGCAGTTCCATGCACTGAAAAACGCGTTCGATCCGCGGGGGGTATTGAACCCAGGCAAGGCGGTGCCCACACTCGCCCGTTGTGCGGAGTTCAATGCGATGCACGTTCATGCGGGCCAACTCCCGCTCCCAGAGATCGAGCGGTTTTGACGCGACCGAGTTAATGGGCGTGGCGGACTGGAGTGAACGCCTAGTGGAGCGTATCCGGGAGGCAAACGCCCTGGGTACGCCGCTTCGAATTACCGGGGGGGATACGAAGCATTTCCTGGGTCGCCAGCCCCGGGGCGAGCAAGTCGATGTGTCCGGCCACACTGGAGTACTCAGTTACGAGCCGACCGAACTGGTCGTGACCGTCCGTGCCGGAACGCCAATCGCTGAGGTCCAGGCGATGCTCAACGGATCGGGTCAGTGCCTGGCTTTTGAGCCCCCGGATTTCGGGTCGGCCGCCACAATTGGTGGCATCGTCGCATCGGGTTTGTCGGGTCCTTGCCGTCCGTACTTGGGGTCAGTGCGCGATTTCGTGCTGGGGGTAACGTGCGTCAATGGCAGCGGTGAGTGGTTACACTTTGGCGGCCAGGTGATGAAAAATGTGGCCGGCTACGATGTTTCTCGTTTGATGGTCGGCGCTATGGGAACACTCGGCGCCATACTCGATGTCTCTTTCAAAGTTCTTCCCGTGCCGGAGGCGGAGCAGACGCGGGTGTATGAGGTTTCCGAAGATATTGCCATTGCGAAGATGAACGAATGGGCAGCGCAGCCGTTGCCGCTGAGCGCGGCTTGCTACTTGACCAACGAACTTCGAATCCGGCTGTCGGGTACTGAAGCGGGTGTGGCTGCGGCAGTCCGCGACCTTGGCGGTGCGCAGGATCCGGCAGGCAGCCTATTTTGGCGGGCACTGCGCGAACAACAGCTTCCTTTTTTCGAATCGACCGACGTTCTATGGCGGTTGGCGGTGCCGCCGGCCACACCACCGTTGGGATTGCCAGGTGACACACTGTTGGACTGGGGTGGTGCCCAGCGTTGGTTGTCGAGCAGGCAAGGCGACGAGGCCATCCGTGCTGCGGTTCAGGCAGTAGGCGGTCATGCCACCAGGTTTCGGGGTGGGGACCGATCTTTGAGTGTGTTTCATCCGCTTGCGCCCGGGCTCGCGACGTTGCACCGAAATCTTAAGAATGCGTTCGATCCCGCGGGCATTCTGAATCCTGGTCGACTGTACGAGGAGATCTAACGCGATGGACCTTCGCGTTTCCACGTCTTACGAGGACCGAGCGGCTGCTGAAGAGGCGGCCCGAATCGTGCAGAAGTGTGTTCATTGCGGATTTTGCAACGCGACATGTCCTACCTACCAATTGCTCGGTGATGAACTCGATGGGCCACGCGGTCGAATCTACCTTATGAAGTCCATGCTGGAGGGGAACACCGTTTCGAGTCGCACCCAGCTTCACCTCGACCGGTGCCTTACCTGCCGTTCCTGCGAGAGCACTTGTCCGTCTGGGGTGCGCTATGGCCGATTGCTTGAGATCGGCCGCGAACTGGCAGAACAGCAGGTGCGGCGATCCTCGAAGGACCGTTTGGTTCGTTTTGCGCTGCGCAAGATTATGACTTCGCGTAAATGGTTCGGCCTGTTGTCACGAATCGGCCGTTGGGTACGGCCGGCCCTGCCGCCCGTTATCGCGAAGACCCTTCCAGCGCGACGAGACGCAGGCCGAATACCTTCGATACGGCATTCACGGCGAATGTTGCTACTGGATGGCTGTGTTCAACCGGCGTTGATTCCCGTGATTAATGCGGCAGCAGCACGGGTTTTGGATCGCGCCGGAATCTCTGTCGTGGTACCGCCGGAGGCGGGGTGTTGTGGCGCTTTGAGCTTGCATCTCGGCGCGACTGCGGAAGCCGAGCGGTACATGCGCCGGAATATTGACGCGTGGTGGCCGGAGATAGAGAAGGGCTGTGAAGCCATCGTGATGACGGCGAGTGGGTGCGGTGTGACGGTGCGAGAATATGGGCAGTTGCTGGCGCGGGACCGAGCCTATGCCGAGAAGGCCGCACGGATCAGCTCATTGACTCGTGATCTCTCGGAAGTCGTTGCGGTTGAAAAACCAGGTGGTCTTCCAAGCGGCAACGCGAGACGCGTCGCATACCACGCGCCTTGCACATTGCAGCACGGTCAGAAGGTTCATGGACAGGTCGAGGAACTTCTCCGTCGTTATGGGTGGCAGCTGGCAACGGTGCGGGAGGCGCATCTTTGTTGCGGTTCGGCCGGCAGCTATTCGTTATTGCAGCCCAGGATCGCGAATCGGTTGTTGCGAAACAAACTGGCGGTACTGCAGGAGGATCAACCCGAATTGATTGCAAGCGCAAACATCGGGTGCTTGCTTCATCTGGGGAAGGAGGCGCGCCTGCCGGTCCGGCACTGGATCGAGTTGCTCGACCCCGCAATCGCCCAGAAGTAGGGGTGGCGGGCAGAATGGGTCGCCGGGGCATTGGCGGCCTGGGTGGGACTGACATGGCGACTCAGCGACGGGATTTCGGGGGTCGAATGCGGGGCAGGGACATGGGAGGCCGAATCGGCAACGATTTGTCGAAAAACCACTAGATGTTGTGGGGTGAGGACCGAAACATCATATGTCTAAAAAGTGGTTGACTTTTTTAGGTTATTAGGAAATAATAATACTCGAAAGTGTTCGACACGCGAACGATGCTACTATCGACTTGGCAATAGCAGGTCACGGTAGCCCAACCGGAAGCAGACAAAGCGCAAAAATCCTCCATCCTCCATCCTCCATCCTCCTTATGGTGGTTTAAGCGTGGCGACTCTCGCCACGCTTTTTTTTCCAGAAATTGGCAAGATTGAGGACGGTGGC
>CAJXWH010000019.1 GCA_913062915.1 uncultured Acidiferrobacteraceae bacterium | reverse complement strand
CTCCGAGCGTCGCAGGGCGCCAAAGCGATAGGCGACTGCCCGCGATTGGATCAATGCGCCATAGATCACACTCAAGGGAAGCAACAAAACTGACCATGGGCTCCTTCGGTACCAGGTCTTTTCGATGGCCTGGAAAACTAGATTCATTTTGGCGGGTTAAGTACTTCGTCTCCTTCCCTTGCACTCTCCAGTTGGTTTCGGTAAAGCGCGTTGTAGTATCCACCCCTGGAAAGCAGTTCGCTGTGGCGCCCAGATTCGACAATTCGCCCACCTTGCAGCACGTATATGCAGTCCGTATCGATGACTGTGGTCAGTCTATGGGCGATCATTATGATCGTCCGACCCAATGAAATTTGACGGATCGCCTTACGAACCTCCTTTTCGGAAATATTGTCGAGTGCGGATGTCGCTTCATCGAGAATCAAGATGGGGGCTTCCCGGTAAAGGCCTCGGGAAATCGCTATTCGCTGACGCTGGCCGCCGGACAATCGCCCGCCCCGCTCACCGATCTTGGTATCGAGTCCACGTGGCAGCCGATTGGAAAAACTCTTGATCTGGGTTGCCTCCAGGACTGTATTGACCCGTTGCTCATCTTCATCCATCCCGTAGCGAATGTTTCGTTCGATAGTGTCATCAAACAAGATGGCATCTTGTGGAACGAAGGCGATATTCTGGCGCAGGCACATCAGTTGATATTCTCGGATTGATACGCCGTCCAACAATACTTCGCCCTCAAAATCGGTATAAAAACCAAGCAGTATTGATGCGATCGTAGATTTTCCGCTTCCAGATTCGCCAACAATAGCCACCGTCTCGCCTGGCTTTAGAGAAAAGGACAGGTCCGTGAGGGCCTGTGGTTTGTCGTCATCGTAACGGAACGATACGTTTTTGAATTCGATCGAACCGCTAAGCCTGGTCTCAGAGCGTCCGCCCCCCGGAGGCTCGACCTCCTCATCCAGAATCTGGAACGCGCTCGCTGCAGCGGCAACACCGGTTTGTACGAGTTCGTTGACCTTGGCCAGTCGCTTTATTGGTGCCATTAGCATCAAGATCGCTGCCAGATATGATGCGAAGGTTCCCGCGCTGATAAAAGAACCCGTGGCACCGGTCATTGCTAAGTAGATGACAGCGGCAACATTGGACCCAACAAATAGCAGTAGTAAAGGTACGCTGGCTGCCGCGATAGCTGCCTTGCGGATTGCCTGCCGCCGATTCCGCAAATTGGCTTCCCCGAAGGCTTGAGCTTCCTGCTGGTATCCACCAAATGCTTTGAGAATTCGATGTCCCTGGAAAGCTTCTTTGGACACATGGGCAATATGCCCAATTGATGTCTGAATTTTCTCACTGGTAGTTCGAAATCGTCTGCTCGCCGCACGGATGATAACGGCGGCAATGGGTGTCACCGTCAAAAATATCAGGGTGAGCTGCCAGTTGAGATAGGCTAGCCAGCCAAGTAACACCAGCGTCAACAGCGAATCTTTGATCAACACCCGTACCGCCATTGTTGTGGCCAGGGCAACTTGCTCTACATCGTAGATCAATTTCGCAACCAGGGCAGCCGAGGAATGGTGATCGTAATACCGGGCAGGCAAGTGAATCATCCGCTCAAACATTTCTGTACGGAGGTCAAATACCACTCTTCGGCCAATCCAGCCGATACTGTATTGGTCTGCGAATGAGCCGACCCCTCTGATCAGAAACGCTCCAATCAACAGCAGCGGGGTCAATCGGATGGTCGCCGAATCCCGCTCGACGAACCCACCGTCCATGATCGGTTTGAGAAGCGCTGCAAACGAGGCCTCCGAGACTGCCACCGCCACCATCCCGATGACTCCGGCAACAAAGACCCAGCGGTACGGCAGGGCATATACCAGCAATCGTTTGTATAGCTCGACGCCGCTCACCGGAGATGGATCTTAGTTGTCAACGGCAGGTTCGGTCACGAAAGTAATTTTTTATACGCCTGCACGGCGTGCTGCATCAAGCGCTCGAATGACGCTTGCATGCCGTGCTACCTGATCCGCGCGGATGTTAACAACGATCCTTGCCTGGCCTGATCATCCTGATAGGAGTATCACTCCAGTATAAACGGAATGAACCCGGGTCCGCAGCGGGCTCCGCTGACACGTGTTTAGGCAGCTCGTAGTGATCTCTGCCCGGAGGCTAGGCCTCTAATGGCGAGAGAATTCCGTTTCGAAGTTCAAACACCTGTTGTGTGCGGTGAGCGAGGTCGAGATCATGAGTGGCCAGGATCAACCGGGTACCGTGCTCCTGATTCAACTCCAACAACAGAGATTGGACACCCGCCGCGGTTTCTTGGTCGAGGTTTCCGGTGGGCTCGTCTGCCAAGAGGCACTTGGGCCCGCCGACAACCGCGCGGGCAATCGCAGTTCGTTGGCGTTCACCGCCGGACATTTGGGCGGGTTTATGGCCGAGACGGTGCTCCAGCCCCACCCTGCGCAATATCCGCCGAGCCCGGCCTAAGGCCTCCCTATGACGGTCGCGGCGAATTAAAAGCGGCATCGCTACATTTTCTTCAGCAGTAAATTCCGGCAATAGATGATGAAACTGGTAGACAAAACCAAGGGTCCGATTGCGCAGAGCGCCACGCCCTCTCTCGTCGAGTGAGCCCAAGTCGGCTCCGTTGATACTGATGTGTCCGGCGGTGGGCTGATCGAGCCCAGCGAGCAAGTGCAGTAGTGTGCTCTTGCCGGATCCTGACGCCCCAACGATCGCGATCGATTGTTCTTCGCCCAGCAAGAGATCCACGCCGCGTAAAACATGGATGGGGGCCCCATGGTGGTCAAAAGTCTTAACCAGGCCGGAACAAGACAGTATTGGAGCGGGCGGCTCATTCATAACGCAACGCCTCCGCTGGCTGTACTGTCGAAGCCCGCCATGCGGGGTAGATAGTGGCGAGAAAACTCAAAGTGAATGAGACGAAGATGATTTGGCCAACATCCCGCCAACGCATCTCGGCGGGAAAGTCGGAAATCACGTAGATACTGGCTGGAAAAAACTCGATCCGAAAAAGATTCTCGAGAAAAGGAACCAGGGTTTCCACATTCAATGCCGTGATCACTCCTACTACCCCGCCAATCGTTGTACCAATCAGGCCAATTAGTGTTCCTTGCACCATAAAAACTGCCATCACGCTGCGGGCACTGAATCCCAAAGTGCGCAATATTGCGACATCTCTCTGTTTATCGGTAACAACCATAACCAGCGTTGATACAATATTGAAGGCAGCAACGGCAACGATAAGGAGCAATATAAGAAACATCACCCGTCTTTCTATCTGAAGTGCTCGAAAAAAATTCTCATGTTCGCGTGTCCAGTCGCTGACTAAAAACTCACTCCCTAGCTTTTGCGCAATGATCGAACGAATCAGCGGTGCGCGATATACATTTTCCACTGACAATCTGAGTCCGCTAACTGCGCCTTGGGATTGAAAAAGTTGTGCCGCATCATCAATCTGAATTAGTGCCAGGGTGCTATCGTACTCGTACATGCCCAATTCAAATATCGCGACAACTGTAAATCGTTTCAATCTTGGCAACACCCCAGCAATACTCACCCTGCCCCGCGGAGCAATCACTGTGATCTTGTCGCCAGTTTCGACACCCAGTTTTAATGCCAATTCAGAGCCAAGAACTACGCCCCATTTCCCCGTTTTAAATTCATCGAGATTACCACTGCGTAAATGCTGAAAAACGCTTGAGACGGATCGTTCCTGATCCGGTACTATCCCCCTGATCAGCGCGCCGGTCGTCGCATTCCCGTTGGCCAACATCGCTTGTGCGAGGATATAAGGAGCGGAGCCCGTCACTTCGGTCACTTCGCCTAAGCGCTTTGCCAATCTGGGCCATTCCTTGAGATGGCCGTCACGGCCAGTAACGGTCAGGTGAGATGCGACAGTCAAAATTCTCTCGCGCAACTCCCTCTCGAACCCGTTCATAACAGACAACACGGTGATCAGCGCCCAGACCCCTATCACAATGCCAAGCACCGAAATCAGAGAAATAAACGAAATGTAATGGTTCCTGCGTCTGGCGCGGGTGTAGCGCAGGCCGATTCGAATCTCGAGAGGGGCCATCATGACGGGTGTGTAACGAACTTGGATGGGATCAGCGAGCCTACTGTTCCCCAGGCGCCCGCTCAGGCCGCATATGCGGGAACAACAGGACATCGCGGATCGAGGGACTGTCGGTGAGAATCATCACCAGCCGATCGACCCCGATGCCACCGCCTGCATTTGGTGGCAATCCGTACTCGAGTGCCCTGATGTAATCCGTATCATAAAACATTGCCTCTTCATCTCCCTCGGCCTTGGCTTGCGCCTGTTCGAGAAATCGGTTGGACTGATCTTCCGCATCGTTAAGCTCTGAGAAACCGTTTGCAAGCTCTTTTCCTGCCACAAAAAGCTCAAAGCGATCTGCAATATTTGGAGTCTCGTCATTCCGTCGAGATAAGGGAGATACCTCAAGTGGGTATCCTGTGATGAAAGTGGGCTGAATCAGTTGCTCTTCAATACTGGCATCGAACAGATCCAGCAATAGTCCGTTTACTGACCTTTCGCGATCGGCAGGCGCGTGTAAAGAGTCCAATACAGATCGAAGTTTTTCAGCATCGGAACAGTCGGATTCCGATATTCCGTCGTAATAGTGGACGACGGCCTCACGCAGTCCCATTCTTGCGAACGGCTTACCGAAATCAACAGTATTGCCCTGGTACGAAACCTGTAAGGAGCCGGTTACCTCTCTTGCGACTTCACGCAACATTTCTTCGGTGAAATTCATGTAGTCAACGTAATCCAGGTAGGTCTCGTTGTACTCGAGCATCGTGAACTCCGGATTATGTTGAGTGCTGAGTCCCTCGTTACGAAAATTTCGATTAAGTTCGTAGACTCTTTCGAAGCCCCCTACGAGACACCGCTTAATTGCAAGCTCCTGCGCAACGCGCAGATAGAGTTGCATATCGAGAGCATGGTGATGAGTCACGAATGGCCGGGCGTTTGCACCGCCCGGGATGGGCAGAGTGATGGGCGACTCTATTTCAAGATATCCGCGATCGTCGAGAAATCGACGAAGCGCTGTAACAGTAGCGGACCGACGCCGAAAGACTTCACGAGATTCCTCGTTAACCATCAGGTCGAGGTACCGCTGCCGGTATCTCGTCTCCACGTCTGTCAGTCCATGATATTTCTCTGGCAGCGGATGCAAAGACTTAACCAGCAGGCGTATCTGATTTACCCGAATACTGAGTTCACCCGTTTTGGTGCGAAACATAATGCCGGCAGTTCCGACAATGTCGCCGAGGTCATACTTCTTAAATTCGTCGTAGAGGCCATCTGGCAACTGTTCACGTTGCAGGTACAGTTGGATCTGTCCACTTTCATCACGGATATGAGCGAAACTCGCTTTCCCCATAATTCGACGAGACATCAATCGCCCTGCGACTCGAACGGGTATCTGTTTATCGGTAAGCTGTTTGACGCTGGTGTTTGCATGACGTTCCAGCAGTTCACCGGCTGAACTATCCCGCCGGAAGTCGTTCGGGTAAGGGTTTATCCCCGCATCGCGTAACGATTTCAGTTTTTCGCGACGCTGCACAGTCTGTTCGCTCAAGTCATCGCTTTTCATACGATCGTTACCGAAATGCTACAGGCCGGCCTTGAGGCTGGTCTCGATGAATTGATTGAGATCTCCATCCAGTACGCCTTGTGTATTTCTGGTTTCGACGCCCGTACGAAGATCCTTAATTCTCGATTGATCCAGAACATAGGATCGGATTTGGCTTCCCCAGCCGATATCCGCTTTGGAATTCTCCAATTGCTGTTGGGCTTCATTTCTCCGGCGCATCTCCGCTTCATACAATCTTGCTCGCAGCATAGACATGGCTTCGGCCCTGTTCCGGTGTTGAGATCGGTCGTTTTGGCACTGTACTACGATACCGGTGGCCAGGTGGGTGATCCGAACAGCGGAATCCGTCCGGTTCACATGCTGGCCGCCCGCACCGCTCGCTCTATAGGTATCGATCCTGAGATCCACAGGATTGATTTCGATTTCTATGCTGTCATCAACTTCCGGGTATGCAAATACCGATGCAAACGAAGTGTGTCTGCGATTTCCGGAATCGAACGGCGATTTCCTGACCAGGCGGTGCACGCCAGTTTCTGTCCGCAGATGTCCGTAGGCGTAATCACCACATATTCGAACCGTGGCGCTTTTGATTCCGGCTACTTCACCCTCAGATCTTTCGATCAATTCTGTATCAAAACCTTGGGCCTCTGCCCAACGCAGATACATCCGCAACAGCATCTCGGCCCAGTCCTGGGCTTCAGTGCCTCCGGAGCCTGCCTGGATATCCAGAAATGAATTTGCCTCATCGGCTTCCCCCGAAAACATGCGGCGAAATTCCAATTGCTCGAGGCTTTCACGCAGTCCAGCTATGTCTTTTTGAATTTCAGCCAGTGCAATTGCATCCTCTTCCTCGGCCGCAAGATCCACCAGTTCCAGATTGTCCTGGATACCGTTCTCCAAATCATCGAGGGTTCCGACCGTCTCCTCAAGCCGTGCCCGTTCCTCACCCAATTTCTGCGCTTCTGCAGGATCGTTCCAAATATCAGGGTTTTCCAGTCGCAATAAGACTTCCTCTAGCCTTTCCTTTCGCTGATCGTAGTCAAAGGTACCCCCTGAGAGAATGAATTCGCTCTTTGAAGTCTCGGAGCAGTCGACGCAATTCGTTGAGTTCTTCCATGATGAACAATCCGATCCACTGTTATCGTTGCAGGCCAGTAGTGGAAGGATACCGGATTTATGGGGTGACGTGACGACGATGTTGGCTGTTTGCATAAGTTCTTTCTGTCTAATAGCCTACGCCTGGTTGCCTCTTTATTTAAGTTAATACACAATCCAATCCCCGAAAGAACGATTCTTTTCATTCGCAGCCGGTAGTTGCACCTGAGTAACATCATGAGAATTTGCGTCCCGAAGGAAGTGGCTACTAACGAAAATCGTGTCGCTGCAACACCAGACAGCGCGCTCTCACTTCAACAGTTAGGTTTCGAGGTCTGGATTGAGTCAGACGCCGGCAGAGCTGCTGGATTTCTCGACGAGTCCTACGCTAAAGCCGGCGTCACGGTGATGGGTGATCCTCGTAAGATCTGGGACGAGGCGGACATTGTGCTGAAAGTCCGTGCCCCCGATCGCCACCCAAGCGCAGGGTTTCACGAAGCAGAGCTCATCCGCTCCGGTCAGACACTCGTTGGATTTCTCTGGCCCGCTCAAAATCCAGACCTGCTCGAACAGCTTGCCCGAAGGGGCGCGAATGCGCTCGCCATCGATGCGGTACCCAGGATTTCCAGGGCGCAAAAGCTCGATGCCCTGAGTTCCATGGCCAATATTGCGGGGTACCGGGCTGTGATAGAGGCCGCCCATCATTTTGGACGATTATTCACCGGTCAGGTAACGGCAGCCGGCAAGGTCGCACCGGCCAAGGTGCTGGTCATCGGCGCAGGAGTCGCCGGGCTCGCGGCCATTGGCACGGCGGGCAGCATGGGTGCAATCGTGCGGGCTTTTGATACCCGTCCGGAGGTCAAAGAGCAGGTCAAAAGCATGGGGGCCGAGTTCTTGCTCTTGGATTTCGACGAAGAGGGCTCCGGAACCGGAGGTTATGCCAAGGTCATGAGCGACGAATTTGTGCAGGCCGAAATGGAGCTCTTTCGCGCGCAAGCCCGCGAAGTCGACATCATCATTACGACTGCCCTGATTCCAGGTAAACCCGCTCCGGAACTTATCACGTCGGATATGGTCCGCTCGATGAGGCCCGGGAGTGTCATTGTTGATCTTGCCGCGGAGCAGGGAGGCAACTGCTCGTTAACACAGCCTGAGAAAGTCGTTACAGATGGTGACGTGCAAATCATCGGGTATACGGACTTACCGAGTCGAATGGCGGCCCAGTCAAGCCAACTGTACGCCAGTAATTTACGCCACTTGCTGGTTGAACTCTGCCCTGAGGGGAACGGCACAATTGCGCTGAATATGGAAGACGAAGTCATACGAGCCGTGACCGTGGTACATGAAGGCAAAATCACCTGGCCGCCTCCGACCCCGAAGACAGTTCTCTCAGCCACGGACAGGCGTGAAACACCCGACACTACTGCCCCGGCACTGCCCGTCGCGCCGCCAGCGCCTACTGCGCGTCAGCGGGCGATTACCACCTTCGTTGGAATGAGTATCGGTATCCTGGCAATTTTAGGCCTCGGCGCAGTCGCACCCGCCTCGTTTATGGCTCATTTCATCGTCTTCGTGCTGGCGATATTTGTTGGCTGGCAGGTGGTATGGAATGTCACTCCGGCATTACACACACCGCTGATGAGCGTGACCAATGCAATTAGCGGGATCATTGTGATCGGGGCTTTGTTGCAGACCACATCTTCATCGTTTTTTGTTCTCGGATTGGCTGCGTTCTCCATTTTTATCGCCAGCATCAACGTCAGCGGCGGATTTTTAGTGACACAGCGCATGTTGCGGATGTTCCGCAAAGAAAATTAAGCATGTCTGCCGGAATTATTTCATCCGCTTACATTGTTGCCAGCGTCCTTTTCATACTGAGTCTCGGCGGCCTCAGCCATCCAGAATCGGCCCGCCGAGGCAATATTTTTGGCATGGCGGGCATGGCGATTGCGATTGTTGTGACGGTATTCAGCCGGCAGGCTGGCCACTACCCAATCATCATTTCGATGATGGCGGTTGGCGGCGCCATTGGAACTGCGGTGGCTCGGCGGGTCGAGATGACGGCGGTGCCGCAACTTGTCGCCCTTCTCCATAGCCTGGTAGGCCTCGCTGCCGTTTTGGTTGGGGTTGCAAACTATCTCGATCCGGCTATCGAACACCAAGGTGTGGAGCAGACCATTCACGCCATTGAAATCTATCTCGGCGTTCTGATAGGAGCCGTCACGTTTACTGGTTCTGTCGCTGCATTCGGAAAATTACAGGCGCTTATTTCAAGTTCGCCGCTGCTGATTCCAGGCAGGCATTTCTTCAACATAGCGATCGGGATCGTCTGTATTTTTCTGGGATACCAGTTTGTTTCCGCTGGCCACGTACCAGGCGGATTGTTCCCGCTCCTTTTTATGACGGCTTTGGCCATGGTTTTCGGTCTGCATATGGTGCTTGCGATTGGGGGTGCTGATATGCCCGTCGTCATATCGATGCTCAACAGTTATTCGGGTTGGGCGGCGGCTGCAACGGGCTTTATGTTGTCGAACGATCTGCTGATTGTGACTGGTGCATTGGTAGGAAGCAGCGGAGCGATCTTGAGTTACATCATGTGCCGGGCGATGAATCGGCGTTTTGTGGCGGTCATTCTTGGTGGGTTCGGGACGACAGGGGGGAAGGCTGCCGTTACTCCCCAGGGAGAGGTCAATGTGTTTACGGGGCAGGAAACCGCGTTGCTACTGCAGTCTTCAAAGAGTGTGGTTGTGGTACCGGGGTATGGAATGGCAGTCGCGCATGCACAACATAGCGTCTCCGATATGATGAAGACGCTGCGCGACAATGGCGTGAACGCACGGTTTGCGATTCATCCGGTAGCCGGGCGAATGCCAGGGCATATGAACGTGCTGCTCGCGGAAGCAAAAGTACCCTATGACATTGTCCTCGAGATGGATGAGATCAATTTAGATTTGCCGGCCACCGACGTAGTTCTGGTGATTGGCGCCAACGATATTGTCAATCCATCCGCTCAAGAGGAGCCAGACAGCCCAATTGCAGGCATGCCGGTGCTGGAAGTGTGGAAGGCGGAGACAGTGGTCGTTCTGAAACGGAGCATGGCAACCGGATATGCTGGGGTAGACAACCCGCTTTTTTACAGGGACAACACTCGTATGCTGTTCGGTGACGCGAAAAACAGCATCGACGAGGTATTGAAAAACCTGTAGACCCTACCCCAGTACTTGCTTCGTTAAAGCCCCGATCTCTGCGGGATTTTGGGTAACATGAACGCCCGCTGCCTTAAGCGCAGCGATCTTTTCGGACGCAGCTCCTTTGCCACCGGCAATAATCGCACCTGCGTGTCCCATTCTTTTACCGGCAGGTGCTGTGACCCCGGCAATGAAGGCGACCACCGGTTTTGACATGTGTTGCTCAATCCATTTCGCACAATCTTCTTCGTCGGTTCCGCCGATCTCTCCACACATCACGACCGCTTCGGTGGCTGGATCTTCGTTGAAGTGGGCCATGACATCGCGATGCTTGAGCCCGTTTATGGGGTCTCCCCCGATCCCAACGCACGTAGACTGCCCCAGGCCAAGCTTGGTAAGTTGATCGACAACTTCGTAGGTCAAGGTTCCGGAACGCGACACCACACCAATGCTCCCTTGCCTGTGAATATATCCTGGCATGATTCCAATTTTGAGCACATCTGGTGTAATGACCCCCGGGCAATTGGGGCCCACGAGAATTGTCTTTTTGCCGACCATCCGTCGCCGTGTGCTGACCATGTCGCGAACCGGTATACCTTCGGTTATGCAGATGACAAGATCGAGCTCTGCATCCACTGCCTCGTCTATTGCCGCAGCAGCAAAACGAGGGGGTACGTAGATAACAGATACGTTACACCCCTTCTTGTCGCGCGCTTCGATGACGCTATCGAAGATTGGAATGTTTTCAACACTCTGTCCTCCCTTCCCCGGGGTGACTCCCGCTACAAAACAATCGCGGCCAGCGGCGTACTCGAAACACATTCTCGTATGAAACTGGCCGGTCTTTCCAGTGATGCCCTGGGTCACCACGCGACTGGTACGGTCGATCAGTATCGACATTGAATTATTTCCTCGCTGCCGCGACCGCCTTTTGCGCAGCATCGTCCATGGTGGTTGCCGGCAAAAAAGAAATTTTTGAATCGGCAAGAATTTGTCGACCTTTTTCGACGTTTGTGCCTTCAAGTCGAATCACTAAGGGGAGCCGGATATCCACCTGTTTTGCGGCCTCGACGATGCCCGCTGCAATCACGTCGCAGCGCATGATTCCGCCAAAGATATTGACCAAAATTACACGCACACTGCTGTGCTTCAGCATAATTCGAAAGGCCGCAGACACCTGTTCTGTGGTCGCACCGCCGCCGACGTCAAGAAAATTAGCCGGCTCACCGCCATGAAGCTTGATGATATCCATGGTCGCCATCGCCAATCCGGCTCCATTGACCAAGCAGCCAATATTGCCTTCAAGAGAGATATAGTTAAGACCTGCTTGAGTCGCCGCGATTTCGTTCGGATCTTCTTCTGAAAGGTCCCGTAATTCAGCCAGTTCGGGATGCCGATACATTGCACTGTCATCCAGATTGATCTTGGCGTCGACCGCAACGATATTGCCATCTCGCGTCACAACCAGCGGGTTGACTTCAACGAGCGTTGCATCACAGGTCAGAAAGACGTCATAAAGGTTAGACAAGAGCTTGACCACATCATCGTGAACAGACTCGGGTAACCCGATTTCAGCAACCACCGCTCGCGCTGCATCCGCACTCATTCCTTCCTTCGGGTCGATCTGAAGCGTGCGGATTTTTCCCGGATCCTGTATCGCGACAGATTCAATATCCACCCCCCCTTCCGAGCTGGCCATGAGTACGACCCTCTGGCTGCCGCGATCCACGACCAAGCCAATATAAAGTTCGTCCGCAATCTCCACGCCCCGCTCGATCAGAAGTCTTTCGACCACCTTGCCGGTGGGGCCGGTCTGATGAGTAATGAGGTTCATACCGAGGATCGCACTCGCGTGTGAGCGCACTTCTTCTATCGAGGAGGCGACCCTCACACCACCACCTTTGCCGCGCCCTCCGGCATGAATCTGCGCCTTGACGACCCAGCGGTTGCCCTCAAGGGCCTTTGCGGCGGCCACCGCTTCTTCGACGGAGAAACACGGGTTGCCCTCAGGGACGGGGATCTGATGGGCGCGAAGGATTTTCTTCGCTTGGTATTCGTGCAGTTTCACTCTAAGGGTGGTGCCGCATCGCGGTTTATTGCCAGTACTGCAGTTGGCATAGACCGGGGTCAAGAATGCACCAGAAACGCATGGGATTCTCTCCTATCCGGTCTGTATCCACGGCTATGCTTGGATTACAAATTATTCATCTCGAGCATTCCCCGCGATGGGGCGGGTCGGGTCGGTGATCCAGTCGCTCCACGAACCCACATACAGTCGTGAACCGGTCATACCGCAATGTTCCATAGCCAGTAGGTTCTGGCACGCGGTGACCCCCGATCCGCACATATGGATCACCTCCCGCGGATGATGCCCGAAGGTCAACTCTTCAAATTCCTTCCGCAGCCGCGCCGGGTTTTTGAAAATCCCATCTTCGAGGTTGTTCTGAAATGGTCGATTGATCGACCCCGGAATGTGGCCCGCGATCCGGTCCAATGGCTCTTCCTCCCCAACGAAACGTCTGTTTTCACGAGCATCTATCACGAGTCCAGTTGCGGTATTTAGCGCCTCGGCGACATCGTTTGCCTCGACCGACTCGAAGGGGCCGGTCTTTGCTGGGTAGGTCACCGGGGAATATTCTTCGAGTCCCTGTGTGACAGTCCCGCCCTGGGCCTGCCAGGCTCTAAACCCGCCATCCAGCACCGTTACGTTCTCGTGTCCTGCCCAGCGCAACAGCCACCAGAATCGAGCCGCTTGGGCACAAGCACCCTCGTCGTAGATGACGACCCAATTGCTGCGCTCGATGCCCAATGACCCGAGACGCTCTGTAAAGCGATCAACATTCGGTATTGGGTGGCGCCCTGTTCGCGGCGTGACCGAACCCGACAGGTCATTGTCCAGATGCACGTAGGAGGCACCCGGGATGTGACCACTTAAATAGGAAGAATATCCTTTATTCTTATCAAACAAAGAAAAACGACAGTCATAAATTCTAAGAACGCCGTCATTCAAGCGGCTGAGAAGATTCGCCGCTGACAGCAGACAACCGAAATTATTAGTTTTTTGCACGAGCGTTTATTATCTACTTTGACTCAAAGACTTTGCAATATGCAAAGGCACGTTCCGCTATTTTCTCCATGCCAAACAATACCGATCTCGACTCGTGGTACGAATCTACCGCGACAACTGCACCTGCCTATCCTCACCTTGAAGGCGAATCCCGTGTCGATGTCGGGGTCATTGGTGGTGGCTATACCGGGTTGTCAACCGCGCTGCATCTTGCTGAACGAGGGTACCGGGTGGGACTCCTGGAAGCAGAGCAGATCGGCTGGGGCGCCTCCGGCCGAAACGGAGGTCAGATTTGCAGCGGCCAACGTCAGGATATGCTGGCGTTGGAGCGCCTCGTGTCCAAAGAAGACGCCAAACGTCTTTGGCACCTTGCCGAAGAGGCCAAGGCGCTCGTACGGAAGCGGGTCGATCAGCACAACATCTCGTGCGACCTTCGCTCTGGGATCCTGACTGCGGCTTGGAAGCCATCGCATTACCGGTTTCTTGTCCGTTACATCGAGCATTTGAGAACGCAGTACGATTATGAGCACGCGCATTTACTCGACCGGGCGGAAATAGAAAATCACTTGGCGACTTCGATATATCACGGCGGTTGTCTGGATCGCGGCGCGGGCCATCTTCACCCGCTGAATTTCGCTCTCGGTCTTGGGCAAGCCGCTGCCGATGCGGGCGTCACGATCTATCACCATTCGAAGGTAAAAAGCATATGCAGGGAGGGAGGTCAATCGTTAATCCGAACGGATCACGGTCAGTTGAGAGCTTCTTTCATAGTACTTGCCTGCAATGGATACCTCGGCCGTCTGGAACCGCGCCTGACTGGCAGTATCATGCCGATCAACAATTTTATCTTGGCGACTGAAAGCTTGGGTGAGGAGCATGCGCGCAATTTGATCCGAGAGGGTGTGGCCGTATCCGATACCAAGTTTGTCGTGGATTATTTTCGAATGACTTCCGACCATCGACTCCTGTTCGGTGGGGGAGAAAACTATACCCGCAGATTTCCAAGGAACATCAAGTCTTTCGTGCGACGGTATATGCTGAGAGTATTTCCGCAACTCTCAGAGGTTCGCGTCGACTATGGCTGGGGTGGAACCCTTGCGATCACACGGAATCGGTTGCCGCTGTTCGGTCGCCTCGAAGGCAACACGTTTTATGCGTTAGGTTATTCGGGACAAGGCGTCGCCCTGGCGACTCTTGCGGGCCGGGTGCTGGCGAGCGCGATCGCGGGGACCGCGGAAGACTTCGATGTTCTTGCTAGGGTGCCACGCCGTCAATTTCCAGGGGGCGCGCTACTTCGGTGGCCCGGCTTGGCTTTCGGCATGCTGTATTACGCACTTCGCGATCACCTATAGCCTTTGGGACCTTACGATCTCGTGTTCCACCACCAAAAGACTCTGGCCAGCCTCATTCCGTCGGGCCAGACAGAACATAAAAAAACCGTTGCCCGGAAATCATATTGAGGCGTCGAACAGGTATATTCCGCTCCGCCATATTTTTGGATATAACAAAACATAGGCCAGCATCGTTGCAGACCAATAGAAGTTGGCGGCCAGATGGCAGCCGTTCTTGTAATGAATGTCGTCGTTGTAACGATCGATGCTGGTCGACAAGGAAATGACAGTTTTCAAGGCGGGTGGGTGTAAGGCCGCGACCTGCAGACTGTTAAATCCGCCCCATGAAATGCCCATCATCCCGACCGAACCTGTACACCATGGTTGGTCTGCAATCCAGCCAATCACTTCAACGGCGTCGGCGAGTTCTCTTGATGAATACTCGTCTTCTATCAACCCCTGGGAGTCGCCATGGCCCCGTATATCGACACGAACGCCTGCGTAGCCGGATTCTGCAAAAGCAGGATACGTGGACTCATCCCGGGCTGCGGTTCCATCTCTTCGGCGATACGGGAGAAACTCCAGTACCGCGGGCACTGGAGTCTGTTGTGCCTCCGTCGGCAACCAGATTCGCGCATACAGCCTGACGCCGTCCTGAAGCAAAATGGCGACGTTCTCTAAAGTCGAATATCTATTGTGGGGCACGGAAACTAGGTCTGTCGAACGGGTTGGACCAGCAAAGTAAACACACCAAGACCGAGGTAGACTGTGCCGGCGAACCAACGGTGGTAGGAAAATATGCCGGTGCTTTTTTGTAACCATCGGCTTGCGCTCCCCGCCGCAACTGCATAGACGCTGTCGGTTACAAGCCCCATCGTGACCAGAATGGTACCCAACAGCAGGAACTGTATACCGGGATCGCCGCGGGTCGAATCTACGAACTGCGGTAAAAAAGCAACAAAGAACAGGATGGTCTTCGGGTTAAAGAGATTGACGACCAGGCCATCCCGATATACACGCCGCAACTGGCGTGACTTCAATTGAAGATTGAGGTCTCCTGCTCGATCTTTGCCGAGCAAGGAACGAAACCCAAGGTATACCAGATACAGTGCGCCTAGATATTTGACGGTTGCAAAAGTAGTTGGTGATGATAAAACCAGTGCGGAAAGTCCGACCGTACCTGCCAGCACATGGATGAATCCTCCCGTCACTACGCCGACCGCAGAGACGATGCCAGCCCAGCTGCCCTGCTGCACACTTCGCGCAACGATATAAAAGACCGCCGGTCCCGGGGTAACGAGGAGCACGAAAGCTGCAATCAGGAACAACGGAAGATCACCGCGGGCGAACATCGGGCTCAGTGAAGGGGTTCGTAGATCGGAAGCGCGGGAGAGCCTGCCAGTTTTTCTCGGACTAACCGCCTTTAATGGGCGGCATGACTGTCAATTGGTCGCCCTCGCGTAACGAAGTGCCCCCCCAACGGTCCTTCGATACGATGGCATCATTCAGTGACACTGGACCTACTTGATCGTGCGGCACTCCTACTTCAGACAAGGCTTCGTTGATCGTAGCCCCGCCAGGTAACGTTACAGTGCCGTCACCGCACTGATATTCCGTTAGCCGGCCAATCAGTTTGATGTGGAGGCGCACTAGATCAGGCCAGCCCCAATCTCTCCAAAGTCTCTGACGTCGGTCGGCCATCTTCGGTCCAGCCCCGCAGGCTATAGTACTCGGGCAACATTTTGTCCAATTCGTTCACCCGCCCTTTCGCCGTGCCACTCGGGCAGGGATCCTTTAGTAGGCGATCTGGGAGCGTATCGTCTGCCGCCGTAAACCCGGCGGCCAAATTGAACATTCGTTCGAGATTCCAGATTCGTTCGCCTGTCTGAATCAAACGGCCGGCATCCCAGTTACCTTCACACGCCGCATCAATCTGCGCCGCAAAATCTTTGGTCTCCCAGTCTACAAACATGCACACACCGGTTGAATCTACCGCGGCCTGCCGATCTTGCGATTTCTTGCAAGGCTCTGCTTTGCCGGTGCCGGTCTGGTCGTCGTAATCTTCAGCAAACGTATCGTGTTTTAGGTGACATGCACCCCGGTTGCCCGTTGCGTACCCAAGACCCATACCCTGCAATGCGCGCGAATCATACCCGGCAAACTCTTGGCCTTTCACCGACATGGACAATTCCGGGTGCCCATATTTTTCGCACATCCTCTTCGAGCCCATGCCTAGAACCTGTCCGAATCCTTCATGTTTGCCGGTCTTCTCTACCATGATGGTTAGCGCCTCGGCGTTACCAAATGTAAGTTCGACGCCATCGGTATCTTCTTTTGTGATGACCCCCATCTCGTAGAGTTCCATTGCTGCGGCGAGGGTCACCCCAAACGAGATCGGATCCAAGCCATGTTCATTCGTTAAATACCCAGCAAACGTGCAGGCATCTATATCATCAACACCCACCGCTGACCCTACTGCAAACGCTGTTTCATATTCGAGACCGCCTGACGCATGCCAGTACTCTTTGCGATTAACAATCGTAAAATGGTCTTCCCGAATATGTGCTATCCGCCCACATGCGATTGTGCAGCCAAAACATGCCCTGTTAGTAACAAGATTCCTATGGCCATCTTCAGCAACTTTCAGCATAGCAGCAGCGTCAATATTATCGGCCCCCTCGAACTGGACTTCTTGGAAGTTACGGGTAGGCAAGCCGCCGAACGCCTGCTGTGTGGTCAACATCTCGTTGGTGCCATATTTTGTAAGGGCCGCTCTACCCGAGCTATCCACCAATATTTTCTTCGCATGGTTCACGGCTTCCATGAATCGCACCGGATCTTTGACAGCCACCCCACGAGTGCCGCGGGTCGCAACGGCTTTTAAATTTTTCGAGCCCATGACGGCGCCGACGCCAGACCGTCCTGCTGCCCGATGGAGGTCATTGATCACCGCTGCGTAACGAACGCCTTGCTCTCCTGCTACACCGATCGTTGCAACTTTCAGCTGAGGATTCGAGTGCTTGCTGCGTATCCATTCCTCGGTATTCCATACGGTTGTGCCCCAGATTTCGTCTGCAGGCTCTAATGTGACCCTTTCATCCTGTATCAATAGGTACACCGGCTCCTCTGAACGGCCCTCAATCAAAAGGAGATCATAGCCAGCATATTTCAGCTCCGCTCCAAATTTCCCACCTGAATTCGAACATGCAATCGCCCCCGTCAAGGGGCCCTTGGTAACCACCACATAGCGACCACTTGTCGAAGCCATAGTTCCGGTCAGGGGCCCGGTGGCGAATATCAGTACGTTTTCGGGGCTCATGGAATCGGCCTTCGGGTCCATGTTCTCCCACAGGTATTTGGTGGCCAATCCCCTTTCCCCCAGATATTCCTGTGCCCACTTCGTATTCAGAGGTTCTGCCTCGCACGTCCCTGCGGTCAGATTCACACGTAAAACTTGTCCCTGCCAACTCATTGTGTTGCCTCCACGAGGGTTTTCGCCGCCCAATGTCGCATTCTGTCAATGCCGGTAGAGTCGGCATCAATGTAAGTAATCGCGGCCGTCGGGCAGGCCGTCACACATTGTGGATCACCATCACAAAGATCGCATTTATCCACCTTGCCACTTTCCGGATTGAATTCAATCGTGCCAAATGGACACGCGATGGTGCAGACCTTGCACCCCACACAACGATCTTCGAGCACATCTTTAGCGCCCGTCGCCAGGTTGACCACAATGGCATCGACCGGGCAGGCCTTCATACACCAGGCCTCCGCGCACTGTGTACAAGTGTATGGCACTGAATATCGGCCATGCTCAAACTCGAAGATCCGGATTCGGGAGCGTGCCGGGTTAAAAATGCCTTCGTGTTCAAATGAGCAGGCCATCTCACACTGTTGACAGCCTGTGCAAAGTTCAGGTTGTATGTGTAGCGCCTTATGCATGATTCCCCTTATTTTTGAACGTTAAATCCGTACCGATTTGATGAAATGATTCTTGAATCCTTAGTCTAGTATAGTGCAGCCGGAACGATTTTTTGTTGAATTTCCCTTTATCTGCTTTATTCGACTGCGCGGAAAATCCTTCTCAGTCAAATTTCAGAGCCTCTACGAAAATATCCTGGAAATCAGGGTGCATTGCTAATGCGACATGGCGTACTTCGCGCGCAATCTTCTGCGCTCTCTCTCGTTCCATCTCCGACAGTAGCGCCATTTGGGATCCAAGGTGGGCCGCGTTGCCTAGATAAGTAATAGTATCGAGCGCCAAATTTGGCAACAACTTGATCTTCACCGCACTCTCCGTACTGATGTAGTTGCCGAATCCACCACACAACATGACTTCTTTTAATTTTTCATCCGGCACATCCATTACTTTTTGCAGCATCATTACGCCGGAAACGATAGCGCCTTTCGCGAGCTGTAATTGCCGTATATCTTGTTGAGTTAAAACAATATCTTCATCTCGTCCAGACTCGTCTGCCCATACCAGGACGAATTGTTCTTTATTGTCCTCTGTTTTCGTAAATCGTTCGTTGATTTTCGCAGAATGACGACCATCGCCATCGGCTTTCAACAGGCCAGAAGATTTCAGAACCCCCGTTGACAACATCGCTGCGACAGCGTCAACCAGTCCCGAGCCGCAAATGCCAATAGCCGGCGCGTTGCCAATGGTGACACAATGTACATCACCATCTATAGACACTCGCTCTATCGCCCCTACCGCGCCTCTCATGCCGTGCCGTATCTGGGCACCTTCCAGGGCGGGGCCAGCTGGTGCCGAACAAACCATCAACCCATCTCGATTGCCCATGACGACTTCTCCGTTCGTTCCTATATCGACCAAGGCACGAATTTCTTCGCTGGCGTAAATTCTTGTGGCCAGGATGCAACCGATCGTGTCGGCTCCAACGAACCCGGCAACGATCGGTAGAAAGCAGACCACCGCGTTTGGGGCCCCTTTTAATGGAAGCTCGCTGGCGTGGAATGACAGCGCATCACGGACAACGGGTGCATAGGGCGCAAGGCCTACGTGCGTTGTATCAATACCCAGGAAAATATGATGCATGCAAGTATTGCCAACGATCACGATTTTATGGATATGTTCCGGGCTGATTTTTGACGTATCACATGCCTCACGTATGAATCCCGTGATCGAGTTCAGGACTTTCGATCGTAGCGCAGTTAATTTTTTGGAATCAAACATCGCATACGCGATGCGAGACATAAGGTCTCCTCCATATTGGGCCTGAGGATTGATGTTGCCTACACTTGCCAGTTGTTCACCGGTCTCCAGATCCAACAGATTTCCGACGATGCTGGTTGTACCGATGTCAAATGCCATTCCATATTTTTTGTCAGCAGTGTTTCCAGGTTCGATTGCAATTACTCTGTTGTTAAAGGTAGTAATTGTGAGCGCACCCTGTTCTGCTCGAAGAATTCCGGGAATTTTCCGGAGGAGCGATAGCTGCAGATGTTGATCGATCTCCGCCGGCAAACAAGATAAAATTTCCTCAGTATCGGACGTCTGATGATTTTCCTCCGTGGGGGCATTAGCGTTGATAAAAAACTTCTCGATCCCACTGTCTAGCTCGAGACCGGCCCTTTCGACCTCGAAATCGCCGCCCATGATCTGGTGCCCGCTCTCCTTCATTGGGGGTGCCAAGAGAACAGTACAGTCTCCAATCACCTGGGTCTGACAGGCCAAACGGAAGTTTTCCCGTATCTCATCCTCGCCCAACTGAATGCGATCCTGCATAGTCGGTGGTGGGACTTGCCCTGACAGGATTTTGACGCGACAAGCCCGGCACCGACCCCGTTCACCGCAAGTGGCGGAAATGTCGATTCCGGCCGCGTGTCCGACCTTGATAATCGTAATATTGCCGCTGGGCTCTATATCCTTAACCCGAGGCGGCTTTTCTTCATCGGGGGAAACAAAACTAAGTTGGGCCATGGTTCGATCTCAACGGGTGTATTCTTAAGGTGATTGATCCGGGCACAATTTATCGTCGAATTTTGGGAATATAGTATCTTTCAACCATCAATAGCATACGAGGATACGGCGTGACGACCTATACCATCCTGTATTGGCAGGAAATTCCATCATTGGTCGAGGCGACAGATGGCGAGTCGACCAGCAAAGCCCAGCTCAGTGATCGATTTCAGGATCTCATCGATAGAACTGCGATGCGTAGAAATTTGGCCGGGACCGATGCCTATATAGAGGGATTCAATAAAGGACCCGCCATCGAGACCAAGGGAGGTCCCGAAGAGGCAGTGCACTTTGTCACGAAAAATCTCGAAGACAATTTCGAGGAAATTGCGAAGGCTGCGCTCCAAAAACAAGAGGTCTGATGATTTCCCCACTGCGCTGGCTAACGGCAATGGCCGTGGCTTTAACGGGCCGACGAAGCATAGGCTTTGTACATCGTCGGGGTAAGTGAAATCAATGCCTCCCCTATCGTTACATCACGAGGGCGAATTTTTCCCTGAAATCGGCAACATCGAAGTCGACACCATTTTGCGGATTCATGGATACAAAAAACCCAGTGAAGTCAGAGTTGCAATACGGGAAACAGCAAAAAAGATGATCGCCGTAAGCATTCCCCTTTTCGAGCCGACAGTCTATTACCGCCAGTTTCGTGTCCAAACCCTTGACGGGTCTCGGCTCGAACTAGACGGTGGAGGCGTCTCGCTACACAACCCGGAATTTTCCAACGCGTTGTCTGCTTGTGCCGAGATCATGGTTTTCCTTTTGACGCTGGGCGATAAACCGGACACGATGTCCACCACATTGCAGCAAAGCGACCATCTGTTGGAAGCATTGTTTCTGGAGTCGGCATCGTGGCTGGCGATTGAAACAGCGACGCGCTCATTTGTAACGGCATTACGGCGACAATCAAAGAAACGCAGCTGCCGTATTACTTCCAGGCTTGCGCCAGGTTATGGAGATTGGTCCTTGACAGATCAGCAAGGTATTTTTCGCCTGTTTCAAGGTTGGGACATAAAGATCAGACTCACGGATGGGGATTGTATGCAGCCAAAAATGTCGCGATCCGGACTCTATGGGATTCGTCCATTGTAACGAGAGAGCGTCTGCCAACGAACGTACGAAACATCATTATTTAACCAGACTCAATCTCAACCCAACGCTTTGAAATGAAACGAACCCCTATAAAGTTCTCGCAGATGAGACTCGGCGAGAGCAATAGCGCACTCCTAGAGAACTTACGGCAGATCGTAGGCAGTCAGTACATTCTTGAAACAAAGTCTGATCTTGCTGCCTATATAGAAGAGCCGCGAGGGTATTTCGACAGTCGTACCGATGCTGCCGTCTTTCCCGCTACGGCCGCCGAGGTCGCAGCCATCGTCACGGCGTGTGGGAAGTCCGGCGTTTCGATCATCCCCCAAGGCGGCAACACTGGACTATGTGGAGGTGCGGTATCGCAACCCGGGCAAGTTATTCTCAACCTGCGGCGTATGAATCGAATCATCGGTATCGACCCAATCAATGACACGATCACGGTCGAAGCCGGCTGTATCTTGGCGGATATTCAGCAATCGGCCTTGAACGCCGATCGATTTTTTCCCTTGAGTCTGGGCGCCGAAGGAAGTTGCCAGATCGGCGGCAATCTCTCTACCAATGCCGGTGGAATCAATGTGCTTCGCTATGGCAACGTGCGCGATCAGGTACTGGGCCTGCAGGCCGTGTTGGCAGATGGCACCATCTGGAATGGCTTGAGTGAACTCAGGAAAGACAACACCGGTTATGACCTGCGCCACCTCATTGTTGGCTCGGAAGGCACGCTTGGAATCATTACCCAGGCTGTGTTGCGCCTCTCCCCGCGACCAAAACAAGTCGAAACTGCTTTCGCAGGATTACGAGATCTGGAGGCCAGCCTCGATCTTCTGGCCAAAGCGCGCTCCGACAGTGGCGGTTCTTTGTCAAGTTTTGAATTGATTCCGGGGTTGGGTGTTGCGTTGGCAAACCAGCACATTCCAGGGTGTCGGGACCCGCTCGATGTCCGTTACGAATGGTCTGTGATCTTGGTATACAGCGGCAGTGCCGCCGGAGAAGGCCTAAAGGAGGCGCTTGAAGGCACTCTTGCCTGTGCGATGGAAGAAGGAATCGTTGCCGATGCCGTAGTCAGCCAGAGCGAAGAACAAACGCAGCAGATTTGGGCGATCCGCGAGGGGTTGCGAGAGGCGCAAACCTTAGAAGGTGTAGCCATTTCGCACGACGTCGCTGTCAAGGTTTCGAGTGTACCTGACCTGATTCATCGCGCCACATCCGCGGGCGCAAGGCTAGTACCTGGTGTTCGACTCTACCCATTTGGCCATGTTGGAGACGGCAATATTCACTTAAGTTTCCTACAGCCGCTCGATATGAACGCCGACGAATTCCGATCTAGGCAGTCAGAAATCAATGAGATGGTTTTTGACCTGGTAGATGATCTCGGCGGGTCGTTCAGCGCCGAACATGGTGTCGGATTGTTGAGGCTCAAGCAAATGAAACAGTACAAAAACCCTACGGGTTTAAGCGTCATGGCAAAAATTAAAAAGGCTCTAGATCCGCATGGAATTTTGAATCCCGGTAAAGTGATCCCCTAACGCCGACCTGTCGGATGTTCAGCGGGTGGCCTTCAGCATTCAATCTTTTTTCGCTCTCAGGATATTCCAGAGACCATCGAAAA
>CAJXWH010000018.1 GCA_913062915.1 uncultured Acidiferrobacteraceae bacterium | reverse complement strand
TGGGACGGCGTTTTACGCATCTGGTTATATTTTTTGCCAAAGTTTCATTCGATTTTGGCGTCTTTGTCCTAATCGAGCCTTCAAACTACCTTGAGTTGAAAGCACATTAGGGTGCATTCTGGTAGGATAAAAACTGCGCTCAAGTTAAAGTGTGGCGTGTGGATTGCCATCCTTTGGGCGCGGGCGATACGGTCATTTCAGTCGATGAAGTCAATCGGCAGGCGCAGCAAATTGCTGAGCGAGGCCCCACCAAGACTGAGATCGCAGGTCTAGCCGGAGATCGACCCTATGTTGTTATCGATGGGTTGCGAGCGGGGTACGGTAAGATGGAAATTCTGCATGATTTCAATCTGCAGGTCGGACGCCAGCAATCCTTGTGCTTAATCGGGCCGAATGGAGCCGGCAAGTCCACGGTGCTCCACTCAATTTTCGGGTTTACCAATATATTTAGCGGGTCCATTGTTGTTGGGGAGAGTGACGCTCGACGAGATGTTACGAAACTGACGTCGAGTCAGAAACTACGGGAGGCTGGCATCGCCTATATCTTGCAGGACAAATCGATTTTCCCGGGAATGACCGTTGAGGAAAAGATTTTAGATAAGTACCCCAGGTTGGCGGAGCGCCGTAAACACCGAGCTGGCGTGCTGTCCGGAGGAGAGCGCCGCTTGCTTGAAATTTCCCGGGCACTCGTGATGGAGCCGGACGTGCTGCTGGTCGACGAGCCATCAATTGGGCTCGAGCCGCGTTTTATCGAGATGGTGTTTGAAATACTAGATGACCTGCAAAATACCGAAGGCAAGACCATCATTATGGTGGAGCAAAATGCCAAGAAAGGGCTGGAATTTGCGGACATTGGTTATGTACTTGTAACAGGGGAAATTGCGATCGCAGGCACTGGCAACGAATTGCTGAATAACCCCGAAGTGGGAAAACTCTTCCTTGGGGGTTAACCGCCTCCGATCGTTGGTGACAAACGTGACCATCGAAATTCGTTTGACACGACTGCACGTAGTTCTGTTCTATGCCGGTCTGTCCGGCTGCAGCCGTTAGGTCATTTGATCAGAGGTAACGTGAATCGGAAGATGAATCTAAGCCCTCAAGTCCTCCCGCTCACCCCAAATATCGGAGCGGAAATTGACGGAATCGATCTTTCGGCAGAGCTTGATGCGGCGACCTTACGCTTTATCCGGCAAGCACTGCTGAAATATCTGGTGATCTTTTTTCGTGATCAGGTTCTAACCCTGGAACAGCATAAGGATTTAGGTCGTTGTTTTGGCGAACTCCATGTTCACCCGGCGGCAGGCCTTGAAGGTCATCCCGAAATCTTTGTGGTTCATGCCGATGAGCAGTCGACTCGTATTGCCGGGGAAGACTGGCACTCCGACGTATCCTGCGACCAGAACCCCCCGATGGCCAGTGTTTTGCACTTGCATAGTGTGCCGGACAGCGGTGGCGACACACTGTTTGCAAACATGTATGCGGCGTTCGATACGTTGTCCGACCACATGCAATCATTTCTTTCGGGCCTGATCGCCGTACATGAATCCGAACATGTTTACCGTGATCGTTACGCTCAGCACGCAAAGATGAGAGATGCGGCTTACCCGGTCGCAGAACATCCGGTGGTTCGAACCCACCCTGAAACGGGCCGCAAAGCCTTGTTCGTGAATTCTACATTTACGACGCAAATCAAGGGTTTATCAAGTGATGAGAGCGCCGTGCTGTTGCATTTTCTTTTCGACCATATTCAGTCACCTGAATTCCAGTGTCGATTTCATTGGCAGCGGCATTCGGTCGCAGTCTGGGACAATCGCTGTGTCCAGCATTACGCGCTTTGGGATTATTTCCCGCAGGTTCGACATGGCTACCGTGTCACCATCAAAGGGGATCGCCCCTATTGTTGATGCTTGCGTGTTCGGCCAAAGGCCGAGGTGGTCTACTTGGGAGCCAAGGACCTTCGCTTTGTGACCCGCGCCCGGCAGCGGCAGAATCATCGGCTCGTTGTCTGTTTGCGACCTGCATCGCTTTTACAACGAACAGGTTGGGTCAGTCCTGGGATTGAGTCGTTATACTGATTTTCTTCTGACTGATAACATCATCTGTACGGTTATATTCTCTGACAAAGCGAGGATCGGATTTTCTGCGAGGGACGCATGAGGATTCTTCTGGCTGACAAGTTTCCGACTTCTGATCTCGAGGCGCTGTCTGGGGACGGTCACGAGTGCGACCTGAAGCCTGATCTTAATGGAGATACCTTGCCGGGCGCGATCGGAAACGCGGAGATTCTGGTGGTTCGCAGTACACCTGTCACCCGGGCTACCGTCGATGCAGGTCCCAGCCTGTGTTTGATAATCCGAGCGGGTGTTGGCACCAATAGCATCGACACGCAGGCAGCGACAGAACGTGAAATTCGAGTGTGCAACGTACCGGGTCGCAATGCCGCAGCCGTCGCAGAATTGGTCATCGGCCTAATCATCGCGATCGATCGCAATATCCCTGACAACGTCGCCGATCTGCGTGCCGGCCGCTGGAACAAGAAGCGGTATTCGGCTGCCCGCGGACTCTATGGCCGCAGCCTGGGCCTCGTTGGTCTTGGCGCCGTTGGCCTTGCTGTTCTAGAGCGGGCTCGCGGATTTGGTTTTGAAATGCGGGTCATTGAAAAGTTGGGTCGAGCCGCCGAGGTCCAGCAGCGACTCCGAGAAATGGGCGTTCGGACTGTCCCGAACCTCGATGATTTGATCGATCAATCAGATATATTAAGTTTTCACCTGCCGGCCGTCCCGGAAACTCGGGGTATGGTTAATTCGAAATTCCTTGAAAAGCTGCATCCCGGAACGATCCTTATCAACACCTCCCGTGGCGACCTGGTAGATGAACAAGCGCTGATCCGGGTGCTGGATGAAAAGGCGCTGCGCGTCGGACTGGATGTTTACCGTGATGAGCCCGGATCGAGCGATGGGAAGTTTTCCTCGGTCCTCGCTTGCCACCCCAGCGTCTATGGTACCCACCATATTGGCGCTTCCACCGCCCAAGCTCAGTCGGCAGTCGCTAAGGGCGTGCTCGAAATCATTGCGGCTTTTGGTGACGGCCGGATACTCAACTGCGTCAATATGCCGAGTTGATCTCGTTGTTATGTTATTCAAGTGGGGTTACTCATGATTCATCGTATTCACAACTTTAGCGCAGGCCCGTGTACTTTGCCGCTGGAAGTATTGCAGGAGGCGCAAACCGAACTGGTAGATTATCAAGGCGCGGGAATGTCTCTTATAGAGATGAGTCATCGCGGCAAACATTTCGATGATGTGCACAACGAAGCGGTTGCGTTGGCACGTAAGGTCTTTGAAGTTCCCGATGATTTTTCGGTGCTGTTTCTGCAAGGAGGCGCGACGTTGCAATTCTCCATGGTTCCGATGAATCTGATTCCACATGGAGCGAGAGCTGCTTACGTCAATTCAGGATCCTGGGCCAGCGGCGCGATCGCCGATGCCAGGATCTACGGTGATGTCTACACCGCGTGGGATGGCAAAGAAGATAATTATTCCCGGATGCCGATGTCGAAAGAGGTCCAGTTGCAGCCAAACACACGATACTTGCATATCACATCGAACGAAACCATCGGCGGCATCCGCTTTTCCGACTGGCCTGAGGTCGATGTGCCCATGGTTGCTGACATGTCATCGGATTACATGTCGCGCCGGATCCCCTGGGATCGATTCGATCTCGTGTACGGGGGTGTACAGAAGAATCTCGGACCAGCCGGAATGGCCGTTGTTTTTATTCGTCAGTCGGCGTTAGAGACCTGTAACCGAAATCTCGGTCGTTACCTGCGATACGATATTCATGCGGACAAGAACTCGATGTTCAACACGCCTCCGGTCTTTCCAATATACATTCTGGGGAAGGTCTTAAGATGGATGGATGAAACCGGCGGACTTACCGCTATTGAGAAAGCCGCTGAAGAGAAAGCCGCGTTGTTGTATTCCGAGATCGATAACAGCCGCGATTATTTTCGATGTCCAGTGCACCAAGCCTCTCGTTCGGTAATGAATGTCATCTTTCGGTTACCAACGGCGGATCTTGAAGCATTGTTTATAAAAGAAGCCGCTGGGCAAGGATTGGTTAACCTCAAGGGTCATCGCAGTGTGGGGGGTTGTCGAGCCAGCATCTACAATGCCATGCCGCGGTCTGGCGTTGAGGCACTGACGGGTTTTATGAAATTATTCCGGGCCAGTCATCCTGACTGAAGTGATTCGACTGACTACCGTCATCGAATGTTTATGCTCCAGTCAGCACCAGTTCGTCCGGTCACAGCAGTTGTAGTGCTAATGTAATTCTGGTTTTCGAGGCCCCGAGATTTGACCCAGATTCGCTCTTTCCAGCCGTATCTTGCTGCGCCTGCAAGGGTCACCGAAGTGGCGTCGCCTCCGTATGATTCGATGCCGCCGGAAGAGCGGGCGGCTTTCGGTGCCAGTCACCCAGAGAACTTTATCAACGCAATTCGCTCAATCGAAGAGTTTCCTGATAATGACGGCCTGTCTTTGGACGAACTGTTACACCAGAATGCGGCGGTCCTGGACAGATTGCTGGGGGACGGTTCTTTTGTGCTGGAACCTCAGCCAGGTTTCTTTGTCTATCAACTGCGCTGTCAAGACCATATGCAAACCGGGATCGTTGCAGAAGTACCATTGTCCGACTACCACGCTGGGGTGATCCGAGGACATGAGGACACCCAATCAGACCATGAAGATCATCTTTACGAGTACCTGAATGTTGTCGGTGCAAATTCCAGCCCAATATGTGCCGCCTATCCCGGCGATGCTGCCATTGACGAGGCTGTCTCAGACATTACCCGGGATCCGGCGTGGCTGGATTTCACGGATGATTACGGAGTGATCCAGAAAATCTGGCGTGTTACCGATCGCGAGACCCAGTTAAGACTGGAGTCGCTGTTCCAGAAGGTGACGGTAATCTACCTTACGGACGGCCATCATCGAGTTGTCTCTGGGGCGCGGCATGCCGATCGGCGCAATGCGCAGCACAGCACTGACGGACCCTGGAATTATCTGCTGATGGCGCTTTTCCCAGTGGCCCAAATGCGAATTCTGCCCTTTAACCGCTGCATCCGGAATCTCGGCGACTTGTCTGCGAAGGACCTGTTAGGCGCTCTGGCTAAAGTGTTTTCGGTCGATGTATGCACACCGGACGAACTTGGACTTCAAGGACCGCGGCGTCGTGGAGAATTCGTGCTATTGATGGATGATCAATATTATCGTTTGGCAATTCCTCCACAGCGTGTACCGACCCACCCGGTCGAGGCGCTTGATGTCTCGCTACTGCAGAGCCTTGTATTTGAGCCGTTGCTCGGAATCAGCGACCCCCGTTCCGATCCCCGTCTGGATTATGTCACCGGAGAATCAGGTCTCGAAGGTCTTCGCCAGCGTTGTCGATCGGGATGGCGGCTGAGCTTTGCCTGCTATCCACCGTCATTTGCTGAACTGATGGCAGTGGCGGATGCCGGATTGCGGATGCCGCCGAAGTCGACGTGTTTTGACCCCAAGGCACGGTCCGGTATCTTTGTGCGCCGCTGTTGAAGATTGTGAAATCGGATTCAACGACGAATCCGATGAGACCGATGATTCTACCTGCCCAGTTGTTGTCGGCGGATCACGTTCCAGAGGTCGTTTGACTTTTTCATGTGCTAGAGTGCAGCCCGCGCACATGCGGGTTGCGTAAATGAGTAAGCCAAAGAGGGGCAGTTGAATCGTGTCAAGTGATATTGAGATCGCGCGCAGGGCGACATTCAAACCCATCCAGGAGATCGGTGAAAAACTCGGGATCACCAATGAGCAATTGATTCCGTTCGGCCACGACAAGGCGAAATTATCGATGGGTTGTGTGGAGTCGGCCAAGCAGCAGTCTCAGGGGCGGTTGATTCTGGTGACAGCGATGTCGCCGACGCCGGCAGGAGAAGGCAAGACGACCACGTCGGTTGGGCTTACGGATGGACTCAATCGTATCGGCAGAAAAGCCTTGGTTTGTTTGCGCGAGCCGAGTCTCGGACCTTGTTTCGGCATGAAAGGCGGCGCGGCAGGGGGCGGCTATGCTCAGGTGGTGCCGATGGAGGAAATCAATCTCCATTTTACAGGGGATTTTCATGCCATTGGCGCGGCGCACAACTTGCTGTCGGCAATGATCGATAACCACATTTATTGGCACAACGAAATGAAGTTTGATTCCCGTCGAGTGGCTTGGCGCCGCGTGGTGGATATGAACGACCGAGCGCTCAGACAGATCACCGCTTCTCTGGGGGGTGTGTCCAATGGATTTCCCAGGGAATCAGGTTTCGACATCACGGTGGCCTCGGAAGTGATGGCAATTTTTTGCTTGGCCGAGAATCTCGAGGATTTGCACAATCGTCTGGGTGCCATCATCGCTGGCTATACCCGCAAGCGCGCCCCAATTTGTGCTCGAGATCTCGCAGCGGATGGGTCAATGGCCGTGCTGCTAAAGGATGCACTGCGTCCAAATCTGGTCCAGACGCTGGAGAACAATCCAGCGCTAATTCACGGAGGCCCATTTGCCAACATTGCCCATGGGTGTAACTCGGTGATCGCAACCAAGACGGGACTTGGCCTCGCTGATTATGTTGTTACCGAAGCCGGGTTTGGCGCTGACCTTGGAGCCGAAAAATTCTTCAATATCAAATGTCGAAAGTCGGGGCTGCAGCCGGACGCGGTCGTGATCGTGGCGACGATCCGGGCCCTCAAATATCACGGTGGGATTGCCCGCGACAAACTGTCAGAGCCGAACGTTCGGGCGGTGGAAAAGGGTCTCGAAAACCTGGACAAGCATGTTCGAAATGTCGGGCAGTTTGGAGTGCCAGCGGTCGTCGGAATTAATGGATTCGAATCGGATGTAGAGGAAGAACTCAACTGTGTCCGGGCGTTCTGCTTGACGCTGGGTATTGAAGCGATCCCCTGTACTCACTGGGCCGACGGCGGAGCGGGGGCTGAAGAACTGGCCCACAAAGTTGCTGAGATAGCGGATTCCGGTCAGGCGCAGTTCCGAACATCATACGAGGACAGCCTCACCCTCTGGGAGAAGGCTCGTACCATTGCCCGATCGTTGTATGGTGCGGAAGACATCATTGCCGATAAGAAAGTTCGACAGCAGTTCAGCCAGTTGGAAGAAGATGGGTTCGGACGGTTGCCGGTCTGTATGGCCAAGACGCAATACAGTTTTTCGACCGACCCCGGCCTGTTGGGGGCACCGCAAGGTCACATGGTGCCCATTCGGGAAGTCCGCCTGGCTGCGGGCGCCGGATTCATTGTGGCCATCTGCGGCGATATAATGACGATGCCGGGATTGCCGAGAGTGCCAGCAGCCAACAGAATCCGGATCGGTGATGACGGGCAAGTGGAAGGTCTGTTTTGATGCTTGCCCAACTTTGCCTCGACGGGTTGGCCCGGACATCACACATATGTTGCCTCGAGGAAGAGACTGCTGCCATGAAGAAAATCGGTCGCCGACTGTCCTCTGGAATTCCGCCGGGTGGCCTTGAACGGATGTCGCAAAATGGCTGCATGAGGTCGCGGGCGATCGGTGTTTGAGCCCGTCGTGACCGTAATATTCGGCCTCAATATCACAGCATACCTGCAACCGACAAATGTCTGAGCGGTGCAACCAAGAGACTCGCTGGAGCAGCGCATGTACGCATGTACATGTAGATGGGAGCGTCGTTGAACCCGCACCTTTCAACGTGTTCCTACGGCTTACGTGATGGGCTGACGGTGACCGCCTTCTCTCAGTTCTAAACCAGATTATGGAAGACAACACCCCCGATCAAACCGAAGAAGAACTCGATCTGAGTACGCTCGCCGACGAAGAACTCGTGGAGCAGATGCACGATGATCTTTACGACGGCTTGAAAGAAGAAATCGAGGAGGGAACCAACATCCTGCTGGGACGGGGCTGGGAGGCCGGCAAAGTTCTCGACCAGGCCCTGGTCGAGGGCATGCGCATCGTCGGTATCGATTTTCGCGACGGTATCTTATTTGTGCCGGAGGTCCTGATGTCGGCCAACGCCATGAAAGGCGGTATGGCGATCCTGCGCCCACTGCTGGCCGAGACGGGGGCGCAATCCATCGGTAAGGTGGTCATCGGCACGGTTAAGGGAGACATTCACGATATCGGCAAGAATCTCGTCGCCATGATGTTGGAAGGCGCTGGTTTTGAAGTGATCAATATTGGCATCAACAACGGAGTCGAAAATTACCTCGAGGCGATTGAGGAGCACAAGCCCGATATTATTGGAATGTCCGCCCTGCTTACGACCACCATGCCCTATATGAAAGTCGTGATCGACACGCTGATCGAGCAGGGCATGCGAAAAGATTTCATCGTGTTGGTGGGTGGTGCGCCGCTCAATGAAGAATTCGCCCAGGCCATCGGTGCCGACGCGTACTGTCGGGATGCTTCTGTGGCGGTCGAGACTGCCCAGCAACTGGTTCTAGAGAGAAGAGGGCAAGCCGCGCTCGCCTAGAATGCCCATCGGGTTGCGCTAGTGGCGAAACTCATCACGCTTTATTGGCGCGGAATTCCAGCCCGGGTGATTGCAAAAACGGGGCGTCGCAGCGCCAAGGTACAACTCAGCCTTCGTTTTCAGCGAGCAATCGACCGCGCGGCCATGCGCGCCGGCAAGGGCCGCAGCGATGTATACCTAAGTGATTGGCGCCGGGAAATGGCCACTTGCGGTGACGACCTCGATGTCGAAGCTCGGGCCGAGGCTGATCGTCTGGAAGAGCGATATACGAATGATGATTTGCTGGCGTTGATCCGGGCCCACGGCAAGCCGTTGCAGAGCGTCTCTTGATGACCAGAAGAGAAATTGAATGACGGTTACTGTGGTCAGTTCGCCGACCCGGGAAGTGCGAATTGGTTTTGATGAGCCATTTTGCATTATCGGTGAGCGCATCAATCCTACCGGTCGAAAGATGCTGGCCGAAGAGATGCGAAACGGCGATTACAGCCGCGTAGAATCGGATACCCTTGCCCAGGTTGCGGCCGGCGCGCATATGCTCGATGTCAATGCGGGCATACCGCTCGCCGATGAGCCTAAAATTCTGGCCGAGTGTGTGCAGTTGATCCAGTCTTTGACCGATGTACCACTTTCCATCGATTCATCGATCGTCGCGGCTCTCGAATCAGGATTGTCGGTGTACCAGGGCAAGCCACTGGTCAATTCAGTCACGGGGGAAGAAGAGCGGCTGGAGTCCGTGTTGCCGCTGGTCAAGAAATACGGGGCGGCCGTCGTCGCCATCTCCAACGACGAAACCGGTATCTCGGAAGACCCTGATATCCGTTTCTCTATAGCGAAGAAAATTGTGGAACGGGCCGAGGATCATGGTATTACGCGGGCAGATATCATCGTAGACCCGCTGGTTATGCCGATTGGCGCGATCAACACCGCGGGTCGTCAGGTGATGCACATTGTCAAGCGCTTACGGGAAGAGTTGCAGGTCAATACCACCTGCGGTGCTTCCAATGTCAGCTTCGGGCTGCCCAATCGGCATGGACTGAATGCGGCATTTCTTGCCATGACGATCGGAGCTGGACTGACTTCGGCCATTACCAACCCGTTGCATCCCGAGATGATGCAGGCGGCGCTCGGCGCTGACGTCATGATGGGACATGACCCGCATTGCCGCCGCTGGGTTCAGAAATACCGAGATCCCCAGGCAGTCAACGGCGCGGCTCGAGCAGGGCGCCGGTCCGGGCGACGACGCGCAGTCCGATGACCGAACTCGTTCGAACGGGCGGATGCCTGTGTGGTGGGGTCCACTTCGAGATGCAGGGAAGCCTGCGCCCGGTTCTCGCCTGTCATTGCTCTCAGTGCCGAAAAACCAGCGGCCATTTTTGGGCTGCTACCGAAGTTCACCGGGACCAGATCGATATTTTCGACAAAGGAACATTGCGCTGGTACCGCTCGTCCGATCACGCCCAGCGAGGTTTCTGTAATCGCTGTGGCGCGAGTTTGTTCTGGCGACGAGTCGGTCGAGAAGAATTCCTTTCCATTGGTGCCGGGTGTATTGATGCGCCGACCGGGCTGGTTACCCGGGCCCACATTTTTGTTGACGACGCTTCTGATTATTACGAGGTTTCGCCGAGCGAAGCGCAGTGGGCGGGGTCACCTCAGGATTTCGATTCTGAGCCTATTGCGCCATCTAATGGCGATGAATTCCGATGACGCCGTCAGCGTTGGCTGAAATTCCTAAATGACCACAGGCGTCATCCGTAAGATGGTGGTCGAAGCCACCGAGCCGGTGTCTTACTGGTTGCCAATGGGTGAAGAGCGCCTCGAGTTGAAATCGTTGCTCGGATCGCAGGTCACTCTTGAATTTACGGGTCAGATTTACTGCATTGAATGCGGGCGAAAAACCAACAAGAGTTTCAATCAGGGATACTGTTTTCCGTGCGTGCGCAGTCTCGCAGCTTGTGATATGTGCATCGTCAAGCCGGAACTTTGTCACTATGACCAAGGTACCTGCAGGGAGCCGGCTTGGGGAGAATCTCACTGTATGCGGCCGCACGTGGTGTATCTCGCCAATTCATCGGGTCTCAAGGTCGGAATTACCCGTGCCAGCCAGGTGCCAACCCGCTGGATCGATCAGGGAGCCGTTCAGGCGTTACCGCTGTACGAGGTCGATTCCCGCCTGCAATCGGGTTGGCTGGAGGTGGCTCTGAAGCGCTATATCAGTGACCGGACCGACTGGCGCGCGATGTTAAAAGGGGATCCATCGCAACTTGATCTGTTGGTGGAGCGAGACCGCTTGCTGGGTGAAGCGTCAGTCGATCTAGCGCAGTGTCAGCTGAAAATCGGGAGCGCGGCAATGCGTCCGGTGGAAGGCGCGCAAGAAGCTCGCTTCAAATACCCGGTTCTACACTATCCCGAGAAGATCAGAGCGCATAATTTCGATAAACAAGCCCGCGTCGAGGGTTGCCTGCAGGGCGTAAAGGGCCAGTACATGATTCTTGATACGGGTGTCCTTAATATTCGCAAGTTCGCAGGTTACGAAGTCGACCTGCAGCGAGATTAATCGGCAGTCGCAGTCCAGCGTTTCGAACTTGTTGACGCACCGATCTGACAGTACTTTTTGATCATCTAGCCCAACACGAGGAGTCGACTGGCACCGCTTGTCAGCGGCTCTCGGCTGCCGTCCTGCGAGGCAATCCCCACGGGCCGACGACGACTTCGTTTCCGGGCGTGGGTTCTGCCGGTACGTTCAAAGACAGGAGCAACGACAACAGCGCAATTCCCGAGCCGATCAGAAATACCGCTGCCGGCGAGACCAGCCACAGGATCCCGAGGAATACCGGTAGAATGACTGCTGCCACGTGATTGATGGTGAAACTGACACTGGCAGTGGCCGCGATGTCGGCCGGGTCCGCAATTTTCTGAAAATAGGTCTTGATGGCGATGGCAAGTGCGAAGAAAAAATGATCGATGATATAGAGTCCTGCTGCGACGCCCGCGTTGTCCACGAAAGCATAGGCTGTAAAGACGATGATAAGGCCGGAATACTCGAAAACCAGTGCCCGTCGATCGCCAATCATTCCAACGAGTTTTCCTATGCGTGATGCGAGCAGCACATTGATGCCGGCGTTGATCAGGAACAACAAAGAGATAGACGCCACGTTGAAACCGAATTTCTCGACCATTAGAAAACTCGCAAAGACGACGAAGATCTGGCGCCTTGCCCCGGAGAGAAACACCAGAACGTAGTACAGCCAGTAGCGTCGGCGCAGGATCAACTTGCGGTGTTGTCGAACTTTCTCGGGAAACTGTGGAAACAAAAGCCAGCAGGAAACACAGATGATGGCGGTCAATCCGCCGCCCAACATGTAGACAACCGAGAATCCAAAATCAAGGCGATCAAACAAAACCCAGATCAATGCAAAAGCGACAATCGAGGTAAATGATCCCACTGCAATGATTCTTCCGAAAAACTCCGCCGCTCGGTCCTTTTCCAACCACTGGAGTGAGAGCGACGTTTGAACCGTCTCATAATAGTGATAGCCCATCGACATCAGCACGGTCGTGGCGTACAGACCAATCGCGGTAGGAAACCAGCCCGTTACGAAAGTTCCGATAGCAAGGAGTAGCAGAGCAAGATAAGCAAGCGTTTGCTCACGGCATAGAACAAGCAGAAGAACGACGGCAAACGAGAGAAACCCCGGCACTTCACGCAGGCTTTGAAGGATACCAATCTCGGCGCCAGTGAATGCAGCTCGTTCGATGACAAAATTATTGAGCAGCGCCTGCCAGGTAGAGAAACTGAAGGGTACCGCCGCCGCCAACAGCAGCAGCAAAAAATCGGGGCGCCGGAGATATCGATTCACTTCAAGTTTGGCTGATTTGGTCTGGCCATAATTCCCAAGGGTGGCTACTATCGGCGAGGAGACGTCAGCCGGCAGTGTACCGGGGAATAGGCAGGGGCATTTTGCAATGCTACATTGTACTTTCATCAACAACGGAGACTGATGTGGACGATTCGTCCGGTAGGGAAGACAATTTGGACACAAATTGCGCCCCGGCGACGGTTGGGTTTTTCGTAACCTGCGTTGTCGATCTTTTGCGTCCTGCCGTAGGGTTTGCGGCAATTCGTTTGTTGGAGGATGCAGGATGCCGTGTGATTGTGCCGCGCTCGCAAGCCTGTTGTGGGCAGCCGGCGTATAACAGCGGAGACGAGTGGACCAGTATCGGCATTGCCCGCCAGGTCATTGCAGTTTTTGAGCGGTTTGACTATGTGGTTGTGCCCTCGGGTTCCTGCGCTGGCATGATTCGGGAACACTATCCGCGCCTGTTTGCTGCGGATCTTGAATGGTTGGAAAGAGCCTGTCGGCTTGCGACCAAGACTTTTGAGTTGACACAGTTTCTGGTGGAGGTCTTGAAAGTAGAGAAGGTGGACTCGGCTTTCAAAGGGACATGCACTTATCACGATTCCTGTTCAGGTTTACGGGAACTTGGTGTTCGCGAGCAGCCCCGGCAGCTGTTGTCTGCGGTGGCGGGCCTGGAGCTGGAGGAAATGAAAGAGGCGGACACCTGCTGCGGATTCGGCGGCCTTTTCTGCGTGAAGTACCCCGAAATTTCGACGCAGATGGTGGCCAATAAGGCCGACGATGCGACCCGTACCGGGGCCGACACACTGCTCGGCGGTGATCTCGGCTGTCTGTTGAATATTGCCGGTTACCTGCGCCGAACTGGCAGTCCGATCCGCGTCTTCCACATTGCTGAAGTGCTGGCCGGTATGGCCGGCGACTCGGGGATCGGCGAGCAGGAGGACGCCACATGAACAGGAGTTCCGCCGCCTCTGGCACATTTCGCCAGCGGATGCGGCGCGCTTTAGCGGATGATGGGCTGCAGCAAGCTATGAGCCGGGCCAAGGGCGGTTTCGTTGACAAACGGCGTGACGCGGCTGCGGCTGTGCCGGAGTTCGATCAGATGTGCGATGCATCCAAGGACATCAAGGATCATGTTCTGGCTCATCTTGATCTTTACCTCGAAATGTACGAGCAGAAGGTATTGGAAAACGGAGGCCAGGTACATTGGGCCCGGACCGGTGAAGAGGCAAGCCACTTGATTACCCAGCTATGCAAGCGTGCTGGAGCAGGTCTCGTTACCAAAGGTAAATCGATGGTCTCTGAGGAAATTAATCTGAACGAGACTCTCGAGGAAGCCGGTATCAAAGTAATAGAAACCGATCTGGGTGAATACATCGTCCAGTTGGCATCCGAAAAACCAAGCCACATCATTGCACCGGCTGTGCATAAGACCCGCGACCAGATCACGGAACTTTTTCACCGCCACCATAGACCGCTTGGTTACCACGAGCGTGTCACAGAAAGAAAAGACATTGTCAGTGAAGCGCGCAGCGTGCTGCGTGAACGGTTTGTCAGCGCTGACGTGGGAATTACCGGGGCCAACTTCCTGGTGGCAGAAACCGGGTCCAGCGTGATCGTGACCAACGAGGGCAATGGAGACCTGACCAGTTGCCTGCCGCGGATGCAGATCGTTGTCGCCGGCATTGAAAAACTGATTCCCTCGCTGGAGGATCTTTCTGCCTTGTTGCGGGTGCTGGCGCGCAGCGCAACGGGCCAGGAGATGAGCGCCTATACCAGTTTGTATTCGGGACCGCGCCGAGATGAAGATCCGGAAGGGCCCGAGGAGTATCACGTGGTGCTTCTCGACAATGGTCGCTCCGGGATGCTGGGCGGGGTGTACCGATCGATGCTTCGCTGTATTCGTTGCGGCGCTTGTCTCAACCATTGCCCGGTATATACCGCCATTGGTGGGCATGCTTATGGTTGGGTGTACCCGGGGCCAATGGGCTCGGTATTGACCCCACTGATGCGGGGATTCGACACGGAATTTGATCTGCCGAATGCCTGTACCTTGAATGGTGTCTGCAAGACCATCTGTCCGGTAAAGATTCCACTGCCAGATCTCCTTCGCCAGCACCGGGTCGAACAGCACCGTCGCAAACTGACGTCTTCTGCGGGTCGTGTTCTGCTCTCGATCTGGGCTTACCTGGTCCGCCGTCCTCGTTTTTATCAAGCCGTTGTCGCTTTACCCGTATGGTTGCTGCACCGGCTGGGGCGCGAGCGCGGTGTTCTGAAGCGATTGCCGCTGGCGGCAGGCTGGACTCGAAGCCGTGATTTTCCATCGCCTGCTGCTCGCACGTTTCAGCGGCAGTGGCGAGAAAAAATAAGGAGCCGGGAATGAGCGACGCCCGCACCGCGATTCTCACCGCAGTACGCCGTTCTCTGACCGGAGGCGAGCAAAGATCGAACGCCGCGCGTGCGGCAGCGGAAGAGCGTATTCAAAGCGCCCGTGTTCAGGTTCAGCCGACCGTTACCGGGGATTTGTTGGAGCGGTACTGCGACAAGCATGTGGCAGTACACGGGACCTTTGATCGCCTGACCGGGACCACTGGGATCATCGACGCGCTCGATCACTATCTGCAAAAACACGGATTAATCCGGCAGCTGGTGTCTGGGGCCGGCCCGATACTGGATGGTCTCGACTGGCCCGATGGGTGGCAGGTCGAGTGGCGCCCGGCTGGAACGCTTGATCGGATCGTGATCAGCGAAGCTTTCGCCGGGATTGCCGAAACGGGCACGCTGGTTTTTTTACGTACCCCCCAAACCCCGACCTCACATCTCTTTCTAGCGGAAGATCACCTGGTGGTGCTCGATATCAGCCGGATCATCAGGTATCAGGAAGAAATTTGGCAGCGGTTGCGATCCGAGCATCCCATTTTTCCGCGTACTGTGAATTTGATTACGGGCCCCTCCAAGACCGGCGACGTTGAACAGACCATGGAGTACGGAGCTCATGGCCCTCGGCGCATCCATGTGTTTTTGGTCGATACGTAAGTCGCGCCTGGTGGGGTTAACGCAATGGCCAGCCATGTGGCAAAGCGCGCGCGGTATAGTATTCCGGATGCCTGGTGATCACGCCGGATGAGGAACGCTGCTTGTGATTCAAAGCAATCAATTTAGCCGGGAGGAACTCCTTGCCTGCGGCCACGGTCAGGTGTTTGGCCCGGGCAACGCACAACTGCCGTTGCCGCCCATGTTGATGTTTGATCGCATCACCCATATCTCGGACGAGGGTGGCGAGTACGGCAAAGGGGAAATTGTGGCCGAGCTCGATGTTGATCCTGATTTATGGTTCTTTCAATGTCACTTCGTGGGCGATCCCGTGATGCCGGGTTGCTTGGGTTTAGATGCGCTGTGGCAGCTGATCGGGTTTTTCCTGGGTTGGAAAGGCGGGCTGGGACACGGGCGTGCGCTCGGTTCAGGCGAGATCCGTTTTACGGGCCAGGTCACGCCGGATTGCGCTCAAGTTCGGTATCACGTTTCCTTGAAACGGGTGGTTACCCGCAAGTTATACATGGGAATCGGCGATGGCCACGTGGAGGCGGACGGTCGCATCATTTATACAGGCAAAAATCTTCGCGTCGGTCTTTTTCAGACGGAGAAACCCGATTCGGAGCTTGCCGGATGAAGCGGGTTGTGATCACCGGGATGGGTATCGTATCCAGTATCGGTGTTGGCACGGAAGCCGTGCGGGAATCGCTTCGCCACGGGCGATCCGGGATCGTGTTCAGTCCCGAGTACCACGAACTTGGTTTTCGTTCGCACGTCCACGGCGCTTTGGATATCGATTTGGATGCGGCAATCGACCGGAAGACCAAGCGTTTCATGGGTGATTCTGCATCCTACAACTATATCGCCCTGGTGGAAGCTGTGGCCGATGCGAAGTTGGATGACGAAATCGTGCGCAGCCCGCGAACCGGGCTGGTGGTGGGCACGGGTGGCGGGTCGCCGGCCAATATTGTTGAAGCAGCGGATCTGCTGCGTGCAAAAGGCATTCGGCGGGTTGGGCCATACATGGTCACCCGCACGATGTCGAGCACCAATGCGGCCTGTCTGAGCACGGCGTTTGGTATACGTGGTGTTGCTTATACGATCAGTTCCGCCTGCGCGACCAGCGGCCATTGTGTTGGCAACGCGGCCGAGTTGATCCAACTTGGAAAACAGGATGTGGTGTTCGCGGGCGGAGGAGAGGAACTGCATTGGGCCATGACCATGTTGTTTGATGCCATGGGGGCGTTGTCCTCCAAGTACAACGACGCCCCGGAGGTCGCCTCGAGAACCTACGATGCGGATCGGGACGGGTTTGTTATATCGGGCGGTGGCGGGGTTCTGGTAGTAGAAGATCTAGAGCATGCGAAGGCCCGCGGCGCAAAAATTTACGCCGAACTCGTCGGTT
This sequence comes from uncultured Acidiferrobacteraceae bacterium, assembly GCA_913062915.1. Taxonomy (GTDB): domain Bacteria; phylum Pseudomonadota; class Gammaproteobacteria; order Arenicellales; family UBA868; genus CAJXWH01. Next base: position 6,356 of record CAJXWH010000018.1, on the reverse strand, counting down.
ACGGCGCGACGTCCGATGGGTGGGACATGGTTCAGCCGTCAGGAGAGGGCGCGGTTCGTTGTATGCAGCAGGCCATCGCAGATGTCGATGGCCCTGTTGACTACCTCAACACCCATGGCACCAGTACTCCACTGGGTGACACTCGGGAACTCGAAGCCATTCAAGAAGTGTTCGGTGATGCGCTGCCTAGAATGAGCGCTACCAAATCGATGACTGGGCACGCGTTGGGTGCGGCTGGCGTAAACGAGGCGATCTACTCGTTGTTAATGATGGAGAGCGATTTTATCGCACCGTCCATCAACATAGAGCGACTTGATCCGGGGGCCGAAGATTTTCCGATTGTTCGTGAAACGGTCGAAAACGCCGGACTCAATCTGGTGATGAGTAACAGTTTCGGTTTTGGTGGAACCAATTCCGCCTTGGTGTTTCAGCGCTGGAAAGACTAGCGGCTTCGGGAAGATGATCGAAGATCAGGTCTTGTTTGCGGTTGCCGGGCTGCTGTCGTCGTTCGCGCCTGATTGATAACGCGAGGCAACATAATCCCCCAGCAGTTTCTTAAACTGTTCGGTAATGTCGGCGCCTTTTAAGGTCACCGTTTTTTTGCCGTCCTGGTAGACCGGGGCTACAGGACGTTCACCGCTGCCCGGCAGGCTGATTCCGATGTCAGCATGCCGGCTTTCACCGGGCCCGTTAACGACACAGCCCATCACAGCCACGGTCATGTTTTCGACCCCGGGATAATGGCGTTTCCAGGCCGGCATTTGCTGGCGTATGTGCTCTTCCACTTCGCCGGCCAGTTGTTGAAAGTATTCACTGCTGGTGCGGCCACAGCCGGGACACGCCACCACCCGCGGCGCAAATGATCGAAGCCCCATGTTTTGCAGAATTTCCTGTGCGATACGCACCTCTCGGGTCCGGTCGCCACCCGGCTCCGGGGTTAACGACACGCGGATGGTATCGCCGATCCCTTCCTGCAGCAGGATCGCCAGCGCGGCGGTGGAAGAAACCACACCTTTGTCGCCCATGCCGGCCTCGGTCAGTCCAAGATGTAACGGCAGATCGGTGCGGGTCGCAAGTTCGCGATAGACACGAATGAGTTCTGGTACCGAACTGACTTTGCACGACAGCACGATCCGATCGTGTTGCAGACCTTGGTGCTCGGCAAAGCGCGCACTTTGCAGGGCCGATTCCACCAAGGCATCACGGGTGACTTCAGCGAGTTCTCGAGGCTCGGCACAGGCTGCGTTCTCATCGAGCAATTGAGCCAGGAGGGCAGGGTCCAGTGAGCCCCAGTTGACCCCGATGCGAATGGGCTTGTCGTGGCGGCGGGCACAATCGATCATCTGGGCAAATTGGCTGTCATGCTTGCTGCCACGCCCGACATTGCCCGGGTTGATCCGGTACTTGGCAAGCGCTTTTGCGCACTCTGGGTGATTTTCGAGCAGCTTGTGCCCGTTAAAGTGGAAATCACCGACCAGGGGTACATGGCAGTCGTGTCGATTCAGTCGGGAACGAATCTCGGGCACGGCTGCAGCCGCCGCTTCGGTATTGACCGTGATCCGGACCAGTTCCGACCCAGCGGCCGCCAATGCTTGGATCTGCTGGGTTGTTGCCTCGATCTCGGTCGTCTCCGTGTTGGTCATCGACTGCACCACCACGGATGTGCCGCCGCCAATCACGAGATCCCCTACACGAACGGGCACCGTGGGTCGATACTGATTGGATGGCATGAAAGATGGGATAACGGAAGCTAAGTGGTGCCGTCATTGTACGGCATCCGTTGGCGTGGGCTACATCCGAAAAACTCCAAACCGGGTGGCTTCGATTGGCGCATTCAGTGCCGCCGCCAGAGCGCGAGACAACACGGCCCGGGTATCAACGGGGTCGATGATGCCGTCGTCCCAAAGACGAGCCGAGGCGTAGTAGGGATTCCCCTGCGTTTCGTATTGCTGGCGAATCTTGTTCCGGAATGCTGTTTCCTCCTCTTCAGGCCATTCGCTCCCGCTGCGCTCGGCGTTGTCCCGTCGAACCTCGGCCAAAACCGAGGCGGCTTGCTCTCCACCCATCACCGAGATACGTGCGTTCGGCCACATCCATAGAAATCGAGGGTCGTAGGCGCGCCCGCACATGCCATAGTTGCCGGCACCAAAACTACCACCAATGATGACGGTGAACTTTGGAACCTGGCTGCAGGCAACAGCCGTCACTATTTTGGCGCCGTCTTTTGCAATCCCCCCGCTTTCGTAGCGTTGACCGACCATGAACCCGTTAATGTTCTGCAGGAACACCAGCGGAATTCGCCGTTGACTGCACAGTTCTATGAAATGAGTGCCCTTGAGGGCTGATTCGGAAAAAAGTACACCGTTGTTGGCAATGATTCCGACTGGAAACCCCCCAATCGAGGTAAATGCACACACCAAAGTCGTGCCGTACAGTGCTTTGAATTCATCAAATTCACTGCCATCGACGATTCGGCAGAGTAGCTCACGCACGTCGTAGGGCATTCTTGGGTCGGCCGATACCACGCCGTACATTTCCCCCGTATCGTACAGCGGCGGTGCAGCGGGGTTTTGATTTTGGGTTGCCGAATTCGAGGCAGGCAAACGGGCGACGATTCGTCGCGCCAGGCGCAGAGCGTCTTCGTCGTCGCTAGCCAGGTGATCCGTGACACCCGAGATGCGGCAGTGCATATCGGCCCCGCCGAGTTCTTCTGCAGTGACTTCCTCGCCGGTAGCGGATTTCACGAGTGGTGGTCCGGCCAGGAAGATAGTGCCCTGGTTGCGGACAATGATGGATTCATCGCACATGGCTGGCACGTAGGCACCGCCCGCCGTACACGAACCCATGACCACCGCAATCTGGGGAATGCCGTCAGCCGACATGTTGGCCTGGTTGAAGAAAATCCGGCCGAAGTGATCGCGGTCGGGAAACACTTCATCTTGTCGCGGCAGGAAAGCGCCGCCGGAATCGACGAGGTAAATGCACGGCAGACGGTTTGCCCAGGCAATCTCCTGGGCACGCAGATGCTTCTTGACCGTAATCGGGTAGTAAGTGCCCCCTTTAACGGTTGCGTCATTGGCAACGATGACACAGTCGCGATCCGACACTTGGCCGATACCGGTAATGATGCCTCCGGCCGGCACCTTGTCTGCGTACAACTGGTACCCGGCCAGTGCCGACAACTCGAGAAACGGCGTGTCCGCGTCCGTCAGCCGGTCGATTCGCTGGCGTGGCAACAATTTGCCGCGATCCACATGTTTTCGGCGCGCTTTGGTGTCGCCTCCACGGGTGATTTTGTCGAGAACACTGTTGAGTTCTTCGACTCGAGTTTGCATGGCCGAGTGGTTCTGCCGGAAGGTTTCGGAATCCGGCTTGATCTGGCTCTGGTATCGGGTCACGACAGACCCTGTTGTCCTGACTTTAAGCCGGTACGCTGGCGGTCGGCGACCAGCCATGGGCCCGCTGCGCCCGGCAGTGGTCCTGCTGCGAGTCGCTGCCTAGGCCCAGATTCCAGCCCAGCTGGAATGCGAACGTGCGCCGTCATCGGGCGGCGAGTTTCAGGCAAAGCGCTCAAAGGCCATCGCCGTCGCTTCGCCACCGCCGATACACAGTGCGGCCACGCCGCGAGACAGTCCGTGTCGTTCCAATGCTGCCAAAAGAGTGACGATGATCCTGGCCCCCGATGCCCCGATGGGATGACCGAGGGCGCATGCCCCACCGTGAATATTCAGCCGGTCGTGCCCGATGTCGAGTTCTCGCATAGCGGCCATCGCCACCACGGCAAAGGCTTCGTTGATCTCATAGAGATCCGGGTCGCTGGTATCCCAACCGATCCGCGCCAGCAACGTTCGAATTGCGTAGACCGGGGCGGTGGTGAACCAGCGGGGCTCTTGGGCGAACGTGGCGTGCCCCAGAATTCTGGCGAGCGGCACGTGCCCTCCTTTTTCAGCATCCGAAAGTTTCATCAGCACCAGTGCAGCCGCACCGTCTGATATGGAACTGGAATTGGCAGCGGTGACGGTGCCGTCTTTTCGAAAGGCAGGGCGCAATTGGGGAATCTTTTCGACGTTGGCCTTGAGTGGCGTTTCATCCGTATCCACGATCTGCTCCCCATCCTGCGCTTCGATGGTGACATGGGTAATTTCTCTCTGGAAGGCGCCATTTTCAATCGCCTCTTTTGCACGGGTCAGGGACTCGATCGCGAAATCGTCCTGGTCTTCACGGTCGAAACCGTAATGGGTCGCGCATTGTTCAGCAAATTCGCCCATTAACTTTCCGTGCTCGTAGGCATCCTCCAAGCCGTCTAAAAACATGTGATCGACAATTTCGGAATGTCCCAGTCGATGGCCACCACGGGCCTTTGGCAGCAGGTAGGGTGCATTGGTCATGCTCTCCTGCCCGCCTGCGATCAGCGTACGGCCTGTGCCTGCAACGATCAGGTCATGAGCGAGCATGACGGTTTTCATGCCGGAGCCGCACATTTTGTTGACGGTCGTGCAGCCCGCGCTTAGGGGCAGTCCAGCACCAAGCGCAGCCTGTCGAGCGGGCGCTTGACCCTGACCGGCGGGCAGTACGCAACCCATCATTACCTCGTCAATGGTGTCCGGGGTTACGCCCGCTCTTTCGACCGCGGCCCCGATGGCTACGGCACCGAGCTCCGCTGCCGAAGCGCTTGCCAGGCTTCCCTGAAACGCGCCAACTGGCGTGCGCGCAGCGCCTGCGATGACAATGGGGTCTTTATCCATGTTGGGCTCCATAGCGCTCTTATTCCGTTTCGTTAAATAGTTCGCGCCCGATCAGCATTCGGCGGATCTCACTGGTGCCACCGCCAATTTCAAAAAGTTTCGCGTCCCGGAGCAGACGCCCGGTTGGGAATTCGTTGGTATAACCGTTCCCACCAAGACACTGGATCGCATTCAGCGTCATTGCAGTGGCTCTTTCCGAGGAATAGAGGATCGCCCCCGCGGCATCCTTGCGGGTGGTTTCCCCGCGGTCGCACGCGGTTGCCACCGCGTAGACGTAGGCCCGGCAGGCATTCAGATCGGTGTACATGTCAGCAAGTTTCGCTTGCATCAACTGGAACTGCCCGATCGGTTGACCGAACTGCTTGCGTTCGTGCACATAGGGAATCACGACATCGAGACACGCTTGCATGATTCCGAGCGGTCCCCCCGACAGCACAACCCGTTCGTAGTCGAGGCCACTCATCAACACCGACACCCCTGCGTTCGCTGGGCCGAGGACGTTTTCCGCGGGTACTTCACAGTCTTCGAAGACCAGCTCCGAGGTGTTGGATCCGCGCATCCCCAGCTTGTCGAGTTTCGGCGAAGCATGAAAGCCCTTATACGAGCGTTCGACAATAAAAGCCGTAATTCCGTGGGGTCCGCTATCCGGTTCGGTTCGTGCGTAAATTACGAGAACATCGGCATCCGGCCCGTTGGTGATCCACATCTTGGTTCCATTCAGCACGTAAAGATCGCCGCGTTTCTCGGCGCGCAGTTTGAGGCTGATGACATCCGAGCCACTGCCCGTTTCACTCATAGCCAGTGCCCCTACGTGTTTGCCGCTGATGAGTTTGGGCAGATAGCGCTGCTTTTGTTCTGTAGTGCCATTTCGACGAATCTGGTTGACGCACAGGTTCGAGTGCGCTGCGTAGGAGAGACCAACGGATGCAGATGCCCGGCTGATTTCTTCCATGGCAACGGTGTGCTCGAGATACCCCATACCGACACCGCCCAGCTCTTCTTCAACCGTGATTCCCAGCAGTCCCAACTGGCCGAATTGCTCCCACAATTCGACTGGAAATTCATTGGCTTGGTCAATCTCGACAGCCCGTGGCGCGATCTTCGCCTTGGCGAAAGCGCGAACCGATTCGCGCAGCAGGTTTGTGGTTTCGGGCAAGCCGAAAGCCAGGGAGGGGAAACCGGTGTCGGGCAAAGTCGCTCTCGCAGAATCCTTAACAGATGCAGGCAGTGGGATTTTATGTTGACGTTTACGTAAACGTCAATTAACCATGGCACGCCTCCAGCGGCCACTTCGCCTGGCCGGCTTTCAGTCAGGCGATTACTCCAGAATTGGATCGAATCCACCGCGCGGCCGGATATCCCATAGGTTGTCATGGCCAGAGCCCCGTGTGGTTCCAGCAAGTTTCCCCCTGGGGGTCCGGTCGGCTCGGTCAAGGCGTTCTATCTAGCCTGGCATGACCGGGCAGGGGCACAGGCGTTCTTAAGAAGCGGGCGCATCGATTGTTGACAACGGCGGGCTGCAGGTACGCGGCTCCGTTCAGGACGAGGTGGGCGGAGCTACCGTGTAAATGGCCGACTCCTCGGCGAGGCCCGTGCTAGGATGCTGTCTAT
>CAJXWH010000017.1 GCA_913062915.1 uncultured Acidiferrobacteraceae bacterium | reverse complement strand
CCGTAAGACGCCAGAAAACGTCGATTCATCATAACGAACAGAGTGATTCATCGGCTCATCATACCGGGTTTGGTGGACATTTCACCTATACGAATGATCGGTCACGCGAGAGCCACAACCCAGCAAGAATCAGTACCAACGCCACGGCGTGATATACGTGAAACGCTTCTCTCAAAATTCCTACGGCAAGCAGTGCGGCAAAAATTGGAGTCAAGTTGACAAACATTCCGGTTCGTCCCGGCCCCATCAGATCGACACCACGAAGAAAAAACAACTGGGCCAGAAACGAAGGGAAAACCGTAGTGTAGAGAAGAACCCCACACCCGGTTAAGGTTGGCCATGGCGCGCGCCCGGAAGCTAGCTCGAAGATCGCAAATGGGGCGGATACAAATGCTGCGGGAATGCAAAATACGGCGAATAAAATCAACCCGGGTATCGCTGGTCGCTTTTTTAGGCCAATCGTGTAGCTCGCCCACACTAGGCAGGCACCAATCATCATAAGATCTCCGGCATTCAGTCGGATCTCCCTCATCACGCCTGGTAAACCACCGGTCGCCACGGTAACAACGCCGAGAAACCCAACGATCACACCCGAGATTTGGAGCCAAGTAATCCTAGTTCGATACAACAGAAATGCTCCGATCAAGACAAAGATCGGAACTGATCCCTGCAGGATCCCGATGTTGATCGCAGTAGTTCGATGCCCGGCCTCGTAAAACAAAAAACCGAATACAACAAAACCAATTACCGGCATCAGAAGCAAATAGATTCGATAAAGTCGAAGTTTTGGCCAAGCCGCTTGGATCTGCCTTCGATAACAAAGAAAAAGCGTAATGCTAAGTAAACCCCAACGACCAAACGTCACCTGGTATGGCGTAATGTCGTCCACCGCGATTTTGGCTGCTATCGTGTTACCTCCCCAAAAAAGGCAAGTCAAAGTGACAAGAAGAGCGGGTTGCTGCCACAACCACCGGGAAAACTTCATATCAGAAAGTAAATAGCTGTGAGTGATCCAACAATGTAACTATAGTAAATATCTGGCTGGGTCAGGTCTTGAACGATCCGACTCTTTGCCTTTCCACACCAGGTCGATCACCGCTTCCAGCCCTTCAATAGTTACTTCTGGAATTCCGCGTTCGCCAAGTTCATCGAAAGCTTGCGCTGCTGATTCGACTGAAACATTCAGTCGAGCACATGCGATCTGAATCGCAGTTTCTCGGTTTCGGACATCAGTCAGCCAACAAAATGCATTCCGCCACGCATCGATAAAGCGATCGACAACATCACGATGACGATCAATCCAGCTGCGGCGCCCTGCCACTACGGGCCCTGGATATTCTGGAAACGATTCCCGGGTTGATGCGAGCCGGACAAATCCCTGTTTGATCAAGAACTGATCAAAGGGTGGGTTTACGAAACATGCAGAAATCACACCGGTCTCTAACGCTTCAATGCGCTCTGTCGTGCCACCAATCTCTGTCAAAACAAAATCCTTTTCCTTCCACCCCGCCTTGTAGAGGAGTCTTGTCAGCAACAGGGCATAACCGGTTCGCGCACCATCTACCCCAATTGATTTACCCATCAACTTATCTAGATCCAAAATCTGGGGGTCTGCAACAAGCGCCACATCAGGGGCGTGAGCCTGGGCTGCAACGATACAAAGGTCACTGCCTTTTTCTACGGAACGAATAACATGATCAGGCAATTGCAAACCCAAATCGTAAAGGCCGCTCTCGAGTCCCTCGACTTGCTTCACTGAAGATCCAGTATGTATGACCTCGATATCAAGACCTCCCTTCACAAAAAACAATTGCTCTTCGGCAGCGTACAACGCCCACAATGGAAATCCTTCAGAAATAAATGCCAAGGACAGCGCGAAACTGGATGAAATCAAACGTGTGCCTACTATTGCATTGCCCGCGTCACTTCATCTGGCGTTAACGGTAAATGGCGAACCCGCACGCCAAGGGCGCTATACAAGGCATTAGCGATTGCAGCCGATGTGGGGCCTTGCGCGCCTTCGCCAGCACCAACCGGAGGCAAGTCGTTTCGTTCGAGAATACTGATGTCAATCTGCGGTATCTCGGAGAACGGTAAGGTCGGATAATCTTCCCAACCAAAGACCTGACTGCCGTCATCTTCAACCAAGACCCGTTCCTTCAGCGTCCAACTGGCTGACTGAATGATGCCACCTTCGATCTGTGCACGGACGCCATCCGGACTGATCACTCGACCGACGTCTACGGAAGCCCACACATGGCACAACTTTATCGTTTGGCCTGCTTCGACTTCGCAAACCACAGCAACATAGCACCCAGATCCCTTGTATCTCGCCAATGCGACACCAGTACCCCGCGCAATATCCCCTTTGAAATCAGACCGGTCGCTCCGGCGAGATTCCCAACCGCTAATTTCCATAACATCCTCTAGCGCCATCCTCGCCCGAGCATCACCCAGATGACGCAATCTGAACTCGATCGGGTCAGTACCTGCATCTTCGGCTAGTTCGTCCATAAAACTCTCGATTGCAAAAATGTTTCCGTAAGCACCCAAAGATCGAAGACTGGAGGTGCGGACAGGTGCAGTGGCCAACAAATGTTTACGAACCATCACATCGTCTATGCCATAGATAGGAATGGCATTCCGCGCGATTCCGCCATTGGGCATTGGCACGTCGGGAGGTTCGGCCGCTGGCAAACCAGGATCGATCTGACGGGCCGCGAGTAAGCCCACACCAGAATCATGGCCGGGTCGTCGGCTGTGTCGGTGACTCCACACGTCATGCAGCCAGTGGGTAATTCTGCCGTCGCCGCCCAAGCTTGCCTTCAAGCGAACTTGCATTGCAGAACCGTAGGGCTCATGTAAGAACTCATCCTCCCGAGTCCACTGCACGCGAATGGGTTTTCCGGGACACGCTCTAGCAAGAACTGCAGCATCCATCGCACAGTCGTCGGCACCATTATGGCCGTATGCACCCGCCCCCGGACTGTGAATCACCCGAACATCGGATTCGCTCATGTTCAAAACGCGTGCAATTTCCTTGCGTAACAAGTAAACGCCTTGACTATGAGACCAGACTGTCAGCCTTTCGCCCTGAACCGCAACAGCACACGAAGGACCAATCGACGCGTGGGCAATGAAAGGACGACTATAGGTTGCAGACTGGGTCCAACTCTGTTCCAGCGGCTCTGCCTCTGGTTGCGCAGTGACCCATTCAGATTCGGCCGGTGCGCCAATATAATCCTGCGGATGCACTGTAACGTCACCGGTCTTCCGAAAAGACTCCCAAATGGCCTCCTTTTGGATTGCAAGCGCTGCGTTGATTGCTTGATCTTCCTGTTCGGTTATGACACCAATAAAGTCACCATCCACTTCAACGTGGATGACACCGGGCAGTACCGTGATTGCATCTACATCGAGCGTGACTAAGTGGGAGAGGATGTTTCTTGGCCGAACCACACGGGCATGCAGCATGTCAGGCCATACCAGATCATGCAAAAAGTGGGTGTTTCCTCGTACGATGGCGTCAATCTCGGCACGCCGTTCAGGTCTGTTGTCATGAGTTTCTAGATCAGCCCACGATTGCAAACACTCTCCGACCTTTACGTCCGACACCTCATCGCTTAATTCCCAGTAGGAGATTTTCCGACCGTCGCTAGTTTTAATCACCCCATCACGGCAAGAGAGCTCTGATACCGGTACCGCCAAATGTTGAGACGCAGCTTCTAACAAACAGGTCTTGAGATTGTCGGCGACATAGGCCAGCGCCGTGCCGCCTTGCTGTACCGAAAGGCTGCCCGCAGTCAACCCTTCATTCGGACCCTCGTCAGTGTCCGGACCGCGGACATTTATCCAGTCCAAAGGAACTTCGAGAATGCCCCCGACGATTGACGACAAAGCAAAGTGAATCCCTTGACCAATTTCCGCTTTCCCAGAGTGGATCACCACAAGCCCCTGCTGAGATAGGTCAATCCAATCTCGAAAAAGGGGGTGTGCCTTAAGCGAATCCGGGGCTTTCATGAAGACGTAGTCACCCCGCCCAGTTCTGCTGAAAACAATCGATCGACCACCTTCAATACACGTGAGTGGCTACCGCAACGGCATAAGTGACGATCTAAAGCGGAATGCACTTCAGCAATTAAAGGTCGTGGTGTAGTGTCCAGAAGAGAGACCAGTCGCATGATCAAGCCAGTCGTACAATATCCGCACTGCGCAGCCTGCTCCTCGATGAAGGCCTGCTGGACGGGATGCAATTCAACGTTTGACAGGCCCTCGAGGGTTGTAACCCGACACCCCTCTACCAAAGAAACTAGAAATTCGCAGGAATTTTCAGGCCTGCCGTCCACCAGCACAGTGCATGCGCCGCAATGGCCCGTGCCGCACCCATACTTCACTGCTCGCAGCCCCAACTCGTTGCGCAACACATAGAGAAGTGGCGTGCTCTCAGCCGCGTTGGTTGTTACTTCCTCGTTATTGACGACGAATTGCACTATAGAGCGACACCAGTATTCCAATCAATGCACATACTTACGTCTGTCCCCGGAGCGTCAATTTGGACAGACGGTCGATCCAATCAGTATCGATTGGCGATGGGCAGTTCCTGCGCTGGGAACAACGTGATTACCTTGGAACCGCTGTCGGTCACCACGACTTCTTCTTCGATTCGAGCAGCGGACATGCCATCTTTCGCCGGGCAAAACGTCTCGAGAGCGAACACCATGCCGGTCTTGATCTCCATCGGATTCTCCAACGAAACCAGCCGCGAAATAATGGGCCGTTCATGCAGCGCTACGCCCAAGCCGTGACCAAACTGCAGCCCAAACGCATCCATTTCGCTGGGAAACCCAAAATCTTCGGCTTTTGGCCAGACAGAGGCAACGCGGTCCGTCGACACGCCAGGCTTGATGAGCTCAATGGCCGAGTCCAGCCACGCCCGGCATTGTTTGTATGCATCCTGCTGTGCTGGCGTTGCAAAACACACATTCAAGGTCCTGTAATAGCAGGTTCGATACCCAACATAAGACTGAATGATATCGAAAAATGCCTGGTCCCCGGGCCGAAACAGACGATCTGTAAAATTATGCGGGTGGGGAGAGCATCTTTCACCTGATATCGCATTGATAGCTTCAACGTCGTCAGAGCCGTGCTCGTATAACATCTTGTTCGCCCACGCAACAATGTCATTTTCACGGACACCCGGTTTCAGTTCTTCGTACACCATGTGGTAGACGCCATCGACCATCGCGGCCGCCTGGTTTAAAAGTGTAATTTCGTCGACGTTTTTTATTTCACGGGCATCCAACATAATCTGTTGGCCATCGACCATCTTCATTCCCGCATTTTGCAATTCGAAAAACATTGCGGTCTCAGCAAGATCAACACCAACCGGAAGGTCTGCCACGCCCATTTGCCGCAGGATATCCATGATTTCTTCCGAATGGCTTTTCATCAAGCCAGCTGAAGGCGGTACCGTGCCGCGCATGCCCAACATCCCGGCCCTACAGTTATCGATTTCGAGCCAGTCACAGTACAACTTATGATGATAGGCCGCCGATCCAAAATCCCAGACGATAGGCTCACTATCACCAGCCAAAAGTGCAAACCGACAAAATTTGTCTCGCTCCCACTCGCCGATCTTGGTCGATGACACATAACGGATGTTGTTCACATCAAACAGCAGAAGTGCGCCACACTCCGAGTTCTTCAGAGCCTGCCGGGCGCGCGCCAATCGATAACGATGAAGGCGGCGAAAATCGACCCGAGTCTCAAAGTCCACACCCATGTGGCCGGGTGCCTGAATTGGCCGGTTCCAGTCAATTCTTGGGTCCAGATCATCGGGGCGAACCAAGCGAGGCTCGAGCGCGTCCTGCTGCTTTCCAGTGTCATTCATCTTGAGCCTCCTATGGGGAGAATCCCTATTCCGTTATAAAAACCATTGCATCACAGTCGATTATAGTTGTCAAAAGGACTTAACTATGTTTCGATTAACTTCCCTCAATCAAGAAGTGTTTCGCAGTCTGTCACGAAACTTTAATGGGAGAACTCTTAATTGCGGGCACTCCTCAAAAGAACCCCCGGGGTATAGGTTTTTCAAGATTATAAAGTTCTTCCTCTCGGGTAACCGGAAAGAGTGCATGGCTTATCGGAAATCACAATGAGCGAGATCAGGCTTGGTGTCATCATGAATGGTGTAACCGGTCGGATGGGAACCAATCAGCACCTTATTCGATCTATTCTCGCCATTCGAAGACAAGGTGGTGTTGTTCTCTCCAACAATGACCGTGTCATGCCGGATCCGCTTCTCGTAGGACGGAATTCCGAAAAGTTAAAACAGCTAGCAGCAACTCACAACATCCGTCGGTGGACGACAGACCTTGATTCAGCGCTTTCGAACGCGCAGGATCAACTTTTCTTCGACGCCGCCTCAACACTCGGGCGCGCTTCAATCCTTAAGAAGGCGATTGACGCGGGAAAATCTGTTTATTGCGAAAAACCCATTGCCCATACCCTGGAAGATGCAATCGAACTGGTTCGCTATGCTAAAAAAGTTGGTGCAAAAAATGGAGTCGTCCACGATAAGCTCTCCCTGCCTGGACTGCTAAAACTATCTCAACTAATCGACAATGGATTTTTTGGCCAGATCCTTTCCGTGCGTGGCGAATTCGGTTACTGGGTGTTTGATGGCCAAATAATTCCTGCACAACGCCCCAGCTGGAATTATCAAAAAGTGGATGGTGGAGGAATTATTCTAGATATGTTGTGCCATTGGCGTTACGTCATGGAACGTCTTTTTGGACCGGTACGGGCCGTCCAGTGCATCGGCGCAACCCACGTCCCGCGGCGGTGGAATGAAGAAGGGCAAGAGTATTCAGTAGACACCGACGACGCGGCGTACGCAACATTTGAGATCGACGGAGGAATCATCGCTCAGATCAACTCATCCTGGTGTACGCGGGTATACCGTGACGATCTCGTCACTTTCCAGGTAGATGGAACTAAAGGTTCAGCGGTGGCGGGTCTTCACCGTTGCGTGACCCAATCAGCCGGTGAAACGCCAAAACCTGTATGGAATCCAGATGAACCCCGAGTTCACGATTTCTTCGCAGATTGGGTCGAAGTCTCACCTGCAGAATCATTCGAAAATGGTTTCAAAACACAGTGGGAGATGTTCATCCGCCACCTATTTGAAGATGCGCCATGGAAATTCACATTGCTGGAAGGCGCAAAAGGCGTACAGCTTGCAGAGCTCGGTATGCGGAGTTGGAAGGAGCGGCGCTGGGTCGATGTTCCAGACTTAGCCGCGTAGAGAAATGTCAATAATTACCATTTCACTCCCTACCACCGAGGGCACGCTCGAGAATTACAGACTTCGCGAACCCACTACATTTGAGAAGCACACTGGGCGCCGACTACCGACATCGTTTTCTCGCATTGCGTACGCCGCGGCGCATGTTGTCGCTGATCCAAGGAAGGAAGTAGACCCATGGCTTCAAACGGCCGTGGACTGGGATGCAACCATTAAGTATCGCCGTTACCTTTGGTCACTTGGATTGGGCGTTGCCGAGGCGATGGACACAGCTCAAAGGGGAATGGGACTGGATTGGCCCACCTCACTCGAACTTATCCAGCGATCTATTGATGCGGCCAGAGACTTCAGCGCCACCCATCAAATCAATACGTTGTTGGCAAGCGGTGCCGGGACAGACCATCTCAAAGCATCACCCGCAGTCACACTGGAAGATGTGACGGCAGCGTATGAACTTCAGTGTGAGGCCATTGAACGAGCGGGCGGAAAAATTGTTCTAATGGCAAGTCGGGCACTGGTTCGAGCAGCCACTACAACAGAAGATTATGTGCGAGTGTATGACCGAATTCTCGCCCAGGTGGAGCAGCCGGTGATTATTCACTGGCTGGGTGGGATGTTCGATCCAGAACTCATTGGGTATTGGGGTTCTGATGACGATTGGAAAGCCATGGAGATTTGTCTTTCCATAATTCATCACAACGAAAAAAAGATTGATGGCATAAAAATATCGCTTCTGGATGAAAAAAAAGAAATATCGATGAGAGAACGACTGCCCGCGACCGTCCGGATGTATACGGGGGACGATTTTAACTTCCCCGACCTCATTGCCGGCGACGAACAAGGTCATTCAGACGCATTACTAGGAATTTTCGACCCCATCGCACCGGTGGCCAGTGCCGCACTTGAGGCTCTGGCACAAGAGGGCTACAAAACCTATTTCGAGCTTCTCAAGCCGACAGTGCCCCTATCCCGATACATGTTTAAAGCGCCGACCCGCTTCTATAAAACCGGAGTTGTGTTTCTCGCCTATCTCAATGGCCACCAGAACCATTTTCTGATGGTTGGGGGTCAGGAAGGTGCCCGTTCAACGCTACATCTTGCCGAACTCTTCCGCTTAGCGGATCAGGCCGGTCTCTTGCGGGATCCAGAATTCGCAGCCAAACAGATGGCAGCGGTTATGGCCGTTCACGGCGTCCAAGGACAATAGAAGATCGTGACTAGATCTTGCTGGCTACAGCGACGAAGTTTTACCTTGGGCAGTGGCCAATTATTACTTGTAAACACCACCGTTTCGTATGAAACTTTCCATCTTGCGCACATCCCGTTGACATTCTGAAATGGCTGTGATGCAATCGTTTGCAGCAGTATGGTAACAATTATACCGTTGGAATACGGCGACCTTGGTGCAGATCCTCTTGCAGCTGGTGTCGCCGAAAATTCAAATCAAGGAGGCAAGTCATGAAAAACAGATTTCTTGTTGCAGTTGTGTTTGCATTCGCATCTCTCTCTATCACCGGGACATCGTATGCTGCTTCGGTGAAGGTGGGAGCATCGTTACCACTGACGGGCATGTTTGCTGTGCCGGGTTCAAAACACCTTGAAGGCTACCAGATGTGTGTGGACATGATTAATGCCAACGGGGGCTGGCTGGGCCAGCAGGTCGAACTCCTGGCTACAGATAACCGATCGGACGTGGAAACTTCTATCTCCCAGTATGAACGCTTCATTAACGTCGACAAGGTGGCCCTTACCTTTGGGACTTTTTCAAGCAAGTTGACATTCCCAACCTCGACTATCCTCGCCAAATACAACTATGCACTGCCCATTCCATCCGGCGGCGCACTTCGAATCTATCGACGCGGCTTCACGAATCTTTTCTACTTCCAGGCAAAAGCCGCTGAATATTATGGAAAAACGTTTATCAGCGTGGTACAGGATCTTGCGGCCGCTGCAGATCAGCCGAAAACAGTGGCTGTGGTTCATGCCGATGATTTCTTTGCAAATTCAATCGCAAATGGCCTGTTAGGAAAACAGGTGAAGCTGCCAGGCAGCGGTGAGCTGGTGGAAGACATGGCACCTGGCTATGTTGTCGAAGCGGGAATGGACCTTGTATATAACGAACAGTGGCCGGAAGAAGGTTTTTCAGACTGGTTGACCTTGGCGAACTCGATCAAAAATTCTGGCGCAGAGTACGTGATCGGTATGATGGCATCTCCGGAAGAGGCTGTACAATTGTCTCGCGCCTTAAAAACGGTTCGCCACAACCCGAAACACCTACTGCTAACCCAGGGCACCCAGTCTGAATTTTTGGAGGGCGTAGGTGACGCCAGTGAAGGTATCATGGTGTTTTCTGCATGGCACGCGGACGCGCCTTTTAAAGGTACATTGGCCGGCATACAGATGAACAACACGGATTTCGTCGCAGCCTACCAGAAAGCCAATGGAAAACTCCCAGACGAAGATGTCGCGATTACGTTTGCACTGTGCCAGGGTATCGACCAGGCGGTAAACGCAACCGAATCAGTCGACAACGACAAGATCATCGCTTGGCTGCATGGTCGAACCGCCAGCGATCCGGTCAATACGATCCTCGGAACCTACAACTGGGATGAGACGGGTTTGCCAATCAACAAACAACCGCTGATCGTTCAGTGGCAGGGAGGTGAACTAAAATTCATTTATCCGATTAATGAATTCAAAGCGTCTCCCGCGATCAGCCCGAAACCGGCTTGGTAATCGGTCTGGTAATTATCTGACAAAGTAAGTATCGAGGGGTAGTTGTGGTTTATCGCCACAACTACCCTTTTTTTTGCGATTGAAGCCCCACTCGCGACACCTGTTGTCAACTACCCACTGGGAAATCGCACACCGAAACAACAGCGTTTAACGTCGGCGGCAAGATTCTGAATCTGCTGGCAGGTGAACGATCGCCTTTATGGTGTTTCATGGAGTCCCCGGAGAATGGCAGATCCGACTCGCATCTCACTGAACACGGCGACATTGCAGCAGTGGTCTTTGCGAGAATGCGTCGAAGGGTGTGCGCGGTACGGCATCTCCGCCATCGGTCCCTGGCGTAACAAAGTCCACGAACTCGGACTTGATACTGCAACCCAAATCATCAATGACCATGGTCTTCAGGTCTCAGCGCTGTGCCGGGGCGGTATGTTTACCTCCCTGGATGATGCAGGACAGCGTCAGGCATTCGATGAGAACCGCGCGGCAATCGATGAAGCGGCAGCGCTAGGTGCCGCTTGCCTGGTGCTCGTAGTGGGTGGGATTCCTGAAGGATCGAAGAATATTGCTGCTGCCCGGGCACAGGTAGTCGATGGAATCGGGGAATTACTTGACTACGCTCGGTCTGCGAGGGTACCACTTGCGATTGAACCACTGCACCCAATGTATGCAGCCGACAGAGCATGCATCAACACACTGTCGCAAGCCAATGACGTCTGCGATCAGCTGGGGGAAGGCGTCGGCGTCGCAATTGACGTCTATCACGTCTGGTGGGATCCCGAACTTGAAAAGGAGATCGCCCGTGCCCGAAACCGAATTCTGGGATTCCACGTTAGCGACTGGCTGTTGGCCACCCAGGATCTACTGCTCGATCGTGGCATGATGGGCGATGGTGTGATCGACATTCCTCAAATTCAAAACTGGGTGGAGAAAGCCGGCTATAGGGGACCCATTGAGGTCGAAATCTTCTCAGCCCAGAATTGGTGGAAACGCGATGGCAACGAAGTACTGGAAACCATCCTCTCAAGGTTCGCCAACTATGTTTAAAGCGATATTACCGAGAATATACCTCTGCTCTCAGGGATGCCGGCTTGCAAGATTGCCGCATCATCTGCCCGTACGCTCGATGTGAACTATTTCACGGGAGAATAGATCATCATGAAAAAACTAAGACTTCAATTTATCTGCCCAGAACAAGTAGAAGACGAACGCATTCGAGATGCCATCCTGGAATCTGTCGCTAAAGGAACGCCACGGGCTGAAAGTCAAGCCATCCGGGCGCGCCTGCCACACGTCTTCTGGTCTTTTCAAAACACCTGGAATACCGTATTCGTTGATGGCATTGTCAACCATGACTTAAAGGAATTATGCAGGGTCTACGTCTCACAGTCGGTCGAATGCAAGTACTGCGGCAATCAGAGAAGTTCCAAATCTTCCGCTAGCGGTCTAGCGGAAAGCAAGTACCGAGAATTGTTGAATTTTGAAAAATCCGACCTCTATGACGATGCGACTAAAGCTGCGCTGGCACTGACCGAAGCCATCACCTGGGACCTTGATACAAACGATGCATTCTGGAATCGCCTGTACGAATATTTCAGCGAGGAAGAAATTATTGAAATCGGATATTTCGTGGGATTTACGATGGGACAACAACGATTCAACCGACTGCTCAATATTCACAACCACCTTGGCACAACCGGATTCGAATCGATGAAAAAATCGGCGTCCACCCATCAGCCTCCTCATTGATTCAGGGCCGGCTGTCCAAATGATTGTTCGCGCACAGAGTTCTTAGTCTTTATGTTGAAAATCAATAATGTCTCCAAATCCTTTGCCGGCCTCCTGGCAGTGGACCAATGCAGTTTTGCCATTCGCGAAGGGACAATTTCAGCCTTAATCGGACCAAATGGCGCTGGCAAAAGTACGCTGTTCAACTGCATCTCCAGAATTTACCCGGTGGATTCTGGAGAAATTTATTATGCGAAAAACAGACTGGACCTACTGCCGCCACACAGGATCGCGAGACTTGGCATTGGACGCTCCTTCCAACTGACCCGAACCTTAGATCACCTGTCGGTCACTGAGAATCTGGCTCTGCACACCGCGGGCGGATTCGGCAGCCACCTGTTACAACGGGGGGTAACCCCCAACGATAAACAGCGTGCCGATGAAATCATGGAATTTCTTGGAATTTCGGCGCTTGCAGACCTCGATATGGGATCGCTTTCCTATGGCCAGAAAAAACTTTTGGATCTGGGCGCTGTACTCATGGCTGATCCGGACCTGATCCTGCTTGATGAGCCGGCAGCGGGTGTCAATCTGAGACTTCTGGAGAATATTATCGAAAAACTTGTTGCGCTAAAGGAGCAGGGAAAAACAATTTTGTTGGTGGAGCACAACATGGATGTCGTTATGGGCGTCAGTGATGACGTGATCGTGATGTCGGCCGGACGAATCATTGCGACGGGTAAACCCTCAGCGATTCAAAACAATCCCGATGTACTCGAAGCCTATCTGGGGCGAAACACTTAGATGACCAATCTGCTTGACATGCGCAACCTGGTGGCTGGGTATGGTTACGGGCCCGACATCATTCATGACTTCAACCTGCAAATTAAGAAAAGCGAGGTGAAGTGCATTATCGGACCCAATGGCGCAGGAAAATCTACGGTACTCAAGGCGATTACGGGCGTGCTTAAACCAAGATCCGGTGCCGTTGAATTTGAAGGCAAGGACATTGCTGGAAAGGAGGCATACCAGATCATGCGGCAGGGAATCTGTTTCCTTCCGCAGGAACGAGCGATCTTTCCGAACATGACAGTCGCCGAGAATTTGAAAATGGGCACTTACTCGTTGCAAGACAAACGGCTGGCAGAAGAAAGAATCCACCATGCGATCGAAACATTTCCTGTTTTAGGAGAAAGATTGCACCAGTTATCGGGTACCCTTTCAGGTGGTCAACAACAACAACTGGTCTACGCTCGAGCCTTTGCGATCCAACCTAAACTTATGCTGATTGATGAGCCTTCACTTGGCCTTGCTCCAGCGCTCGTCGAACAGACCTTTCAACACATCGCAAATATTGCCTCCAGTGGTATTGCAGTAATTTTGGTCGAACAGAATGCATTCCGTGGACTCGAAGCTGCTGATTACGGCGTAGTAATGGACCTTGGCAAGCTGGTATTTGAAAAACCCGCCAACGAAGTTCTTCAGGATCAAAGAATCAGAGAGCTCTACCTCGGTAAAGCAGCCAAACAATGATGCAGGTTCTTCAAGTTGTCATCCTTGGTCTGGCCCTCGGCTTTGTCTATGCACTCATGGTTTCGGGACTGACGTTGATCTTTGGCGTCATGCGGATCGTCAACCTGGCCCATCCGATTCTTATTATCACCGGTGCATTTGTCTCCTATTGGCTGTTCATTTTGATTGGCCTGGACCCGATTCTTTCGGTTCCATTGGCGGCGATCGTAGTCGCGTTCCTCGGAATAGTGTTGTACAAACTCGTTTTCGAGAAAGATGCTGCCAAGCAAACCTACTCTGAAATGACGGTGCTGCTGACATTTGGAATGGCCATGGTTATTGATGGCATCCTTGCATTCTTCTTTCACAACACGCAGAGAATTACCTCGCCGAGCTATGCGACAGATGCCATTTTCATCGGTGAAATTTTTATCCCCACAGCGCAACTTTATTCTGGACTGGTCAGCGTAACAATAATCACTGCACTGGCGCTCTTTTTAAAATATTCGAATTTCGGTGTGGCAATTCGAGCGACGTCACAGAATCGGACGTCGGCTGAACTGGTCGGCGTCAATGTAAAACTGGTCTGCCTCGTCTCGTTTGCCATCGGTTGCGGTTTGGCGGGTTCCGCCGGAGCCTTGGTCAGTTTCGTATTCAGTTTCTTCCCTTCCCGACACTGGGAATGGATTGCAATCATGATGTCATTGGTCGTACTGGGAGGAATGGGAAGTATCACAGGCGCCGTGATCGGAGCGCTGATTCTGTCTGTAGTCTCTTCGCTCGTTAGTGCGTATTACTCACCCGCGTGGTCGACCATGGTCTTCTTCCTGGCTCTATTCGTGGTTCTTTTATTCAGGCCTCAGGGGTTATTTGGGGTCAGGGTTGATTAAACCATCAGGATTCGTTAGCACAATGTCCAATATCGCTGTGACTTCAAGTCAACCTTCACCCAAATGGGATTCAAAGCAAGTGATTCCTTTGTTGTTGCTTGTGGCCCTGATTGCATTGCCAGCCGTTCAATTCTTCGGAAATCACAATTACGTTATTCACGTCGTGTTGTTCGCATTTCTCTATATTACGATGTCGAGCAGCTGGAATATCATCGGCGGCTATGGCGGCTTTATATCGATTGGTCACAACGTTTTTTTTGGGATCGGCGCTTTTTTTTCCGGCTTTATATTTGCCCGTTACGGTATCTCGCCGTTCTACACGGCGCTGCTCGCAGGGCTAGTCGCAACGGTGTTTGGCTTTGCGGTAGGTCTCATCACGTTACGCGTACGAGGCCCCTCTTTCATCATTTCGTCGATCGCACTGCTGATGATTTTCCGGATCGTCTTCGACCGCTGGGAACTCGTCGGGGCAGCACACGGCATCACCTTGCCGCACAACTCGCTGCCCGTTGAGTGGTCCAAAGTGCCTCACTATTACGCGCTTTTAATCCTGATGGTGGCCGCCATTTTCCTGTCCTGGTCGGTTCGGCATTCAAAATTCGGCTTGGCGCTTCGGGCGATTTCTCACGATGAGATCAAGAGCGAAGTAACCGGTATCAATGTGCGTATGATCAAGGTCACCGCATTTGCCCTTTCGGCCTTTTTTATCGGCGCGGCAGGTGCAATCTGGGCCGACTATCTGACCTACGTCAGACCCAACATTTTCTTCATTATTTTGATTGCAGCGAACATGGTACTGATGTGTATTCTGGGCGGAAAAGGCACGGTGACGGGTCCGATTATTGGAACGATCGTGATGATATTTTTCAACGAATTTATCCTGGCTCAATTTGGTGCGTCAGAACTCAACATCTTTTTAACAGGGCTGCTGCTGATTATCACGTTACTTTATTTTCCTGAAGGCATCGTGGGCTCCCTTAAGCAGCGCAATCTACTGCCCCGATTTCTGGACTGGGGTTGAATCGATGGATAAAGATCCCCGTGTGCAAGCCGCCACTGCTCATTGGTCGGGCCGTTTCGTTTCGAATGGAGTCCCACTGGCGGATTTTCAGGACGTCACTAATAGCATCGACCGCTGGGAAGTATGGTGTGAGGCATGGTCGGCACGTGGCGACATCCACGAGAAACTTGGTCGTGAATCACTTGCCGCAGGATACCAACTGTCGGCCGGACAACATTTGACCGTTGCGAGCATCTGTTACCACTTTGGGAAATTTCTGTTTGTTCAAGATCCAGAACAGATGCAAGTTGCCCACCGAAAAGCAGTGGAATGCCGAAATCTTGCTCTGGAATACTTATGTCCTACAGGAGAACGTGTGGTTATTCCCTATGACGGGAAAACGCTGTACGGCAACTTACGGAGACCCACAGGAATCGACAAGCCCCCCGTAGTGGTGATGGTAATGGGGCTCGACAGCGCCAAAGAGGAGATGGAAACTAATGAGCGTGTTTTTCTGGAACGGGGCATGGCCACCCTGGCATTTGATGGTCCCGGTCAGGGTGAAGCCGAATACGACCTTGCCATTTGTCCGGAGTATGAACGGCCGGTCGGAGCAGTCATCGACTGGCTGTCGAAGCGCACCGACATTGACTCGGAGAAACTTGGAATTTGGGGTGTAAGCCTCGGCGGTTACTACGCGCCGCGAGCAGCCGCTTTTGACCATCGGATCAAAGCCTGTATTTCCCTGACAGGACCGTTTGATCTCAGCGCATGTTTCGACAACATGCCGGGCTTAACCCAAGCTGCTTTTATTCACCGAAGCAAGGCTGGCAGCAAGGATGCCGCTAGAAAATTTTCGGCCCGATTGTCTTTGCATGGTATTGCCGAAAAAATTACCTGCCCGCTGTATGTCGTCGCCGGCAAACTCGACCGGGTCATACCACACGAACATGCCCTGCAACTTGCCGATTCCGTGGCTGGCGAAACCACCCTAAACCTGGTTGAAGACGGAGGACATGTTGCCAACAACCGAATTTACAAATATCGCAATCAGTCCGCAGACTGGATGGCAGATAAGCTCGTTATCAACTGAAACGCACCCTCATCCTGAGAACAACTCCAATGATTGGAGTGATTCTGGATGCGATCTGCGTAAAGAGTCGGGGTCCTTCTCAGGGCCAACGGGAAGTTACTAGTCTATACAGGAATGAAACAATGAACGATATAAAACGAGTCGGGTGGATTGGCCTCGGACGCATGGGTGCCCCCATGGTGGAAAAGGTGATCAAGGCAGGTTTTGAAGTTGCCATATGGAACCGTACGCGATCCAAGGCTGAGCCTTTGGTCCAAGCCGGTGCCACCGTGGTTGATCGACCTGTGGATCTGTCTGGCGTCGATGCGTTATTCACTATCGTTTCCACCGGCAGCGACCTAGAACAGGTGTATTTTGATGACCAGGGCGTCTTGTCGGGGTCCGACACACCACCAATACTCGTAGACTGTTCGTCGATCGGTGGTGATGAATCAGCAGTTCTGCGACAACAAATCGAGGACAAGGGTGGCCAGTTCCTGGCTGCTCCCGTCAGTGGCAACGCCAAATGCGTGAAGGCCGGCAAGCTCTCCACCGTGGTATCTGGACCTAAGCCCACATTTGATGCTGCAAGATCGATCATTGAAGCCTATTCCGGCCAAGGTGTCTCGTACGTCGGGGAGGGAGAACTCGCGCGTTTCTGTAAAATCGCCCACAACGTCCTGCTCGCGGTCTATATCCAAAATCTTGCTGAGATCACCGTGCTTGCTGAAAAAGCAGGCGTACCACGGCATGCGTTTCTCGACTTCATTAATAACAGCGTGTTGGGGTCGATCTTTTCCCGCTATAAAACACCAGCGTTGGTCAATCTCGATTGGACCACGACCTTCACTCCCACCTTGCTGCGAAAAGACGTAGACCTGGGACTTGCGGCGGCCCGGGAATTAAATGTTGCAATGCCGGTGACGGCAGCCACCCGGGAAGCGCTGCAGGCCCATTTCGGCGCGGCCGAGAATCGTGAAGATCCCGCAGCCTACCTGGCAGGGGACTTCAGCGCCCTGCTCGAAACTGTGGCCCTGCAAGCAGGACTTACGCTGAAATCAGAAAATCGGGAAGTGGCTACAGGTCTCGAAACCAACTAGCTGCCGACCCTTCTCGAGAGGACGAACACTCAACCCAACATGGTCGGTCACAGAATCCATTGAGATCAACGTCTTCTGTTGCACGCCCAGTGACAGTAATTCCCCTGGCCGAGCCTGGTCACGGATTACAATCGGCATCGCACTTTCCGAATCTCAAGCCTCTGGCCCCGCGTACGCACCCGCCGTTTCCGGGAACATCGCCTTTATGATTTTGAAGTGTGAAATATCCACGGTTGCATCCATGTGCAAAAAGATGGTCGCATCGCGATACAACTTTTCGATCCCGACATCGAGCATTGCGCCCATACCGCCGTGTAATTCAACAGCGTTCTGGCAAACACCCAGTATTTCTTGTGATGCGTGAACCTTTACCATATTACACAGTGCATCTGCGTCACCGCTTCGTTGATCCACAGCCAAAGCCGCCTGATTGAGCAACGAACGTATTGCAGCGATTCGAGTCGCCATATCTGCCAAGCGACTTGCCACCACCTGGTGTTTTATTAACAATTTGCCGCCGCGTTCATAGGTTTGAACGAACTCAGCGGTCCGCTCAAATGCAGCCACTCCGACGCCGAGATTCTTCGCGGCCTGGATGATCTTGCCAGGTCGAAAATACACCGCTGCTTTGGATAGCGCAGCACCTTCACTGAGGAGGTGATCGTCCGGAACAACACAATCTGAGAAGTAAATCTCACCATTGTTCATGAAACGACAGCCGATTGTCTCATTACACCGAACAACTTCGAGCCCGGGTGTTTCCCGTGGTACCAGAAAACTTGAAGTGCCCTGCAGCATGCCGGACCCCGGGCGGGTGTTTGCATACACCACATACAACCCGGCATCGTAACCGTTACTGATATAGTGTTTGCGGCCGTTGATTCGCCAACCCCCATCGATATGTTCAGCCCGCGTATCCATCGCCGCTTCAGGAACGTTGTAGGGAAGCCACCGATCCGATGCGCCCTTGGGCTCGGTCAGGCAATGGGCGAATAGAAAACTGGGATTCTCAACCAACCGGGTAAACCACCGTTCCTGCAGGTGTTCCGGCGCGAGATTTCGAAGCAGCACGGCAACCTTCCAGTTCTGCACCAGCTTATCGGCGAGACCAGAATCGCCTCTGGCTATTTCTTCTGCAATGAGAGCAAAACTTCGAACTTCATTCTCCGGATCAAGCTCCGTACCGCCATATCTGGCAGGCACGCCCAGAGTTCGAATTCCTATCTCATCGGCAGCTTTCAGAATGCCTTCCGGTAACCGGCCTTCCGGCTCCATCTGCCATTCACGCTGCCACTCCTCACGAAGAAACGGAATGACGGCTTGGTCGACAAAGCTACGACAACTTTGCCGCATCAAACGCTGCTCTTCTGTCAGCGCCTGATCAAATGAATCCATCATGTATCACTCCCGTACCAGATTGTCGAAGCGACCACAAACCATACTCTCGAACCCTTTTTCCTCGAGCCAAATTTGTCAAGTCGAAAACTCCTGACCGGATCTGTGAAGCGCGATTGTGGTGCTGTCAGCACACTGCCACCTCTCTCTAATGGTACTTCCAAATCGATTGTTCGCAACAAAATGTTCCGCAAATAGTATCTCACGGTATATGATTTGACTCATCTCTCCGGCACCACCTCATGACCCAATCGCCCAAACCACCGCAAATCAGCCACCGCCAACAATTGATTATGGATCAGCCCTGGCCGAGATTTTCCGAACCGGAAATGGCCAGTCGCCGGGCATCACTGGAAGCCGTGATGATGCAACACGAAATCTCTCACCTTCTCGTGTATGGAGCGGGAGGCCAAGGCACTGCGATTCCTTGGTTGACAAATTGGCCGGTGACACAGGAGGCCATGTGCCTCGTTTCGCCGGGCGAAAGAGACGCTTTGTTCATCCAGTACTATAACCATACCCCGCTCGCACAGCGCGTTGCGACGTCTGCCGATGTGAACTGGGGAGGTCGATCCACAATTCATACGGCGATCGATATGTTGGTTCATCGTGGCGGTCGCGGTACCAGCGTCGGTGTCATTGGACCGCTTCCTTTTGCCCCGTTCCGCGCTCTCGAGGAAACAGCCGGGCGCGTTGTCGATTTCAATGCAGCATATGCGCAGTTGCGTCTAGTCAAGTCGGAGGAGGAGTTTGATTGGTTTCGGATCGGAGCGGCCCTAAGTGATCTCTCCATCGAGGCCCTGGCCTGGGGACTTCATCCTGGTTTGACCGAACATCAACTGATCGACCTAATCGAAAGGGCGTATGTTCCCTGGGGTGGTAAAACGGGAATTCATTTTGTCGGAACCACGTCGATGGCCAGTCCCAGTCTTTGCGTCCCTGCTCAGTTCCCCTCCAATAGAGTCGTAGAACAGGGCGACGTCGTGTTTACGGAGATCTCTGCCTCCTTTAGGGAATACTCGGGACAGGTCCTACGAAGTTTTACCGTCGATTGTGAACCAACACCACTGTATCGGGAACTCCATGCTGCCGCCGAAGCGGGATTCAAATCAATCGTCGCCATAGCAAAACCCGGATCAACGCCATCCGATCTGGTCCGAGCCGGACAGGTGATCGAAGAGGCCGGGTTCACGATCTGCGATGATCTCGTCCATGGCTATGGCGGGGGTTACTTCCAGCCAGTATTGGGGCTGCCCAGTCGGCGGACAGAACCCTTACCTGATCTGGCGCTAGAAGAAGGCATGATGATCGTGGTACAACCGAACGTGGTCACGCACGATCGAACGGCCGGCGTTCAGACTGGGGAGTGTCTGCGCATCACCGCCACCGGCTGCGAATCCTTGCACAAGGCGCCGAGGGGGTTTCTACGTACCCTGGCACCATAATACGATTTCCCAAGCGAGCACCGTTTATCGGGCCATGCCATCGGCGGCCAGACCGCGGTTGAAATCGTAGTATTCTCGGCCACTAGACATTGCTTCGAAAAACATGCCGACCGTCTCCGCCATCATTCCAACGCATAATCGCGCTCGAACCGTGCTGCGGGCACTGCACTCAGTTTACGCCCAGCGGGTGCCCGTCAACGAGGTGATCGTAATCGATGACGGGTCGAGCGATGACACGGTCGAACGCATCCGGGTTGAATTTCCTGAGGTTGTTTTGATCTGCCAGAACCAGCACGGTGTCAGTCATGCCCGCAACCGGGGCATTGATGCCGCACGGAGCGAGTGGCTCGCCTTCTTGGATTCAGATGACGAGTGGTTGCCGATCAAGGTTGAAACCCAACTCAACGCCATGCGCGACTATCCCACATTCCGAATCTGCCACAGCAACGAGATCTGGATCCGCAACGGGCGCCGAGTGAATCCGATGGACAAGCATAAAAAACATAGCGGATGGATTTTTGAACATTGCCTGCCGCGCTGTGCCATCTCCCCGTCCTCAGTCCTGCTGCATCGTTCGGTAATCGAGGAGTTCGGCAACTTCGATGAAAGCCTGCCGGTGTGCGAAGACTACGACCTGTGGTTGCGCCTGACAGCCGTGCTGCCGGTCGTGCATATTACGGAACCGCTGGTAAGAAAATACGGTGGCCATGCCGATCAGCTTTCACATTCCCGCTGGGGAATGGACCGATACCGCATCCGCTCGCTCGAAAAACTGCTGGCTGCGAAGACACTGACCGCCGTGCAGGTACGGCAAGCGCTTGAGGAACTCACTGGCAAGATCAACATATACCTGGCCGGAGCCCGCCGCCGGCAGCGGGAAAACGAGATTGCAATCTACGCCCGTAAAAAGACTTTCTATCACGGCCTGTTGGAATCAAGTTCATTGCCGGGTGTCGCAGAGGCCGTGCGGACCGAAGAGGTCAGGGCGTGCGTCTAGTTACCGCACTGACACCAGAAGCCCTGCCGCTGATTGAGCACTACCGGCTCGAACAGGTGGACAGCGATCCGCTGTTCCCGCTCTACCGGAACGACACAATCTATCTTGTCGTATCTGGCATCGGTAAAACCCTGGCAGCTGCAGCCACTGCCTATCTGCATACGAAGTCCGGCGAATTGCCAAACCAGCCGTTTCTCAATATCGGCATCGCCGGACACCATCGCTCCATTGCGGGTGCCGCAAGAGTCGCAAATCGAATCACGGATCAATCGACCGGTCAAACCTGGTATCCCCCGCAAATCATTCGCGATTCAATGGAACGCAGTGCACTGATCACGGTCGAGACCGTAGAGCGTGATTACGCAGAAGACGCAGCCTACGACATGGAAGCAGCCGGGTTTTACCCGATCGCCTGGCGCGCCTCGAGCGCCGAACTGGTCCAGAGTCTCAAGGTAATTTCAGACCATCCGGGTGAGTCCGTTGCACACCTTGACCTGCAGCGAATCGAAGGCCTGATCGGCAACTGCTTCGATGAGATCGATGGGTTGGTGAAAGCGTTACAAGATCTCGCTGGCATCGTGGTCAGCACGACACCAGAACCGTACAGGCTTGAGCCATTTGTCGAGCGCTGGCACTTCAGCGTCACCCAGCGGCATCGGCTTCGCCGAGTACTAGCGCGCTGGGCGGTGCTTGCCAAAGGTGAGGATCCTCTTACATCGGTGCCATCAGGCTGCCCGAGCGCCCGCCATACGATCGAAGCGCTCGAAAACGCCCTGCTGGCGAAACCGCTGGACCTGCACGCAGAAGTGGCGAGACCCCTGCCCAAACTCTCGTAGCCTTCCTGCGCTCGCATGATCCAAACCATCTACATAGAACGCCAGGTTGCCGATCACCCAAGAGCACGGGAGGTCCTGGCCCGCTTTCCGGCTGCACAGCGAATCGACTGCGACCGCTATACCGAGATATTCAATCCCAAGAACCAGAATTTTCGCCTGCAGAAACAGCAGCCCGCACTCATCATTGCCCACAAGTTCGGCAAGCGGGTGCTGAGCGCTCCCGAAGGCTATGGGATCGGCGGCCAACACAACTATTACTTCTCTCACATGCTGAACTGTATCTATGACTGCCGCTATTGTTTCCTACAGGGAATGTATCGATCTGCCCACTATGTTCTGTTCATCAACTATGATGATTTCTTCGCATCAATGGACCGCACTCTGGCAAACCATCCCAGCGAAGATGTCTGGTTTTTCTCCGGCTACGACTGTGACAGCCTGGCGCTCGACCCGGTCACCGGCTTTGCCACGCATCTGCTGACATTTCTCGAATCGCGCCAGCGGGCGTTTGTTGAACTGCGCACCAAGAGCACCCAGATCCGGGCACTGCTGGCGGCGCCCGCCATCCCAAACGCGGTCGTCGCATTCAGTCTGACCCCGACAGAGACAGCGGATCGTTTCGAACACAAGGCACCACCGATCGCAAAACGCCTGCAGGCCATGCGGCAACTTGCTGACAAGGGCTGGCCGCTGGGCCTTCGTTTTGATCCGCTGATCTTCGATGACGCGTTCGAAGAACGGTACCGACGTCTTTTCGAGGAAGTCTTTGCCGCGCTCGCTCCGCAGTCACTACATTCGGTGACACTGGGGGCATTTCGAATGCCGCAACGCTTTTTTCGAAATCTCATTCGCCTCTACCCGAGTGAGCCGCTCTTTGCCAGCCCGTTACAGAACCGCTCTGGCCTGGTCTCGTACTCCAAGACGCGTGAGGAAGAGATGATCAGATTCTGCCTTAAGGAACTGACGACCTACGTACCCCCCGAGCGACTTTTCTCCTGCTCGGCCGACACCCGGCAACACGGGAATCCGCCGGTGCAGACACTCCAAGCCGCCGGAGTGCCCAAGCGATAATGGCCAACGAAACCCGCACCCTCGTCGTGGCCGGTGCGAGTTCAGGTATCGGCCGCTCTATCGTCGAACGGCAACTCGACGCCGGCATGCGGGTCATCGGGATTGCGCGAGATTTTTCGAGTGGACCTGATCGCGGCGAGTCTTTTGTGCCGATCGAACTGGATCTAGCCAACCTTGAGACCGCCGCCGATCGCCTGGCGGCTTTGTCCCGTAAGTATCCCGAGGTCACCGGCATCATCTGTTCCGCCGGCCGCGGTCGTTTTGGTTCGCTCGAAGAGTTCTCGTACGCCGACATCCGCTCGCTGATGGACCTCAACTTCACCAGCCAGGCCTATGTAATTAGAGCCTTTCTACCGAACCTCAAGCGCAACGGCCGGGGCGATATCATCATCATTGGCTCGGAAGCCGCCCTCACGGGTGGCGCGAGGGGAGCTGTCTACTCGGCTTCAAAATCGGCGCTTCGCGCACTTGCAAAGTCGCTGCGCGCTGAGGGCGCCGCGAGCGGCGTTCGAGTAACGATTATCAACCCCGGCATGGTGCGCACCGACTTTTTCGAGACCCTCGATTTCGAGCCGGGCCCCGATCCTGACAACTTTATCGAACCCGAAGACGTCGCCCGGGCCGTAGGCTCTGCGCTCGACACGCGAACCGGCACCGTGGTCGATGAAATCAACCTGTCACCCCTGAAGAAAGTGATCCGCAAGAAAAATCCACGCGTCCCTGGTCGCAGTTAGATTTCGGCCCGACCGGTGCGCTCGCTCTTCGGCCACATCCATTGACGGGAATATCCCGATACCTCTCGATGACGCCC
>CAJXWH010000016.1 GCA_913062915.1 uncultured Acidiferrobacteraceae bacterium | reverse complement strand
TTAATTGAATCGATGCAACCGCTGGAATGGGTGTAGCTGGCAACTCGGCCCACCAGGCATCGCACGGCCGCACTCCGATCATTTGCTAGTTTCTTCATTTGTTCCACAGACGCCGGAGCTGCCCGGAACTCCGCACGACGGTGAACCAGCGTCACGCTGCGGGCGAGGGGTGCCAGCGCCAGCACCCAATCGATGGCCGAATCGCCGCCCCCGAGGATGACAATGTTTCTATTTTGAAAGTGGTTCTTGTCCTCTACCAGGTAATAGAGGTTGGCGCCGACGAAGTCTTCGACCCCCGCCAGGCGCAGCGGTCTCGACCGAAATGCGCCAAGACCGGCTGCAATGATTACAGTCCGGGTACGCAGCCGAGTGCCGGTTTCAGTCACGAGCACGAAAGAACTGTCGTCCTGTGGTTCGAGTTCCACGACCTGCTGGCCCAAGTGATAGGTAGGATCGAATGGTGTGGCTTGCTGCGCCAGGCGATCGACCAGCTCCTGGCCGCTGACACTCGGCAGACCTGGAATGTCATAGATAGGTTTTTCTGGATAGAGGGTGGTGCATTGGCCGCCGATTTCGGCGAGTGAATCCACCACGTGCGCGTGGATGCCGAGGAGACCCAGTTCGAATACGGAAAAGATTCCGCAGGGCCCAGCTCCCACTACCACCACGTCTGTTTTGACAGTCATAAGCCCCCGGAGTCTACGAGATGGGATCTACAATCGAAAGTCAAGCCGGCACGATCATAACGTAATCAGCAGCATTGATTGCAGGTCTGAATTAGGTATGGCGAGAGGGGGCGATGCGTATCGCAATCAGAAATAAAACATAAAGCACGCCGACAACGCCGAATTCGATTACTGGGATTCGGGAAATCTCATGGAGCATGCCGATCTCCCCGGTTGAGCCGTAGGTGACCAGCACGGCCAGTACGAAAACTGTCGCAAGCAGGCTGCGAATTCGGATGCTGAGCCCAAGCCCGTGCATTTGCGTCAGGATAAAGATAGCTGCAAATCCAAAACCGAACATCCGCCACATGGTTCCGGGTTGGGTGATGGCGACCAGTACACCATGTGGCAGCACCAGCAACTCGAGGGTTATTGTCCACCAACGATTGCGATGGGCACGGTTGAAGATCAGCACCGACTGCCAGAACAGCATGAACATGTAGAAGAACCCAGCCAAGTGTCCGATGGTCGAATCGGTTGGGTGATACCAGAAGGTGTAGACGATCGCCCACGAGAATAGATACCCGTGGTATTCGCGAACGATTTTCAAAAATCGGCGATCAAATCGAACCCGCTTGCCTAAGGCAAGGCCCCGTCTTGGTGTTTCAAGGATCAGAACAATCATCAGCATCAGTGCCACCGATCCGAGGGCAGTGATTTCTGGCACATCCTGCGCGAGGCCATCATAGAAAAGATGGGTCTGGAGGATATGCAGAATTACAAAGCTGCCGTTTCCGGCCAGCATTGCCCAGTTGTACCAGCGGAACTGCCGCTGGAATTTCGGTTGTTCCCGTCGGGCCAGGAAAATGATGGTCCAGACAAAAAGATTGTGTAACGCGTACCCAATCCAAGCCGAAATACGAGCCATGGTGGTGGGATCCACCAGCCGCCATGGGTAAGCGAAGGGTACGGTAGGGCCAACGATATCGAACACCACCAATCGATCGGCGGTGAACGCAATGACCGCGGTGATGCTGGCCGCCAGCAGGACACCCGTTAGGATGACATTTGGGTTTGAGCTGTCTAGAGAGCTCATGACGGGTTATAGCGTAAGCGGAAGAGTCCGAAGGCGTTGGCCAGTAGCGGCATAGACAGCATTGGCAATCGCCGCGGGTACCGGACCAATTGCAGGTTCACCCACCCCTTGTGGCGGTAGGTCGCTTGGCAGGAGTTCAACTTGAACCGCTGGGGCCTCGTTTAGCCGCAGGAGTGGATAACGATCAAAGTTGCTGGCTGCCGGTTTACCGCCGTGAAAAGTGATAGCTTCCTTAAGTGCTGAGCCGGTGCCCCAGACAATATTGCCTTCTACCTGGTTGATGGCGCCGTTCGGGTTGACCACTTGGCCGCAGTCCATCACGGCCCAGATCCTACGCACGCGGATTAGATTATTGTCGATTCCGACCTCAGCAACTTGCGCCACGACGGTACCGTAATCCTGGCAACAGGCGATGCCGAGTGCAGCACCCTTGTTACGCGCGCGCTCCCAATCAGACATCGTGCCGACATGCGCAAGGGCGCGGCGAAGGCGTTCGGTGCTTTCCCCAGCCAGGTGTCGAAGACGAAACCGCAGTGGGTCTTCGTTGGCGATGGTTGCCAGTTCGTCGATAAAACTCTCGATGGCGAAGGTATTTGCAAGCAACCCCAGGCCGCGCCAGGATGCGGTGGGTACGGGCAAAGGCACCCGCTTGGCACGAAGTTCAAGGTTTGCGATCGCGTAGGGTGGGTCGATGCCTCGGGTTGCGCCAAAATCGGAACCGAGAATTGCACCGGCGATTGGGGGAAGGTTCGCTAGCAGGACATCGCCGCTTGCCTGAAGATGTTGAATGGCTTCGATCTGCCCGTCTTTACCCACACGGCCCCGCAAATGATGCCGGGTTGGCGGTCGAAAACGGTCGTGGAAAAATTCGTCTTCGCGTCGCCAGCCGACATGTACTGGCAGACCGCTCGTATAGGCAAGAATGGCCGCTTCCGTTGCGGATTCCGTTATGGAGCGCCGCCCGAATCCCCCTCCGAGATAGGTCGGTAGTACATCGACTTGTGTATCGTCGATATCAAGTGTTTTGGCAATTGCTTTTGCTGTTGTGTTTGGAAATTGTGTCGGCGTGCGAACACGGAGTATTTGGTCATCTCCCATCGCGGCAAAAGAGGACTGCGGTTCGAGGCCTGCCGTGGCGGCGAAGGGTGTGCGATAGTCAGCGCTCAGCGTGTCGGGGTGGGACAGCAGCCGTTCGACGTTCCCCTTTCGTTTCAAGGTGACGGCACCGGTTGTAGTGGGATCGAGCGCCGCATCGAATTCGTCTTGGTCGAAGGGATCTGGAAGTTCCCATTCGACATCCATTGTGTCGGCTGCCGCCCATGCAGCTTCGCGTGTTTTTGCAATAACGCCAGCAAAATTGTCGGTAACGACCACGTCGACGACTTCGGGTAGAGCTCTCACTGTGTCGGTGCTCACGTGCCCCATGGTCGCGCCGATCATCGGTGGTCGGGCCGCAGCGCCGTAGTAAGTTGGACCGGCCGCTGCGCGCATGTCGTAGGCGTACCTCGGAACCGCTGTCAACATGTCTCGATAATCGACACGAGGCAAGGATTTTCCAATCAGGAGAAATTCAGATTTGGGTTTAAGCGGCGCGTCCTCTTCCGGCATGACCCACTCCCGTGGGAGAGCTGCAACTGAGCCTAGGGTCATCGTTGAGCCACTGGCTGTGCGAAAGATGCCCTCTGACAAGATTACGGAGTCGCCGAGTGTTTCTCTGGCAGCCGTCGTTAGCATCAAGCGGTAATTTGCCGCCAGTTGGCGGAGCGGATGATAGAGACCGCTGACACTAGTACTACCTGCTGTGCCGAAGTTGTCACTGGGGCCAATTAGAGTGCTGGCTTGGAGAACCTGAACGTTTTGCCAGGGAATCTCAAGCTCCTCTGCTGCGATCTGACCGAGTGCAGTGTGCACACCTTGGCCCATTTCCACCTTGGGGACATGAAGATGCAGGTGATTGTCCTGCGTCAGTTCCAGCCAAAGGGTGGGGTCTTCGCCCACCCCCCCACTGGGTGGGCCGCCCTCAGAAAAAAAATCGAAAGCTCGTCGCCTGAGATACGGCAAGCCGAATCGCACACCGGCTGCGACACTACCGGAGAGAACCACGGCGGCGATCAGAAAATTGCGCCGGCCGCGTTTCCAGTTCGTCATTGCGAGGCGAGATCGCTGGCTCGCCTTACGGCCCGCCGCAAACGGGAATAGCTCCCACAGCGGCAATAGTTGCGAGTCATGGTGTCCTCGATTTCAGAATCCGTTGGAGTTGGATTATTTTCGAGCAGGGCAACGGCCACCATCATTTGTCCGGACATACACCAGCCACATTGTGGTGCCTGCTCGTCAATGAATGCTTGCTGTACAGGGTGAAGCGCACC
Organism: uncultured Acidiferrobacteraceae bacterium; assembly: GCA_913062915.1. Classification (GTDB taxonomy): domain Bacteria; phylum Pseudomonadota; class Gammaproteobacteria; order Arenicellales; family UBA868; genus CAJXWH01. The sequence continues at coordinate 20,566 of CAJXWH010000016.1, read as the reverse complement.
GGTTGCCGCCAAGTCCTCAACGGTTCGGATCGAAGGACCATCCGCTACCGCAGCAATTGGTGTGATACAGCTGCGCCTAGGCTGCCCATCGACCAATACAGTGCAGGCCCCACAGATACCGGCACCGCAGCCAAAACGGGTACCGATCAGTCCGAGATCATCGCGTAGGAACCACAGGAGTTTTCGGTTCGCATCTTTGTTGTCTACCGAGTAGAGATCGCGGTTGATTGTCAGTTTCACGGGCGTTAGAACCTCACGAGGGATTCGGTTTCAAAGGTAGTTGTTAGGGCTAAGTGTTGGATGTTTTAGGGACATGAGTACTTGAGTCGTACTGCGAGATTCTGACCATCCGGAACGTCAACTGCGACCTTCGGAAATTCCGGCGGGCCTTTGGGCGTGCATTGACTGCTGAACGCGAAGCGTCTGGAGTTGAGTGACGACTTCGTCTTTTGTCGTTGGGACGACGATGTGTTCGGCTCTCCCCAATGGCTGACTTTATAGATGCCGGCTTTTGTAAACATGCTGTGAAGCCTGCAGTGGGTCAAACTGCAGATCGCACAGGCGGCGATACAGTTCGGATTCTGCCACGAGCACTGCGTGGGTACCGCGGGCGATGATCTGGCCTTGGTCCATCAGCAGGATCAAGTCGGCATGCATTACGGTCGATAACCGGTGCGCGATGATCAAGGTCGTGCGTTCTCGCATGACCTCGGTCAGGGCTGCCTGCACGTGGTATTCACTTTCGGAATCAAGCGCACTGGTGGCTTCGTCGAGCAGAAGAATCTCGGGGTCTTTGAGGATAGCCCGCGCAATTGCGATCCGTTGTTTCTGGCCGCCCGACAGACGCACGCCACGCTCGCCGAGATCACTGTTGTACTGATCCGGTAACGTCTCAATAAATTCGTGAATGTGCGCCCGGCGCGCGGCTTCAATGACGCGATCATCATTGGCTTGTGGGTCACCGTAGCGGATGTTGTGCCAGACGTTTGAACTAAATAGCACAGGATCCTGGGGAACAAGCCCCATGACCGATCGAAGCTCGGCCAGCGAGAGACTACGGATGTCTATACCGTAGATCTGAATCTCACCGACCGCAGGGTCGTAAAAGCGCTGCAATAATTCGAACAAAGTGGTCTTGCCCGCGCCAGACGGCCCGACCAGGGCAACCGTCTGGCCCGATGTAACTTCAAGTTCTACCTCGCGTAGAACGAGGTCATCTGGTCTTGAAGGGTAGGCGAAATGGACCCGCTGGAAAGCGAGCGCCGTAGTCGCAGAGCCGATTGCCTCGATTCTTTTCGGGGCCAGCGTGATCGGCGCAGCCGGGGACTGAATCTCGGATTCCACCGATAGCAGTTCAAACAGCCGCTCCGCGGCCCCAGCGGCTCTTTGCAACTCACCGAATACCTCTGAGATCGTACCGACGGAACTTGCCACCATGATGGCGTAAAAGACGAAAGCGCCGAGCTCGCCTCCAGTGATGGTTCCCGTCAGTACATCGTTGCCGCCACTCCAGAGCATGAGCGAAATGGTGCTGAATACCAGCAGGATTACGCAGGCAATGAGCAAAGCGCGCTGCTGAATACGTTTCTTCGCGACTTGAAAAGCCGTTTCTACTTCCTGCCCGAATGCTTCACTCTCAAGCCCCTCTCGGGTGTAGCTTTGTACGACTTTGATGTTCTGGATGATCTCGCCGGCATAGGTGCCGACATCCGCGATGGTGTCTTGACTACGGCGGGACAGGCGGCGCACCCGGCGTCCGTAGAATATGATCGGCAGCAATACCACAGGAACGCCCGCCAGCACGAAAGTCGTTAACTTGACATTGGTATAGAGCAGCATCGCCAGCCCGCCGATCAGCATCAATGTGCTCCGCAGCGCCATGGAAAACGACGAACCGATGATCGACTGCAAAAGAGTCGTGTCGGTTGTCAGCCGTGACATGATCTCGCCGCTTCGGTTTTCCTCAAAATAGGCCGGGTGCAGGTAAATGAGCCGCTGGAATACGGCCTTACGGATGTCGGCAATGGCCCGTTCGCCGATCCAAGACATGAAATAAAAGCGCACGAATGAACCGACCGCCATCAGAACAATCATGATTGCGAGCACGCCAATCGAGGACGCAAGCGCATCTTTAGAGCGCGCAATAAAACCCTGGTCGATGACCATCTTGACGCCCTGTCCAATGGACAGACTGACGGCTGCCGTGAAAAGAAGTGCCAGCAATGCCATGGCGACCGCCTTCTTGTACGGTCGGACGTAGCCGATGAGCGGCAGGAGAACCGCAAGACCGACTTTAGGTTTATGGCTCTGATCCATGTTGAGCGTGTTGGTTATCAAAGAGTGGCAAGATCAAGTTTGGGTCGGGGCCGGTGCCGCTATCTCACCCCGGTGAGCCGACAGTCTACCGGGTTCGCTTCGTTCCCAACTTCAGGTACCGTGCGGCGGGATGGAAGCGATGATTGCTAACGACTCTTGGACCCGCGTACAGTATGTGGCACCGTGGTCGGAAGGCTTAGCGAGCGAGGCACCCCCGTGGGCGACGAGATTTACCTAAAGGCAGGCGGAGAAACCAAATATGTCGACGAGTGACGTGATGCAGATCGATGGTGATCGACTGTGGGCCTCCTTGATGGATATGGCCAAGATCGGTGCCACGGAAAAAGGAGGCTGTCGCCGCTTGGCATTGACCGATGAAGATCGGCGAGGCCGTGATCTTTTCATCGAGTGGTGCCGCGCGGCCGGCTGTGGAATCAGCATCGATCAGATGGGCAATATCTTTGCCCGTCGACCGGGCCGTAACCCGGATGCGGCGGCCGTGGTCGCGGGAAGTCACCTGGATACCCAGCCCACTGGCGGCCGCTTCGACGGGGTCTATGGTGTCTTGACGGGGCTCGAGGTGGTTCGGACGCTGAACGATCGGGGTATTGAGACCGAACACCCGGTCGAGGTGGTCTGCTGGACCAACGAGGAGGGAAGCCGGTTTGCACCGCCCATGGTGGCGTCAGGGGTTTTTGCCGGCATTTACGATCTCGATTTTGCGCTGTCGCGGTCGGATGCCGACGGCAAGACACTGGGGGAAGAACTCCAGCGTATCGGGTATGCTGGGCCCGAGACGGTCGGGGGTCGGCCGCTGCATGCGTATTTCGAGGCGCATATCGAGCAGGGTCCGATTCTCGTCGAAGACGGTCAGACGATTGGGATCGTGACCGATGCGCAGGGGCAGCGTTGGTACGAGTTGGTGCTGACTGGGAAGGAGTCCCATGCCGGCCCGACGCCGATGGATCGGCGGCGCGACGCATTGCTGGGGGCCGCGCGGGTGATCGATATGGTCAACCGGGTGGGTCGGGAACATGGGCCGAATGCCTGCTCGACGGTGGGCATGATCGATTCCTACCCGAATTCAAGGAACGTGATCCCAGGCCGGGTCTTTCTGACCATCGATCTGCGCCACCCGGATAACGAGGTGTTGTCCAGATTGAGTCGGGCGGTAGAGGAGGAGGTCGCGCATATTGCGAAGGCCGGATCTTTGGAATTTGCTCTGGAGGAGATCTTTTACTTTGCGCCGGTGCCGTTCGACCAGACGTGTGTGGCTGCGGTTCGCTCTGGCGTGAAGAAACTCGGTTACGACGCCCGGGAAATGATCACCGGCGCGGGGCATGATGCGTGTTTTATTGCCAAAGCAGCGCCGACTTCTATGGTTTTCATTCCCTGTATCGGCGGTCTCAGCCACAACGAAGAAGAAGACATTGAACCCGAATGGGCCAGCGCCGGGGCAAATGTGATGCTGCAGGTCATCGTCGAGAAAGCGGGCCGGGTATGATTGCGTTCCCATTGGTGCGCTCTTTCTGTACAGCGGGAGAGCATGAACGGCAATGAACGAACACGACTTCGAATTTGGCGCCTACACTGATTTCGGAACGCTGCGTGCAGCGATTGTAGGCAGCGCGGAAGGATTGGCTTTGCCGCCATTTAATCCCACGTTGCACCATTACAACGATGAAGTTCAGGCCGCTCTCAAAGCAAGTGGCGACCGGCCGCTCGAGATTTTCAAAGCGATGCCTGAGCGGTGGGAAAAGACGGCTGTACAGCTGGCCGCCCTGGCCGACCTGTACGAGAAAAACGGCATTCGGGTGTACCGGCCACGACCGTATTCAAATGAAGAACGCGGGTATCTGGCTGAGTTGCAGCCCGGCGCTTCGTTGCTTTACCCTGCAGACCCGGTGTACACAGTCGGTAAGCATTACATCGAAGTTAATATCCGCCGCGCCTACCGGCGCAAAGAAGTGTTTCCGCTGCGCGATGTGGTCGCGCCGCTGCTGGCCGCAGATCCTGATACCCACCATGTGGTGATGCCGCCGGCTCAGCCGTTTACGCCGTCGAGTGGAGGCCCCGGGCCCTATCTCGAAGGGGGCGACATCATCTGTTACAAGAATCATCTGTTCGTTGGGGAGTCCGATATCGCCAGCAACCGGGCTGGTACCGAATGGTTACAAGACTACATTGAACCTTTCGGCTATACGGTTCATCCAATGCCGATGAAGGGCACTGTACTGCACCTGCTCGGCATCATGGTGTTGGTGTGCGAAGGTGTTCTACTGCTCTTTCGTGATGAGCTGGATTGCGATTTACCAGAGCCACTTCGGGACTGGGACGTCATCGAGCTCAGCGAAGACGAAGCCAGGGCGTTTGCTACCGTGGGTGTGAGTCTCGATAACAAGCGCTATGTGATGCCAAGTCATCTCGGCCGAGTTGGCGAGGAACTCGCCCGGCGCGGTGTAGAACCCATAGAAATCGAGTACGACTCCGTGAGTTACTGGGGCGGCTGCGTATCGTGCTCTACTCACGCGATCGCGCGGGATCCTTGATCTCGTGACCGGCGGTTGTGTGCCGGGGGGTCCGCTCGACGCAGGATTCGCGCGCGAGGTTCTCGATGCGGTGGCCAGCGGCTTTACCGATCAGGTGCATTTTACCGAGGAGATGATGCGCTATCCCTCGTTACGGGGGCAGGAACATACCGCGCAGGCTTGTTTCTACGACGCGCTGGCAAGTCGCGGTTATGCGATGGATCGTTGGGCCATCGATGTGGCACAGATTGAAGGCCACCCTGGCTTCTCGCCGGTCAAGGTGGACTACAGCAACGCGGTAAATGTGGTGGGGACCCATCAGCCCGGCACAATCGAGGGGCGGTCGTTGATTCTGAACGGCCACGTGGACGTTGTGCCGACCGGGCCACTCGAGATGTGGGCGCGGCCACCGTTCGAGCCGAGCATTGATGGAGGTTGGCTGTACGGTCGCGGTGGCGCCGACATGAAAGCCGGTCTATGTGCCAACGTGTTTGCGCTCGACGCTTTAGGTCGTCTCGGGTTACAGCCTTCCGGGGTTGTCCATGTGCAGTCGGTGACCGAGGAGGAGTGCACGGGAAATGGCGCCCTGTCCGCGCTGGTACGGGGCTACCGAGCGGATGCTGCACTCATTCCAGAGCCCGAAGAGAACATGCTGGTCCGCGCCAATGTGGGGGTCATCTGGTTTCGGGTCTACGTTCAGGGTCGCCCTTTTCACGTACGCGAGGCGGGGCAGGGAGCTAACGCCATCGAGGCCGCATTCCGTTTGATCGACGCATTGAAAAAACTAGAGACCACCTGGAATCAGCGTCGATCTGACTATCCCTACTTCGATTCTCTGGATCACCCGATCAACATCAATGTGGGCAAGATCGCGGGTGGCGACTGGGCTTCGTCGGTACCTGCCTGGTGCACGCTGGATGTTCGGGCTGCCATCTACCCTGGCGTTGAGCCGAAGGATGCGGCGGAGGAAATCGAGACCTGCCTTATGGAGCGAAGCAGCAGCGATCAATTCCTTGCCGATCATCCGCCTCGGATCGAATACAACGGGTTTTTTACACGCGGTTATGTGCTCGAAGAAGGCAGTGACGCCGAAGCGGCGCTGGCCCGCGGCCATGCTCTGAGTTTTGGCGCTGAGCTCGAGTCTTTTGTTACCGCGGGTTACCTGGATGGGCGCGTTTTCGTGTTGTACGACGATTGTCCTTGTCTGGTATACGGCCCACTGTCGCGGAACATTCACGCGTTCGACGAGCGGGTCAGCCTCGAGTCGGTGCAGCAGATCACAGGGACGATCGCGTTGTTTGTCGCCGAGTGGTGTGGCCTTGAGTCGATCCCCTAGTCGCTCGTTTTGTTTCTTTGCTTTGTTTGTCAATTGAATCCAGCGCTGCGGTAGCGTTGTGTTTCCGGGTTTCCCGCGCTAGAGTCAATCCGGCAACGGGATTTCGGCGATGCCGGTCTCGACGTCTCTGGTGGAGTTTCTCGTCCCTCAGCGGTTTGCTCTTGCCTGGCCTTTGGCGCCTGGCAGAGGCACGGCTTGCCCTGTCGATGGCGAGACAATCAGAGGAGGATGGGTTTTGATGGACAAGGAGTTGGTTGTGGAAAGAAGTTATTTGGTAGCGGGAAAAGCTACGAGCAGTAAATATTTGGTGATTGGAAGCTGGATCAATTTCCCCGTGACCTGGGGCGGGGCGCGAGAGCGCTGGTCGGAAATGGCCAGGCCTCGGAGGGTGGTTGCACTGTTGGCTATGGCCGTGCTGGCCGTGGTCGTTGTGTTCTGATCTGATCGCGAAAGACACGCTGTAATCATGTCGCGAGACGGCGGCAAAAGCCCGGCAAACAGCAGGGCGTGAGGCCGCTCGACCTTCGCTCTATGAACGCGAGAAGGAATGTCCCCAAAATTGAAAAGGGGCCCGAACGGGCCCCTTCCCAAGTTACAGCGTGCGACTGGTTTACGCGCGCTTGTTGTAGGCCCACCACAATATGCCTAACGCCACCAAGCCGACCAGTCCTTGACTTCCTAGAGCATCCACAAAACCAACTACACTTCCGAGGACATCCATCGGAAGGAAGGGCACCGCACCTGAGTCGTCCCCGAAAAGGACCTGCAGGACTACGCCAAGAGCGATGATCGCGATGCCGAGTTCGGCCAGCGATCCGACCCAACGACGGACAGTATCTATAAAGTGCACTTTAAGTTCACCTCTCTAGGTGGATGGGGACATGTAGAATATCCTGATGTACTGGAAACGTCAAGATCTTGTGTTGTGAAAATGAAAAAAATCAATATGTTGTGTAAAAATACAACGGATAGGGCATCAAGTTCATTGCGATTTCCGCCCGTGTTTTTGGCGAAAACAGCACGTTTCGTCATCAGAGCCGGTCAAAACAGGCACTTCCCAGGGGTCGATATCGACGTCGTACCGGGGGTGCCTTCGATCGGCTCAAAACCCCTTAACCTCGAGATTTTTCTGAGCACCGCCGGTAGCTTCCCGCCTCTGTGGCACCGCTGGGTTGATTCGCGGTTGATGTTTTGCATGTTTCCTAATCACTTTGTCACAATCCGAGGCTATTCTGTTGCTTGATCGTAGCCTAGTGAGAGAAAGGACTTGGTCGGCTAGGACATGAGACGGACTGAGGAACAGTATTTTTTCACAGTGAATTTCTTGATTATAGTTGGGGCTGCCATCTTTTCATCATTGAGCTCAAACTCAAATACCGTCAGCACAATTTAATACGGAAGCTTATCTGCGTGGCAGTTCTTTCTGAAATTCCAATTGAAGTCTGGATCGCTGGGGTACTTGCGCTCTACATGGCATGGGCAATTGGGGCGAATGACGTAGCGAACGCCATGGGCACCAGTGTCGGATCGGGTGCACTCACGATAGGAGGCGCAATTCTGGTTGCTGCGATTTTTGAGTTTTGTGGGGCGTTCTTAGCGGGCGGGCATGTGACGGATACCGTACGCAAAGGGATGCTCGATATGGCGTTGGTGGGTCGTGAACAACTGATTTATGGAATGCTTGCGTCGCTGGCTGCAGCCGGGACACTACTTATTGGGGCTACGCGGTTTGGTTTGCCGGTCTCCACGACCCATGCCATCGTTGGGGCAATTGTAGGCTTTGGTGCGGTGGGCATTGGACCCGACGCCGTCAACTGGGGAAAAGTAGGACAGATTGTCCTCTCTTGGCTTACTTCGCCGTTGCTGGCCGGAGTCATCGCGTTTGCTATTTTTCAGATCACTCGCTCGAAGATTTTGGACACAAAGGATCCCATTGCGCAGGTAAGAAAGTTCGGGCCAGCGTTCTTTTTTTTCGTGTTCTTCATCATTGGATTGGTGACAATGTTTAAAGGGCTAAAACCCCTGAAGCTTGACCTCGATTTCACCGAGGCGCTAATTGGCTCTGTGATTCTGGGTCTCGTCGGCTCTGGTCTCGGTATTGTTCTGATTCGACGGGTACAACTCGGTCCGGAAGATCCACGCCATCGTTTCAGTCGAGTAGAGCGGATTTTCGTGGTGCTCCAGATTTTGACAGCCTGCGCCATTGCGTTTGCCCACGGTTCCAATGACGTAGCGAACTCGATTGGCCCACTGGCAGCGGTTGCTTATGCAGTGCAAGGCCTGGATTTGAGTGGGAAAGCTCCGGTAGCGCTCTGGATGCTCGCCATAGGTGGCATTGGGATTGTCTTTGGACTCGCGACTTGGGGATACCGCGTGATGGAAACCGTTGGTAAACGTATTACGGAACTCACGCCGAGTCGTGGTTTCGCAGCTCAGCTCGCAGCTGCAACGACCATCGTGCTGGCTTCACGCCTTGGGATTCCGATTTCGACGACTCACACCTTAGTTGGCGCGGTATTAGGGGTTGGGCTTGCCCGCGGAATCAACGCTGTCGATTTGCGAGTGGTGGGTAAAATTGTCGCTTCCTGGATTGCTACGTTGCCAATTGCAGCTGGTTTATCCATATTCTTTTATTTCTTTTTTAAGGGTCTGCTAACCCCATAGGAGGGAGCCGTGGCTTGGATTGACAAACTCGTAGGCCGGTCGCCGATCGGCTCGATGCAAAAACATATGCACGTAGCTGTCCTCTGCGCGCGTGAGGTTGTACCCCTGGTTGAAGCCATGGCGGCAGGAGATAACGATGCGATTCGGCAGTGTCGTACGGAGATCGACCGATTAGAGCACGAGGCGGATGAAATTAAGCACGAGATTCGAAGTCACATGCCCCGGCGGTTTCTGATGGCGACCGATCGACGCACCATGCTGGAAATTCTATCCGGCCAGGATGCAATTGCCGATGTCTCGCAAGATATTGCCGAGCTTGTAGATCAGCGGAGTATGCACTTGCCGGAAGGCTTGAAGGAGCCAGTTCGGGTGCTGACAAAGCGTGTCATCGCGGCATGTGAGCAAGGCCAACGAATCATTGACGAGCTCGATGAACTAGTCGAGACAGGTTTCGGTGATAGCGAGGTTTCTCGGGTGGAAGAGATGATGTTAACGCTCGGGCGACTCGAGAGCGAAACGGATGCAGATTTTGACCGAGCTGCCCGGGCGCTGTTTGCGATGGAGGAAGAACTCGGGGTGAGTACGTTTTTTTGGTATCAGGTCATTGTCTGGATCTCGAACCTGGCGGATATCTCAGAGCGCGTTGGTAACCGCCTCCGGCTCCTGATGGCTACCTGAATAATGCTCTCTAGCGCAATCGGTAAAGGCCGGCGGGGGCGTTAATAGGGCGGTCTAGGGAGATCGAAAAAACACTCTAATTTGGGTAGAAATAGGCACGATGAGGACGAAGAATTTGATCGGCCATCCTGGCTCGGCGCGGAGGTGACGGGTGATAAAAATACTACAACTCGATGCTGATGAAAAATCCGTTTAATACTTGGTAATCGAAACGGATAGGGTGCAACTAAGCGAAGTTTATACACGACCGGTTTTCCGGCCTGCTTAACCATTTCGGTAATACACAAATTTGACTTAAAGGTAGACCGTCTGTCCAAAAACGTTTTTCAGGACAAATAGAATAACGAGACAGACCAGTCCCGCGCACACCGGGGTTGTCACCCAGCCAATCCCGATTCCACCCAGTACCCGCCAGCGGATTCCGGCTCCGCCCTTTAAAAGACCGATGCCCAGGATAGCGCCGACTACGGCTTGGGAACTTGAGACTGGTACGAGGGGCAACTGGGGCAAATTGGCACCAGCGAGCAGGCTGGAAAGCCCTTTTGAGGCGAAGACAAAGAGGACGACGGAGTGCGCTATAACAACCACCCACGCAGCAACCGGGGACAGTTGGAAGAGATCATTGCCGACTGTCATCATCACCCGACGGGAATAGGTGAAGACCCCAACTGCGATTGCGACACCCCCGAGTAGAAACAGCAACTGCACAGAGTTTAAGGTAAGAAACGTTCCCCACTGGATGGTTCCAAAGGGAGAAGTTGGTACAAAAACACCCATCACGTTGGCAATATTGTTGGCGCCAAGACTGTAGGCGCCGAATGCGCCCGCCAGCAATAACGCCCAGCGTGTGGCCTGATCCAGGCGCAGAAGATGAGGCTTGGTTTTACGCAGTGTCCAGCTGATGATAGGCAGCAGACCGGCCGCCAGCAGACCCGCGAGTAGCGGGCAGAAGAGCCAGGTGGAGACAATGGTTGCCAAAGTCCCCATGTCAGTAGTCGACCCGCTGAATAAATTCCACCCGACGATGGCCCCTACGATCGCTTGGCTGGTAGAGACTGGGAGTCCCCAGTGGGTCATGATGTAGACCGTGATGGCAGCGCTGACAGCGGCAGAAAATGCACCCGGTAGCGCTGTGATTGTGCCTAACTTGCCGAGCGTCTCGGTGGTTCCAGCGCCACTAATTACGGCACCCAGAATTACAAATATGCTGCAGACAGTGGCGGCCGTCACGAAATCGATCATGCGGGTACCCACCGCGGTACCAAAGACGTTGGCCGCGTCGTTGGCGCCGAGTGCCCAGCCCAAAAATAAGCCACCGGCCAGAAATACCAGAATCGAAAGCTCCACTCGAGTCCGCCTCAAATTCTACGTTTGATGGCGTAAATGGCGAGCTGATCGGCAACGTCCTCGGCCTGGTTAGCCAGTTCGTCTATGCGTTCGACAAAATACCGAAGGTTCGTTTTGTGGGCGAGATCGAGATCACTTGAAAATATTTTTCTCTGTAGCGGACTGCTTATTCTATCTGCGTCACTCTCTAGGCGTACCACTTCGCGAATGTTGTCTCGAACTGCATCAATGTCAGTGAAGAATGAACGAGCGGCGGCGACCAAAGAATCGACACAAGCGACAGCAGTTCGTGCTAATTCTAGAAAGTCGGCCCGGAATTCCTCTAAAATGTCAGGTTGCTGAACCGATATACGGAACAGGTCGGCTTTATAGATATTAGTAAGGTCGTCGATATTTTCCAGCAGCTGCAACACGTCACCCCGAAGATCCGGGATCAGTGTACGGCGGTAAAGTTCGAGTTCAATATTTCGGCGTAAATCGTCCGCTTCGTGCTCAATAGTCTGCACTTCGCCTAGATATCTGTCGAAGTCTTCGACCACTCCATTTTCAAGGTAAATCTGAAACGCGGCCGAAAACGCCTTGCCGCACTGATTGACTTTATCCAGAAATTGATCGACCTGCGCTTCAAGTTTTCGTGTTCGGCCAAGTAGGCTGCTGTTGTTTTTGAAAAACATTGTTCTGGATCTTTGTTGATGATTTGCTATCAATAGAAAACTCGATTGTTACGAATCACGGACCATCAACTGATTCATTGTATCATTTGTGAATAATAGAACTTCTAGCAGGAACAATTAACTTAGGTGTTATTTTGTTGAAGCACCTGGTGGGCCAGTGCAGCGTGCATGGCGACGCCAATTGCCATCGCGTCCTCATCAATCATCATTCGGTTCGAGTGGCAAGGTGCAGTTTCCTTTTCTTTTTCGTTTACCGCGCCGACTCCAAGAAACGCAAATGCACCGCGGTACTGTTGCAGAACATACGAGAAGTCCTCGGAGGCCATTAACGGCTCGGACATCTCGATATAGCCGTGCTCGCCCAACAGAGCTTTTGCGGTTTTTTCGATGATCGCGACCCCACTTGCGTGATTAATAGTTGGGGGGTAGCCACGCTTCAATTTCACCTCAGCCTGCAGTCCGTGGGCTGCGGCGATTTGTTCAATCAGTTGTTGAATCCCCTCACAGAGACGGTCGCGAGATTTGTCCGACAAAGAGCGCAACGTGATATCGAGTTCAGCGGATTCTGGAATGATGTTGTTGGTGGTGCCGGCCTGGATTCGGCCGACTGTTGCGACCACCGGGTCGAAAACATTAAACCTTCGAGTCACGAAACTTTGTATTGCCTGCACAGCCTCGCAGGTTGCGGGGATGGGGTCTGCGGCATCGTGCGGCGCCGAGCCGTGGCCGCCTTGTCCAATGATCCGAACCAGGACCGTATCGGCAGCCGCCAGAATGGGTCCCGTTCGACAGCCAATGACGCCAGCCGGGAATTCAGGTCGAACATGAAGCGCAAAGGCCACGTCGAGCTCGTCACCAGGCGCGAGTAATCCTTCCTCCAGCATGATCTTGGCGCCACCCCAGCCTTCTTCGCCCGGTTGAAACATGAACCGCACGCTGCCGGCGAGGTCGCTCCGCCGCTGACATAGAAGTGCAGCGGCGCTGGCCAGCATGGCCGTATGCGCATCGTGACCGCATGAGTGCATACGGCCGGTCTCCTCGGAGGCAAAATCGAGTCCGGTGTCCTCGGTCATCGGCAGTGCATCCATGTCGCCTCTAAGAAGGATACTCGGACCGGGTCGTTCGCCCCGCAGCGTGGCAATGATGCCGCTGGTCTCTTTTGATAAAACAAGATCGAGATCGAGGCCCGCCAGAGAATCGAGGACAGTTTCCCTCGTTCTCGGAAGGTCAAGCCCGAGTTCGGGATGGCGGTGAATTTCGCGTCGAAGCGCAACCGTCCGGGATTGCAGTGCGCGTGCCTCTTCAAGAAGCGGATGATTCATTAGTGGTTCTCCTTGTACTTCGGGGTTGGAATTGCGCTATCCGGTGACGATCCATTATGGACGCCCGGCCCGGTCGCAGGCAATGGAGTTGGACTGCCGAGTCGAGATTCAATCCCGAGAGAGTCGAATGGCAAGATCACCAACAGCCGGCCTGATTCAGCTGTCTTCGTGCAGTAGAATGCTGTACTCGTTTTTCCATTCGATTGTAATTTCAAAATACGTCATGGGGTTTCTTCCGAGCATGCAAAGGTCTGGTCCGTCGGGCTATGGCGCATCCACGACCGCCGAACAGGTAACGGTTGGTTTTGACCTCTCGGCCAGAACCTATCTCGTAACGGGATGTAACTCAGGTCTTGGTAAGGAAACGGTTCGGGTACTGGCGCTTCGGGGGGCACGAGTTCTCGCGCTTGCGCGCACGTTGGAGAAAGCGAAGCAAGTCTCGGAACGAATGCCAGGCAATGTCGTGCCGATTTGCTGTGAATTATCTGAGCCTCGCAGTATTCGTGCCGCTATCCAGGAAGTGAAAAGGCTCAATGTCGACCTCGATGCTGTGATTGCGAATGCCGGCATCATGGCACTCCCCACGCTTGAGCAGAAAAATGGCTACGAGTTACAGTTTTTTGTCAATCACGTGGGTCACTTTTTACTCGTGACTGGGCTGCTGGAACAACTGGCAGCCGACGGTCGGGTGGTCATGCTCGCAAGTGCCGCGCACGAGATGACTTACCGCGAGGGCGTGCAGTTCGACAACCTCTCAGGTGAAAAGGGCTATTCACCATGGAAAGCCTACGGTCAATCGAAACTGTGTAACCTCCTTTTTGCACGGCACTTGGCAACGTGTTTACCTGTCGCTGGGCAAAGCGCCAACGCGGTACATCCCGGCGTCATTGCGACGTCGCTCATGCGAAACATGAATCCGCTCATCACCGTCGCGAGTCGATTGGTCAGCCCGATTTTTATGAAAACGGTCGCGCAGGGAGCGGCAACGCAGGTGTTCGTTGCCAGCCACCCATCTCTCGCGGGTGTGAACGAGAAGTATTTTTCTGACTGTAACGAAAAGAAATCGAGTCGCTACGGGCGGGATTCGGCGCTTGCAGCGACCTTGTGGGAGAAGACGCACGGGATCATAGAAGCTTTTGGTTGAGTCCGTTTTGCCTGCCCAAGAAACAAGTGCAAGGGTATCGATCCATTGCCCGTCATGTGCGGGGATTGGGGTAAAGTAGTTGACCGAAAGAAAGGAAACGAACCGGTAATTGAAGTTGAACACAGATTATGATTTTCTAATTGCGGGCGGTGGTCACAACGGTCTCGCTTGTGGAGCGGTACTCGCGCGCGCCGGATTTTCAGTCTGCGTCGTGGAACGAAACGAGTGGATCGGCGGGGGATGTATCACCCGGGAAGTGACTTTGCCGGGGTTTCAACACGACCTCTATGGATCCTCTCACGTCTGGATCCATGCCAACCCCGCTTTTCAGGAGCTTAAGCAGGAGCTCGCTCAATACGGGCTGGATTACATCTGGGAGCAAGATCACATCACCGGTCATCCTGATCTGAATGGGCCCGGCATCGTGATTTATCGAGATGTCGACAAGACCTGCGAGGGCATTGCGGCCTACTCGCGAAAAGATGCAGCGCGGTACCGGGAAATCTACGACGATTGGAATCTCATTCGGGACGGATTTATCCGCACCATGTTCTCGCCGCCGAATCCCCCGAGTTATGGCCCGGCTGCATTTGAAGGGAGTGTTGAGGGGCTCAATCGAATGCGCGAGTTCAATTTATCTTCTCGGGCATTCGTATTGGAAAAATTCGAGAACGATTTTATCCGGGCTTCGATTCTGGGCTGGGCGTTAGCGCCCCAGATTTTCCCGGATACGGAATGTGCCGGGCAGTCTTTTTATGTATTGATTCCAGGCATTCACACCTACGGCAGCGCCATACCGAGGGGTGGATCGCAAATGATGCCCAGTGCATTGGCTAGGCTGATCGAAGCGCATGACGGTCATGTGATGACCGGGTCGCCGATTGCGCAGTTCATTGTACGCGAAGGAGAGTGCAAGGGATTTCGATTGGCAGACGGAACCGAGATGTTGGCCGGCAAGGCAGTGGTAACCGGCCTAGGGCCTAAGGTGTCTTTTCTTGACTGCTGTAAAAGCGAAGATCTGCCGCCGGATTTTATTGATGCCTGCCGGCGCTTCTCGTACGGGCGGGTTTCGATTTGCAGGGTGCACTATGCGCTCAACGAAGCGCCCGTTTGGAACAATGGCAGCGACATGAGTGCCTGTGCATTTCAGCGGGTGTTCCATTCTTTTTCGGATATCGACCGACAATATGGTGAGATCGTTGCCGGGGTTGCACCGACCCGACCTTTTCTGTGGGTGGCCTGCTGGACAACCATCGATTCGTCCCGGGCACCTGAAGGAAAGCACACCTTAATCATGGATACATTTGTTCCCTCTCATTTGGCGAGTGGCGAATCCTGGGATGCGTTGAAAGAGGAGTACACGCAGGAAGTCATGTTACCGATCCTTAGAGAGCATACCCAGAACATGGACGACAACATACTCGCTGCGTATTACGATACCGGGGTCAGTCTCGAAGCTGCCAACCCTTGTTTTGTCGACGGCAGCACGACCGGGGGTGAACGCACACTCTCACAGACCGGTTATTTCAGGCCGTTGCCGGGTTACAGTCAGTACAAGTCACCACTCAAGAATCTGTATATGACCGGCCCATCGTGTCACCCGGGCGGTGGGATTACTGCAATGGGTACGATCACGGCGCGGGTTATTCTGGACGAGCTCGGCGCACTGAACGGACAGGATGCATTTTCGTTTTCGGAGAATTGATTGATGCGAAACCCAATTGAAAAATACACGGCGCTGGTGATCCAACCGCACGTCAAAGTAGCCGAGAATCGTTCAGATATCTCTGAAAACCTGGATCGACTCATCCGAATGATCGATTTCGGGGTAGGATATTTCTGGGAAGTCCCGGTTCGTCTTGTCGTATTGCCCGAATATGGACTGCAGGGAGTGACGACCCCCGGCAAAGGTGAGCACGGGCTCGATGACTTCATGAAGAAGGCCATTCTGGCGGACGGACCAGAAGTCGAAGCGTTGGCCGACAAGGCAAAAGAGTACGGACTTTATCTGTGTGCGGGCGGAATCATTGAGCAATTACCGGAATTTCCCGACCGCTGGTTTAATACAGTATTGATTCTGGGGCCGGAAGGGAAGATTGTGCTTCGTTACCACAAGTACCACATCAACCCATCGCTGGGGCTTGGTACCAGTCCGCATGACATGTGGGATGCATATACCGAGGCCTTCGGCACCGATCTCAAGACGCTCTTTCCGGTAGTGCGGACAGAAATTGGGAATCTCGGCGCCATGACTTGCCACGATGGTGCGACCCCCGAAGTGTCTCGAGCGTTGGGATTCAATGGTGTCGAGGTCCTTTGTCACCCGACCGCGATGCAGGAAGTCGAAGGGGTGTCGGAACCCTGGGATTTCTGGATGTTTACCCGACGCACCCGGGCCCATGACAACATGTGTTATCTCCTGGGATCGAACTGGGGGTCGGTTGATTACGATTATTACCCAAAAGCGTTCTGTCCCGGACATTCCCTCATGATTGATTACACCGGTATGGTCATGCGCTATGCACCCTATCCGGAAGAGCAGGTACTGGCGGCGACCATCGACATTGAAGCATTGCGAGAACACCGAACACACATCAATCACAATTTATGGGTTGATGTGCGTACCGAGGCATTTCGTAATCTCTATGCGCAACCGATTTTTCCTGCCAATCAGTTTCCGCCCGGGAAACCCCCGCGCAACCTCGCAGAAAAGATGGAAGGCGCCTACGATTCGATGCGTCGAATCTATGATCGCGGGCAATTCGAAATGCCCTTTGACAAGGAAGGGGCTGACCCGGCTGATGTGGTCCGCACACGTATTGAGAATGCGCAGGCGCGCGGCATTCTCAGGAAGGACTGAAATAGGAACTCGGAGATATTATTATGCAGATCCAGTCACCGTTGGCGGATATACGCTTATCTATTGATTCGATCAATCAGGATGGGAGCATGGTGCGGTTAGATACCACCCAACAACCAGGGCAGGTTCCGACCACTGCTTATTTGGATCCCACGGAAGTCGGGCAATTCGTGAAAGCTTTTTTAAAGCCAGGGTTGCTGTACTACCTTCTCCGTCTTGGACTGCATAAGCGCCGTGTTGCGCGGGGTGCTGGACTACCGGTCCGGGCCGCTCAGCGAGTGAAGCATCCCACGCCGATATCTTGGTAGTCAGGGTCTGTCTTTCGTACTCCGACCGCGAGCAGAATTTCCATTGAGTTCACAGATTACGGGGGGCGAGGCGCTCGCTTGTGCGCTGGAATCCAGCGGTATCGATACTCTCTATGCCGTCCCGGGCGGGCAACTGGATTATTTTTTTGATGCAATTCAACGTATGGGTCCCGGTCGAATCCGACTGCTGCGACCGCGCCACGAGCAAGCTGCTGCCTACATGGCTTTTGGTCATGCCCGATCGACAGGAACTGCGGGTGCTTACTGTGTAGTTCCAGGCCCGGGGGTTTTGAACACCTTGGCGGCGCTTTCGACTGCCTGGGCCACATCATCGCCAGTCCTGTGTATCTCGGGGCAAGTACCGACCCACGCGATTGGTTCGGGCGTGGGATATCTGCATGAAATTCCAGATCAACTGGGAATACTGGCACGGTTAACCCGATTCGCTGAACGGATCGAAACTCCGCAGGCCGCGGAACGGTGCATCCATGAGGCGATGACTGCCATGTTCTCCGGGCGACCCAGGCCGGTAAGTGTGGAAATGCCGATGGATGTGATGGCGATGAGCGCTGGGGTCAGCAACCCCGGGTTGTTTGTTCGGCCCGCAGTTAAGAGGCCCGATGCCGGTCAAATTGAGGATGCGGCTAGGACGCTCGCATCCGCCCGGCAACCGTTGATTTACGTCGGAGGTGGTGCCCTCGATGCGAGCCCGGAGATTACCCGGTTATCGACTCTGCTCGGGGCGCCGGTAGGGGCTTTTCGATCGGGCCGAGGAGTGCTCGACAGTCGCAACCCGTTGTCCCTGGTATTTCCGGCGGCGCGACGGGCTTGGGCAGAAGCCGACGTGGTACTTGCGATTGGAACACGGCTCAAGTATCCGCAAATGTACTGGGGGCTCGATGAATCGCTAAAAATCATCCGGGTCGACCTGGATCCCGAGGAGTTCGATCGGCATCAGTCCCCGAATATTGCGATCGAGGCTGATGCCGGGTTGACAGCGCGTGCACTGACGGAGGCGCTGACTCGTCATGAAACGCAGGTAAATGGGAACTGGTCGGCGCGCATCGGCGAAATTCGGCGGGGCGTCGAGGAGGAGATCGCGCAGCATCTTTCAGTACAATTGCCATGGCTGACGGCGATTCGTGAAGCGGTGCCGGAAGAAGGAATTCTGGTCGACGAGATTACCCAGATGGGGTATTGCGCCTGGTATGCGTACCCGGTGTACGGGCCGCGGTCTCTCATAACAGCAGGCTATCAAGGCACGTTGGGCTATGGCTTTGCTACAGCGCTCGGTGTGGCAGTGGCGAATCCGGATCGGCCCGTGGTGTCGATTAATGGCGATGGGGGTTATCTTTACACGGCCAATGAATGGGCGACCGCGATGGAATACGACATTCCCCTGGTCGCTGTTGTATTTAACGATGACCGATACGCCAATGTGTATCGGCAGCAAAAAGAATGGTTTGATCAACGGTTTATTGCCGCTGATCTGGTGAATCCTGATTTTGTTGCCCATGCACGCAGTTTTGGCGTGCCGGCCGAGCGTGCCACTACGCCATACGAGATGCAAAAGTTGATCCGAGAGGCGATTGAACGCCGTGAACCCAGATTGATCGAAGTGGCCCTGCCTGCCGATATGCCAACACCGTGGCGATTTATTCTCGAACCCCCGGTACGCGGCGAGACCGCCGGGAAACGTTGATGCGAAAAACGCTGGCGGGCCAGATGGTGCCACAGTTATCCGGTGACTACCGGCCTTTTCTTTACAGGGGCATAGAAGGTGCTGGGTGGGGTCGTGAATTTGGCGATGAAGGCATCGAAGCGTATTTTGAAACTAAATCTGTCATGATGAATCTGAATGAGTAACAAGCTGCCCAACGTTCCGCGCAGGCGGCAGGTGCTGGATGACTTGAAGCCTTACATTCAGGGATCAGGGGCGCATCCTGGCGAAGAAAATTGGGTCAAACTGTCCTTCAACGAATCCCCATACGGACCGGCTCCCGAAGCCCAGCAGGCCTACATTGATGCGTCGAATTTGATTGGCCCCTACGGCGATGGCCAGCAAACCACACTGCGTCGGACGCTGGCTAAAACGCATGATCTACCGGTGGAGAATATTCTCTGCGGAAACGGCAGTGACGAACTGATTTCTCTCTTGATTCGCGCTTTCCTAGATTCTGGCGACGAAATTGTTGTGAGTGAAAACGGATTTGTGAATACCCGAACCCATGCGATCGTCGCGGGCGCAAAGATTCTTTCTGCCGCTGAGCGCAACTGGACGATCGATGTAGAGGCGGTTCTGGCAGCCATTTCGCCACGAACACGGATTGTTTCGATCTGTAATCCGAACAACCCTGCCGGGACATTCGTGGACCGATCAGGCCTGCAGCAGCTTGTCGATTCAGTGCCCAGTCAGGTGATTTTGCATATTGATGAGGCCTACGCAGAATATGCGATGCCGGAACCTGGGTTCGAATCAGTCCTCGATTGGCAATCGGATCAGCAAAATCTCGTGGTGACACGGACTTTCTCGAAAGCGTATGGACTGGCCGGTCTTCGAATTGGCTGGTTGGTCGCACATTCGTCCGTCGTCGATGCGATTGACCGATTTCGAACGCCATTTAATGCCAACACAGCAGCCCAAGTCACGGCAACCGCGGCGCTGGAGTGTCAGGAGTGGTTGCGGCAGGTGGTGATCGACAATCAGAAAGTTCGTAACGAGTTTGTGTCACGCCTTATCGATCTGGGCCTCGAAGTCATCCCGAGTGTTACGAATTTCGTTCTGATGCAGTTCCCACCAGAGACGGGAAAATCCGGCAGCGGGGCCTACCGCGCCCTCCAGGCACAGGGCTATCTGGCGAGGCCAACAGCCTCAGGCGATGCCTGCCTTCGGATTACCATGGGCACAGCGCAACAGATGGAAGACGTAGCCCGAATTATCGGCGAGTATCTTGCGGGTCATCCGCTATAGCCGGGTTCCTTGAACGGGATCAAATAGCGAGATCGCATCAAGGTTGAGAGAGATCTTGACCTGGTCTCCCAGGCGAACTCGTGTTGACGATGTCATCCGAGTCGTGAGATCAATGTTGTTCATCTTCAGGTGCACGTTTAAGTCGCCGCCTGTCATCTCGACGTCGGCAACTGTCATTTCGAGACTATTCGGGGGGTAGGATGTAGGTTGCAACGACGCAGGGACCAAACTCTCGGGTCGAATTCCCAGGAGAATCGCCGCGCCTTCTTGCGGGACACTGGTGAATTGATACGATCGGAGGTCCAGATTCAGGTCGTCCTTTCGAAAAAAGACAGAATCGCCACGGCGGTGTAGCGTACCCGGTATGAGGTTGATGCCCGGGGAGCCAATGAATTCGGCGACAAAAAGACTGTTTGGG
>CAJXWH010000015.1 GCA_913062915.1 uncultured Acidiferrobacteraceae bacterium | reverse complement strand
AGGTTTACAGTTTTAGTGGGATGTTGGGAATGACTATCCCAGTCGCTCCACCTCAACTAACCATAACCAAAGGTCTAATTACAAACGACAACTAAACAACATTTACAAGAGAGGTGGAACCAATAGTAAGTCGGCAAAGAAATACCTTGATATGTTGATAGAAGGTTAGGAGGAAATATGACTAACTTTATTGTGTATGTTGAGCAACTGGAATATGAAGAATATGAAGTGGTTGTAGAGGCAAAAAGTATCAAATCAGTCAAGGAAGAATGGGAAGGGATTAGTAATGTTGTGGATGAGTATTGCTACAACGATGCCACAGAATATTTGGATGATGATGGAACGATATTTAGAACCGAGATAAAACTTGTCCTTGGAACACAAGAGAGGAAGAAACTATGGGTAGATGATTATGAAGTAGTTTCAGTAGTGAAGGTGGATAAAGGGGAATATGATCATGAATAGATACAAACTAACCTATCGTCGGTCAAGGGTAGAGGAATATGTCCTTGCCCTTAGTAGTGAAACACTTGATGAAGATGGTGTAGAAAAAAAAGTGATGGAAATATGGAAGGAACACGGTAGTGAAATAGTGGATAGATGGGGAGAGGATTATTCTAGCCTCAGAATAACTACAGGTCGGTTTGACCATTCCTCTTTATTGGAAGTGGAGTTGATAAATGTTGTTTTAGACAAGAGAGCCACTCAAGTAGACAAGAGTAATTTCTAATCGCGCCCTAAGCAGGGTGTCTGTAAATGGGGCATACAGATGTATACCTCGCACACACACACCCTTAACCCAACCGCTCCACCAAATCCTCTGCTCTTAAATGCGTATAGCGCATAGTACTGTTGAGATGAATTTTTCTGGCCAGCACCACGACAAAAAATTAGCGGGGGAACTGAAATGACAAGATACCGCGACCGACTTCCACAACTTTCCGGCGATTTTTTTCTGACAGATGCGGGAATGGAAACCGATTTGATCTTCAATCATGGGATCAATATTCGGGAATTCGCGGCCCATACCCTGTTGCCCGAAGTAGCTGGTCGAGAGGCGATGGCACGTTACTTCCGACACTTCTTGTCGCTCGCTCTAGAGACGCAAGCGGGATTTATACTTGATAGCCAGACCTGGAAAGCGCACATGCATTGGGCAGAAGACCTCGGCGCTACCGAGGATGAGTTGCGCCACTCCAACCAGAATTCCGTCGAGTTTATCGCAGGACTCCGCGACGAATTTGAGAAGAACACTAAACCCATCGTATTGAACGGCCTTATCGGGCCACGAGGCGACGCCTATGCACCCGAGGTGGAGATTGCAGCGCAAGAGGCCGAGGAATACCATGCGAAACAGATCGGCTGGCTCGCCGGAACAGATATCGACATGGTGACGGCACTCACGTTTACGCAATCCGACGAAGCGATCGGTGTCGTGCGTGCAGCCAACAAGGTTGGATTACCCATTGCGGTGTCTTTCACGGTAGAGACAGATGGAAATCTTCCCACACAGCAGCCTTTGAATGAAGCGATCGATGCCGTTGACAAAGCGACTGGTGCTGGTGCGGCCTATTTTATGGTGAATTGTGCCCATCCCGATCATTTTTCAAACGTTCTCGAGAACGCCGAGTGGGCGCGTCGCATCCGCGGCATACGCTGTAACGCCTCCCGCAAGAGCCATGCTGAACTCGACCAATCCGAAACGCTTGACGATGGCGACCCGATCGAATTTGGCGATCAGTACCGGGCGATCAAAGCAAAGATGCCGTGGCTTAATATCTTCGGCGGCTGCTGTGGATCGGACCTGCGTCACGTGACCCAAATCGCCCGGACTTTGGTCGGGTGAGGCGCGCTGGGATAACTTTTCAGCATACTGAAAAACCCAAAATGACAGTGCTCTACCAGAATGGCTTTAATACAGCGGACAATGGTGGGCGCGGCTGGATTTGAACCAACGACCCCCGCTGTGTGAAGAATGCAGCGGGCGAAATCGTACTGCTGAATTTCCATACCAATCCCTATGATCGCAGATCACGACGGGGCTGAGGCTTGGCTCTTGGACTGTTACCCCACCCGGTTCAGGAAGATTTGATTGTCTGGTCCAGTACCCAGTTGGCGATGGCGTGAACGCATGGCTCGTAGTAAGACAATCGGCCGGGCCGACTGCTTCTCGAATTGAGCCCCTGTTGCTGGCGTTCGGATATCGCATTGTCTTCGGGAAGCGCCTTGTCCCAGCGAGCGTAGTATTTCAGCACCTCGCGCGCGAAGTCCTCGCGAGCGATGCTCGAGCGGGGAAAGCACGAGCCGATGACTACGGTCGTGCGGTCCGGTGCATGTGGAAGGAGTTGCAGCCACCACATGCAGTCCTGGTGGGTGGCAAAGAAGGTGCCTGGATAAATCACCGAAAAGTAGGTGCCCTTAGCTGCCAGGCCACTCAGATTTTCAATATGGGGTAGGGTGGTGTTGTCTTCGGTCAGCACGGCGATCGTGTCCGCCGCCTCGAGGTGGATTGCGGCCCACTGGCCCTTGGTAGAAACGGGAACACAGTCCTGGTTGCCGATCGAGTCCTTGTGAACGGTGGCGGTGTGGTAGTCCTCCATAGCGTTCTCGATGTAGAGTTTCCAGTTGCACTTGAGGTCGTAGCTTCTACGCCGGACACAGAGCATGTCGGCAAACCGGTATGACGCGTACTGCTCGGTCATGTCGCCGAGGTGTTCCTCGAGTGGCATCACGTCGTTAGCAAAGGAAACAAACAGGAAGCCGGCCCAGGATTCTACCTGGAGCGGGATCAGCCCGTTCTCGGCCGGATCGAACCCAGCTGTCTGCTCCATGCCTTTCATCCGGAGTAAGGTGCCGTCGAGATCATAGACCCAGGAATGGTACGGACAGACGATGGTTCGGCAGCGGCCACGGCCTTCCAGCAGCCTTGCGCTGCGGTGCCGGCAGACGTTGGCAAAGGCGCGCACCACGTCGTCCTTGCCGCGGATGACAATCACAGACTCGCCACAGAAGTCGAGCGACATGTAATCACCCGAATCCGGAATCTCGTCGAGGCGGCCGGCGAAGTTCCACTGCTTTAGGAAAATCTGTTCAACCTCGCGCTGGTAGAAGGCCTCGCTGGTATAGCACCATGATGGCAGAGTTGAGGCCTCGATCAGAGGTCGGCGGACATCTTCGTAATGCGTGGAATCGAACAGGTTGGCTGGTAACACGGGATTAAATTGCGACTGAGATTGTCTGCCTGTCTGTCTGAGTTAACGAGACGCTCGATGACCCTGGGTTGCGGCTTAGGATGACCATGAACTACCAATTCCCGAGAGATGTAAAGTCGAGTCGTTGCTGATAGATTTTACAGCAGTTTCCCAACTAGGTCATAAAACACAATTGATCTAGATCACTCAGGTTAAGGACCATGAAATTTCATCTCCATGTCGAAAACACGAGCGCGCTGGGCCCGGTATTCGAAGCATCGCCAGCGCGGGTGGCGGCGGCATTGGACCGAGTGCCGGGATTGGCAGAATCGCTTCGGGTAACCATTGGATACGATTATGACAACCTCGATAAGCACCTGGCCACGGCCGATGCTGTGTTCTGCTGGGATTTGCCTCGCGACAGGCTCGAGGAGCGGGCACCGCATCTGCGGTGGATTCACGTACACGGGGCCGGGATCAACCATTGGATGCCGCTCGAGGCTTTGCCGAGACGAATTACCCTCACCAATAGCCGCGGCGT
This sequence comes from uncultured Acidiferrobacteraceae bacterium, assembly GCA_913062915.1. GTDB lineage: Bacteria > Pseudomonadota > Gammaproteobacteria > Arenicellales > UBA868 > CAJXWH01. Next base: position 21,119 of record CAJXWH010000015.1, on the reverse strand, counting down.
CCATGGCGAGCGGGCCACCGAGTACGTAATGATGGCGGTACTGGCATTGAATAACCGGTTGCCGGAAATGGTTACTCACCAGCGCTCGGGAAGATGGCAACAGTGCTTCAGTACTACCCTAGCCGGCAAGACGTTGCTCATTATTGGGGTCGGGCATATCGGCAGTGCGGTCGCGCGCTGGGCAAAGGGTGTCGGCCTCCACGTCATCGGTATCCGGCGCTCCGGTAAGCCGCGGCGATGGGTCGACGAAATGTACCAGACAGGCGAACTAGTGTTTGTTCTTCCACGTGCGAACTTTGTTCTCATCAGTGCGCCGCACACCCGCGAGACCGACCAACTGATCGGGGCCCGCGAACTGGACAAGATGAAATCTGGGGCGGGGCTCATTAATTACAGCCGGGCTGGCCTGGTCGATTACGAAGCACTCAGGGCCCGGCTCGACACTGGCCGGTTGAGCGCGGTGCTCGACGTGTTCTCGCCGGAGCCGTTGCCAACCGAGTCACCGCTGTGGCAGACAAAGAACCTGCTGATTACACCGCACTGCTCATCGGACGACCAGGCCTATTACACACCGCGAACGCTGGACCTTGTGTTCGACAATGTTCAACGCTTTATCGAGGGCAAACCACTGCGAAACTGCGTGAGCCGCCGGCTTCAATACTGATGGGTGTTTTCCAGCGGTGTCGAGTTGGGAGAAAAGCAATCACTATTGAATCTGAATTACTGATTGTTAATGGCTTCTTGGCAGTTGGAAGGTTATTCTGTAGTTTGTGACCAATCTGTTTCTGCACGCTGTTAATTCAAACTACTGGATAACAAACCTGCTACTGGAGGGAGTATGACTTTTACTAACCCGATCGAAGGCGGTACGGTACTTGAGGATACCGTCGTTCCCGAAGGCGAACCCTGGAGCGTCAGGCTGGCCGCAGGCGATGTGCTCCGCTTGGTTGACCTTGAAGGCCAGCAAGCGGTGGATTTCCTTTGCTACAGCACCGATGATCTAGCCGACAGGTACAACGCGGCAAACACGATCAAACTCAACGGGAACATCTACCTAGGCCAAGATTCAACGCTATGGTCAGTACGGGCGCGCAAATTGATGACCATAATAGAGGATACTTGCGGTTTCCATGACACGATATATGGTTGCTGTTCAGTAGAGGTCGACGACGTGCGGTTCGGGAAAAATAACGGCAAGGGCTGTCAGGGTAATTTCGAGACGGAACTCGCCAAGCACGGGTTGGACCGAAGAGACATCGTTGCCAATGTTAACTTTTTCATGCGCGTTCCGGTTGAAGAATCTGGTGTACTAAGCATCGTCCCAGGCCTCTCCAAACCTGGAGACTACCTCAGTTTACGCGCGGAACGGGATGTGTTGGCGGTTCTGTCAAATTGCCCGGAGTGCCTGAATAATGCGGCCGGTTTCAAACCGACTCCGATCCGCGTTATCGTCTATTCCACTAAATGACTGGGGTAACCCTAGCCACAGGAGGTCGCGATGTATGACTGGAACTTCAATGTCATCTGGGACTACCGGATAGTCTACATGCGAGGGGCCTTGATCACGCTGGAACTCAGTCTGTTGGCCGTGGTGTTCAGCATGTCATTAGGCTTGTTTGTGGGCATCGCCAGACATAGTAAACGCTATATTCTTTCGTTCCCTGCCTCCTGTTACGTGGAAATATTCCGGGATACCCCGCTTCTAATTCAGATCGTCTGGATCTACTATTGCCTTCCGATCCTCCTGGGTGTGACGTTGACGGCGTTCTGGGCTTCTACCGTAGCGCTGTCTTTGCACATGTCTGCCTACGTGGCGGAGATTTTTCGCGCAGGAATCGTGTCAGTCGACAAAGGGCACGTGGATGCCGCAAAAATCTTGGGATTGAATTACTTTCAGACCATGACCCGCATCATTTTGCCACAGGTCTTCCGCCGGATGCTTCCGCCTCTGGTCAATAATTTTGCCGACATCTTGAAGCTCTCGGCCCTAGCCTCGGTGATCGGTGTTTACGAACTGCTCCACTCAGTCGACAATGTCATCATGAACAACTTCCGCCCGCTGGAGATGTATTCTGTCCTCGCGCTTGTGTACTTCGTCCTGATTTTTCCAGTGGCCTTCGGCGCAAGGCGCGCCGAACTCTATTTTGCTCGGAGAATTTGATCGATGACTCCGACAGTTCCGGCCATTCAATTGCAAGATGTTAAAAAGCGTTTCGGGTCTCTTGACGTTTTGTGCGGAATCAATCTTGAAGTGGACCCGGGAGGGGTAGTATGTGTAATAGGGCCTTCGGGTTCCGGGAAAAGCACTCTGCTGCGGTGCATCGCTTACCTGGAAGACGATTTTGAAGGGAAGATTTATCTGGAAGGCGACCTTCTAGGTCGAGCCTTACGCAACGGCCACCTAGAGCGGGTAGGAGGTGCTGCGCTACGGAAAGTACAGATAAAGGTGGGCATGGTGTTTCAGAACTTCAACCTTTGGCCCCACAAGACCGTCCTCGGGAACATTATCCAAGCTCTTATCCTGGTAAAGAAGATGACGAGGACCGAAGCCGAGGATATTGGTGATCAACTCTTAGCCAAGGTGGGTCTGAGCGACAAGCGTAAGGAATATCCCTCGCGTCTCTCGGGTGGACAACAACAGCGAGTTGCTATCGCCCGGGCCCTGGCCATGCGCCCCCGGATCATGCTTTTCGATGAGGTTACTTCCGCTCTCGACGCTGAGTTGGTGGACGAGGTTCTCCAGGTTATGAAGCAACTTGCCGAAGAGGGGATGACGATGTTGGTGGTGACCCACGAGCTTGGTTTCGCCGCCAGGGTGGCAGATCGGGTTGTCTTCATGGATAAAGGGGTGGTTATTGAGGAAGGGCCGTCAGAGAAAGTTCTGAAGAACCCTAGTCAATTAAGGACCCGGGAATTCCTCTCGTTGGTGACCCATGAAGAAATTTGATGTAATCTGCTCCGGCGTATTTTACGATCCAAGTTGGAAGGTCGATTTTCCAAGGAGTTTAAGCACGGGCACATGCCCATGATAACTAAGAGGAGTAACACTATGATTTGTAAGACAAAATGTATCTATCGTCTCCTGCCGTCTTTGTTTGCAGTTGTGGCAATGGTGTCATTGGTGATGGCACCGGCAGCGGCAAGGGATATGGCTGAAATCACCAAGGCAAAGCAGTTCAACATTGGGGTTGTTCCCTTCCCCCCTGATGTAATCAAGGATCCCATTACCGGCGAGTACAAGGGCATTTTTGTGGACGCTGCCCGATACATCTGCGAGACCATCGAAGTCGAGTGCGTATTCAAGGAGTTTGCCTGGGCTACGTTTATCGCCGGGCTGCAGTCAAGGCAGATTGATCTCTCTGTTGCCTCAACTTACTCGAAGATGAAGAGGGCTCTCGTCGTAAACTTCAGTCAGCCTATTTATTTCCTCGGGTACAGGGCCGTAGCGAAAAAGGGGGACACCCGGTTTAACAGTCCCGAAGACTTGAACAATCCCGGTATCACGATTGGGGTTACCCAGGGGACAGGTGAACATGACTGGGTACAAAAGGTGGCTCCCAAGGCCAAGTTAAGCGTTGTCAAGACAGAAGAGATGAATATGCTTCAGATTGTGACAGGCAAGGTTGACGTCGCTATTGGCGACTCAGTTGCGGCCCACCATGCACTAGTCAAACAGTCAGGTATCGAGGCGGTGCTCGGAGGGCGGATTTACAGCAGGAACATGGTTGCCTGGGCGATGCACAAAGAGGACACCGATATCTTGCGCTTCGTAAATACAGCGCTTAATCAGCTCATCGCCAGCGGTAAGTTGGAGGATCTCGCGAAGGCGTATGAGGCACCATGGATTAACGACTTAGCTTTCTGACAGTGGCTCAGGGTGCGGGGGTTCTGAATGACGGCTTGTGCTGTCGAACCCGCGCGCCCTGGCAAATTCATTGCTCAAAAGCACCGGTGATTCGATCTCGTTGATTCAGCGACAACTCATCTTTTCGGCCTAGGTGGTGCGTCGGCAACCTACCCCGATTGGCAACAAGGTTAATCGAGACCGCCAAAGTGTGATGATCGGGTTCTTAGCTGACTGGATTAACGCGGGTTTGAAGAGATGAAAACCAAAGTCGGGGCAAGAACCATCGGTTGTATTTGCTCACGCTGGATGGCCAGCCACTAGACGAAAGGGCCAAAATTAACAGTTCACCGGCAACTGTTTTGAGTCGGTCGCCGAAGGCGATGCGCTACAGCAACTGACATTGGCCGTGTTTGCAGACCGCCTGGGTGGAAACGAGCGAGTACTGGCGTTACCTGAAGGGTTTATGAAGCAGGTGACCACGGACCTTGACAATGTATGGGTCCCCACCAGCACCGGCATTGATGTCGCACTTGACAACAACTAGCGGTGTTGCCAGACAGGAGTGCAGACACACCCTGATAGGTAGATTACCATGCCGTTTCAATTGCAGCCGGTTGGGTGCAACAGAACGGGCTGGCAGGAAATTAACGAGGGAGTAGCATGACCGATCCACTTCAGGTTAAGCCGTACCTTGACCTTCGCGCGGAAACCCAGGCACGCGACCGGGGGCTCAAAGAAAAAGTCATGTCGCTCGAGGAAGCGGCCGCACTGGTGTGCGACGGTGATCACGTCGCAATCGGCGGTAGCACGATATCTCGCACTCCGATGGCAATGATCTGGGCGCTGATCCGGCAGGGCCGGCGTAAGCTCATCGCCTCGCGCAGCATCATGTCGCACGAGGGTGACCTGCTGCTGGCTTCTGGCGTCAGTTCGCACGTAGTCACGAGCTGGTTCAGCCAGGGTATCGTCTGGGGTGTATCGAAGGTCATGCGTCTTCACGTCGAATCTGGCAAAGCCCGCTTTGACGAGTGGTCACACATGTCGATGGGCTTGCGTTACCGGGCTGGCGCGATGGGTATTCCCTTCATGCCAACACGATCCATGATGGGATCGGGCGTGGGCGAGAGAACGAGGTCGGAAACACACGAGATGACCTGTCCGTTTAGCGGCGACCAACTCGTCTTGCTGCCGGCACTCAACCCAGACGTGGCCATCATCCACGTCCAACGAGCCGACGCGTACGGCAACGCACAGATCGACGGCCTCCAGTTCATGGACATAGATATCGCGATGGCGGCAACAAAGGTGATCCTTACCACCGAACGGCTGATCGACAACGCCCAGATTCGCCGTACCCCCGACCGAACCCGGATTCCGTTCTTCACCGTAGATGCGGTTGTCGAGGTGCCGTTTGGTTGCGCACCCCACGAGTGCTACGGCACCTACGAACCATTCTTCGATCAAATGGACGACTACGCGAAACAGGTCTCTGCAGACCCGGAACAGGGTGCTGCCAATTACCTAAAAGAGTACTTCTACGATACCGCGACCTGGCAGGACTACCTCGAGAAATTCGGCATAGCCGCGATGCTGGACGCGAGCCGGCGCGGGCGGAGCATTTATGATGACTGACAAGCCTGCCTGCACCGCATCGGAACTATTGGCTGTGATGAGTGCGAGACTCCTCAACGACGGCCAGATCGTGTTTGCCGGTGTCGGTATACCGCTGTTGGCCGTGACGCTCGCACAGAGACTGCACGCACCCAGCCTCACGATCATGTTCGAGGGTGGCGTGATTGGCCCGTTCATCGAGCCCGGTAAATTACCGCCCTCGACCAACGAGCAGCGCTGTACGCGCAAGGCCAACATGGTGCTGCCGATTACCGATGTCCTGCTGCTGCTGCAGCGGGGCTATATCGATATCGGTTTCATGGGCGGGGCCCAGATCGACCGCTACGGTAACCTCAACAGCTCGTTCATCGGTGATCCGGACAAACCGAAAATCCGTCTTCCCGGCACCGGCGGCGGCAACGACATCTCCAGCCTGGCCAACATGATCGTGGCTATGAAACACGAGAAACGCCGCTTCGTAGCGGAGGTCGACTTCGTGACCAGCCCTGGATTCCTGACCGGCGGCACTTCGCGGATCGATGCAGGCCTCGTTACCGGCGGCATGTTTCGGGTCGTGACTGATCTTGCCTTAATAGGGTTTGACAGCGAGAGCCGGCAGATGAGTGTGTTGGCACTGCACGAGGGAGTAACCCGCGAGCAGGTGCTGGATAACACCGGCTTTGACCTTGCGTTCGATGACACACTCGCCGTGACCGCCCCGCCTTCTTCGGACGAACTTGCAGTGTTACGGGAACTGGATCCGGAACAACTCTACACCGCCTGAACCGCAGCTACACTAACTGAATTCAACTGGAGGCTAAGAAGATGCCGTCGAACCAAGTTGCCTATGGCATGACACTGCGCAATTTCGTGGCCTACCCGGAACTGCCCAACCCTGCCGGCCTAATCGAACAAGGCGAGTGGATCGAGCAACTCGGCTTCGAATCGGTCTGGGTCTGGGACCACATCCTGCTTGGGGTCGAGCCCCACTTCCCGATCATCGACTCGCTCTCGCTCCTGACCGCGATCGCGGCAAGAACGCGCACAGTCAAACTCGGTACCGGTGTTCTTATTCTGCCACTCAGGAATCCGGTGATCCTTGCCAAGCAGCTCTCCAGCATGGACGTAATCTCAGGCGGGCGACTGCTGCTGGGTCTCGCCTCGGGCTGGTACAAGCGCGAATTCGATGCCGTTGGCGTTGACTTTCACCAGCGGGGCAAGATCATGGACCAAAACCTCGATATTCTCGAGCGCCTGTGGACCGAAGACAAGATAACCGCCGAGTACCCACCACACAAATTAAGAAGCGCAGCCATGTTCCCTAAACCACAGCAACAGCCCCGGCCACCGATCCTCATCGGCGGTTACGCCGACCGCGTACTCAAACGTGTCGCGACACGAAGCGATGGTTGGCTTACCTACTGCTACACCGCCACTTCCTATGCCGAAGACAAGGCACGAATTCTCCAGTTCGCCGAGGAAGCCGGCCGCGACCCGACAGCGTTGTCATTCACTAACCAGTTACCAATCGGAATCGGCCCACGGGAAAAAATGGAAGGACCGATGATGGAGTGGCTTAACACGGAGTGGGATTTCGCCTCCTGGAGCAAATCGACTGCAGACAGCGCGATTATCGGCACGGTGGACGAATGCGCCGAACAACTTCGCGCCCACTTCGAAAAGGGGCTCGATCGGCTGGTCTTCATGCCCTACCGGTACCAAGACGAGCAGGTGGAAGCGATAGCGAAGGAACTGATCCCGCTACTTGGTTGACACTGATCACCGCACTCTGTGCGCTAGACCAACTGGAAACCGTTAGCCGCTCGCTGACAACAACCCCATCGCGAACGCCATTGCCGATCGACTGGGTGAACACATGGCCCCAGGCAACTGTCCTGGCCAGGGCCCAGGGATGCGCGCCCGACCCATCGCTATACCTACCAGCGAGGTCAGGCTGCCAGACTCAGATGAGCATCTCCGGCAGCGGCACCACGGCGATGCCCGCTGCCTCGAGCCCTTTCCGTACTTCGCGCGCGACGGCCACACCGGTCAACTCGTCACCGTGGACACACAACGTTTCCACCTGGACCGGAATCACCTTGCCATGGCGGGATACGACCTCGCCATCCCGAACCATGCGAACCGCCTGTTCGCACGCCACTACAGGATCCTTGATCACAGTGCCGGAAATCGATCGTGACGCAAGATTGCCATCGTCCTCGTACTGGCGGTCGGCGAATCCCTCGCGCGCCAGGCGCAGGCCGAGCTTTTCCGCTGCGGTGTGCATAGAGGAACCGGCCAGCGCGACGTAGATGATGCCGGGATCAGTGATCTGGATGGCACGGCCAATCGCCATTGCCAGTGTCTCGTCCTCAGCTGCCATGTTATTTAACGCGCCGTGGGGCTTAAGGTGGGTAACCGACAAGCCCTCGTAACGCACCATCGCCTGGAGGGCACCGATCTGATAGGCGATGAGGTATTCGAGGTCCTCGGCAGGCATCGTGATCCGCCGGCGGCCAAATCCCCAAAGATCATTGAACCCCGGGTGAACGCCAACGCTGGCACCAACCCGGGCAGCGTGGGCGACTAACCGGCGCATGGTCAAGGGGTCGCCGGCGTGAAACCCGCAGGCGATGCTGGCAGATTTGATAATCTCCATTAACTCGGCGTCATTGCCGATGTCGTATGCACCGAACCCTTCACCGATGTCGGCATTGAGATTGATCTTGTCAGCCATGCACAAACTCCCGGGTCAAGAAACTAGAATCACCAGAATGAAGGTCCCGCATACCCACCGGGCGACGCCATCCAGTTTACTATAGTACCTAACTGTCCCAGCCTAAGCCAACGACCAGATCGATGAATCCGCCGGCCAAATTTCTCCCTAACGGCGACACCGTCATGGTTGTTGAATTTGGCGAAGAAATTGATCTGGACATAAGCCGGAGGGTGACTGCGCTCTATGCTGGTGTGAACGCGCTCGAACTCGCTGGCATCACTGATTTGGTGCCGACCTTCCGTTCCCTCGCGATCCACTACGACCCCGAAATCGTCTCTTTTGCCGGACTCGAAAATACACTTGCCAAAATCCTGCCCGACCTTCCCATTGATGACTTCACCGGGCGTGACTGGTCAATACCGGCCTGCTATGACCTGGATCTGTCACCGGACCTTGAAGCGGTCGCTGAGGCATGTTCCTTGTCGATCGAGGAGGTCATCCAGCGCCACAGCAGTGACACCTACCATGTTTACATGGTCGGGTTCCTGCCGGGTTATCCCTACCTGGGGGATCTCACCGCGGAAATCGCTTTGCCCCGCAAGGCCACACCCAACCTGCGCATCCCTGCCCGTTCAATCGCTATTGCCGAGCGGATGACTGCGGTCTACCCGATCGAGTGCCCCGGCGGGTGGCACGTGATTGGCCGAACGCCGGTGAGGTTGTTCGACGAAACCGCTTCGCCCCCGGCCCTTCTGGCACAAGGCGACCGGGTTCGCTTTACACCGATCAGCCGTCGCGAGTACGACTGTCTTGCTGAAAAGGACGCCGGGGCTAACCACGTCCTGCCACACGGGAAATCGGCAACGTGATTCCCATCCTCCGCGTGCACAAGCCCGGCCTGCACACCACGGTCCAGGATCTGGGCCGCTACGGCCTGCAGTCTATGGGAGTGCCGGTCTCCGGTGCGCTTGACACGACCGCGCTTCGTATTGCAAACCACCTCGTTGGCAATGAACCGACGATTGCGGCCCTCGAAGTGCTTGGCGCGGGGCCCGTGCTGGAAGTCACCACAGAATCAGTGCGCATCGCCGTTGCGGGTGGCAAAGCGTTGATTGAACTTCTCTCGCCGTATCGCCGTCAGCTGCCCACGTTTGAGAGTTTCTGCCTGCACCGTGGTGATGTCTTTTGCATTGGGCCGGTCACCGACATGGCAATGACATACCTCTCGGTCGAGGGCGGCTTCGACCTGCCACCCGCTATGGGCAGTCTCTCGACCTACACCCGTGGGGGCTTCGGCGGCTTCAACGGTCGGCAGCTAGAAAGTGACGATGAACTTTCTCTGGTCCTGTCAGCAGCACCGGTTCGGGATGAATTACGCTTCGTCGAGCGTAGGCTGCCAGGCGACCTCCCCATCCGCATCATCCCGGGACCGCAGGATGACTTTTTCACTCCCGAGTCTTTGCACACTCTGGTCAGCTGTGACTACACGGTCTCATCCGCCGTTGATCGCATGGGCATGCGCCTGAAGGGTCCGCTGCTTGAGCATGCACGCGGCTTCAACATTACTTCTGACGGTACGGCACCCGGTTCGATCCAGGTGCCAGGTGACGGCCTGCCGATCGTGCTCCTGGCTGATAGACAGACCACCGGTGGTTACCCGAAGATAGGCTGTGTGATCTCAGCCGATCTGCCAACGGTGGCGCGCCTGCGTCCGGGGAACACAATCCGGTTTGCCCTAGCCACACTCGAACAGGCGGCCGAGGCGCGGCGCGAACGGGAAAGCTGGTTTGCCAGGTTCCGCTCACACATCAAGCGGTCGACCTTATCTGGTATCATCGATCCCATTACCCTTCACACGCAAAACCTGGTCAGCGGGGTAGTTGGGCCCGATGATGCTACCGAGCTTGGTAAATAGGAAACATCCTGTTCGACCCCGGGCACACGACAAACCTGCTTGTTTGGAATTATCTGACTGACGGGGCATCCGATGAGCACACACGGTGTCGGCGCTTCAGTGCTGCGCAAGGAAGACGATCGCTACCTGCGTGGGCGGGGAGAATTTGTCGGCGACATTCAGCTGGCAGGTACCCGCCATGTCGCCTTCCTCCGGAGCCCCGTTGCTCACGGCTACCTCCGCAATGCCTCGATTCCGAACGAATGCCGTCAGCAGGTGTTTGTCGCTGACGATCTCGCGGCGGTCGCCCCGATCCGGGCGCATTCCACCCTGCCTGGTTTCAAATCCTCCGATCAACCAGTACTGGCGAGCGGTAAGGTCCGCCATGTCGGCGAACTGATCGCAATGTGTGTGGCTGACACACGGGCTGAGGCCGAGGACATCGTTGATGCGATCGGCGTCGAGATCGAGGAACTGCCAGTACTTAGCGACATGCTCGCCGCTCGCGAAGCCGGCGCGCCCCTGGTGCACGAGGAGTGGGGTGACAACGTGTTCCTTACAACAGACTTTGAACAGGACCTCGACCCGATCATTGCTCGAGCTGCTGCTTCGGTCACCCGCACAATTCGTACCGCACGCCAGTCGATGAGCCCACTCGAGGGCCGCGGCGTCCTCGCCAGATGGGACAGCCGACTCGAACAACTCGTGGTTTATACCTCGACCCAGCAACCCCATATTGTACGTACCGGTCTTTCCGAATGTCTCGGCATTGAACATGCCCGGATCCGGGTGGTGGCACCAGATGTCGGTGGTGGTTTCGGCTACAAGGGCATTCTTCTACCGGAAGAAATCTGCCTTGCCTGGGCGGCAATAAAGCTGGGGCACCCGCTCAAGTGGCTGGAAGACCGGCGCGAAAACCTCATCGCATCATCCAATTGTCGCGAGCACCACTACACCATTACCGTTTACGGTGATGCGAACGGCAAACTCCTCGCCATCGATGCCGAGGCAACGGTCGATGCTGGTGCCTACTCTTCTTATCCTTTCTCCGCCTGCCTAGAAGCAGCCCAGGTCGTCAGCATTCTGCCCGGTGTGTATGACCTGGAGGGGTACCGCTGCCGGACCTATGCCGTCGCCACCAACAAGCCCCCCATCCTGCCGTACCGCGGCGTTGCCCGTTGCGGGGTCTGCACTGCACTGGAACTAATGGTCGATGCGCTGGCGCGGGAACTGGCAATCGAACCCACCGAAGTGCGTTTCCAGAGTCTTATCGGTCCCGAGCAGATGCCATTCAACAATATCACGAGCAAACATTTTGACAGCGGCGATTACCCGGAGTCGCTGCGCCAGGTGATCGACACAATTGATCTCGACTCTATCCGAAGCCGCCAGCAACGTGGCGAAGCAGACGGGCGACGGATCGGGATCGGCTTTGCGATGTACACAGAACAAGGAGCCCACGGTACCACCGTTTATGCCAACTGGGGGATCCCAATGGTGCCGGGCCACGAACAGTGCACGGCCCGCCTGACCCCGGATGGGGGGTTGGAACTGCGCATTGGAGCCCATTCCCACGGACAGGGTTTGGAAACCACCCTGGCTCAGGTCGCGCACGAGGTTCTCGGTATCCCGCTGGAACAGACTCGACTGATCCACGGTGACACCGCGATCACGCCTTACTCGACCGGTACCTGGGGCTCACGCTCAATGGTGATGTCTGGCGGAGCAGTTGCCTGCGCATGCGATGAGTTGGCACGGCGGGTGTTGCGCATTGGCGCCAACTTGCTCCAGTGTCCAGTGGAGGCAGTGCGACTAAAAGACGGCGCTGTCCAAGGCGCCGCCGGCAGTATCCAACTTGCCGAGATCTCCCGCACCTGGTACCTCAAGCCGCAGGAGCTGGATACCGAGGCAGACCCGGCGGGTCTCGAGGTCACCGCGGGCTACAAGCCAGAACAGGATTCGGGTACTTTCAGTTACGCCACCCATGCTGCCGTCATAGCTGTTGACCCGCTGACCGGCGAGATTGAATTACTTGATTACGTGATTGCCGAGGATGGTGGAGTGCTGGTCAACCCCATGATTGTCGATGGCCAGATCCTTGGCGGGCTGGCCCAGGGTATAGGTACCGCCCTGTTCGAGGAAATGGTCTACAGCACAGACGGCCAGCCACAGGCATCCACTCTGTCGGAATACCTGTTGCCTGGCCCGACCGAGGTCCCGGACGCGCAAATCATCCATCTGGAAACGCCCTCGCCCTATACCCGTTTCGGCGTCAAGGGCATCGGTGAGGGTGGCTGTATCGCACCACCGGCCGCGATCACCAACGCGATTAACGATGCGCTTCGAGCTATCGGAGTGGAACTGTCGGTGCTACCAGTCACACCGCGGCGTATCGTGGAGGCTGTTGCCGCGGCAAGCGATTCGTCACTTGGCAAGGTGACAACATGAAGCCAGTCGACTTCGATTACGAACAGGCGAAAAGCGTCGACGAGGCAATTACGCTCCTGACTCAGTCGGCGGACGCCCTGATTCTCGCCGGCGGCCAGACGCTCGGTCCGATGCTCAACCTGCGACTGGTTCAACCTGAACTGCTGGTAGACATTACTCGCATCGATGAACTCGTCCGCGTTGAGGCGTCGACAACCCACGTCACCATCGGTGCCTGCGTATCCCATGCCGCGGTCGAAGACCGGCGAATTGCCGATCTGGGTCATGATTTTCTTGCCCGGGTCGCTGGCGGCATCGGTTACCGCGCGGTCCGGAATCGTGGCACCCTCGGCGGCAGTGTCGCCAATGCGGATCCAGCGGCTGACTGGGTGTCGTGTTTTGCCGCGCTCGACGCCGAGATCCTGGTCTCCGGCCAAAGTGGGCAGCGGATTGTCAAGATCGATGACTTCCTGGTTGGAGCAATGGAAACAACCATCGGCACAGGAGAACTGATAAACGGGATCCGCATGCCCCGACTTGGCGCCTCCGTGCGTTGCGGATATGCCAAGATTTCACGCAAACCCGGTGAATTTGCCGACGCGATCGCAGCGATTGTGCATGACCCCGACCGTGGTTGTTGTCGTGTGGTTGTCGGCGCCACCGACGGCTTGCCTCTCTTGCTCGACAATGATGCACTTGGCCTCGGCCCCGCTGTGGCACTCCCCGCTGTACTGGACCCAGGACCGGTTCGCGATCATCTTGCGTGGCACATGCCGGTGCCCGATCTCTATCGCCTCAATGTCCAGTGCGCTGTACTCCAGCGCGCGCTGGCCGATGCCCACGCATTCCCGTCATGAGACCGTTTGAGGTGACGGTCAATGGGCGTCTTCATCGCGCTGCGGTGTCGCCACGCACTTCCCTGGCCGATTTCCTGCGCGATGATATCGGCCTTACCGGTACCCATCTTGGCTGCGAGCATGGGATTTGTGGTGCCTGCACCGTACTCATCAATGGTCAGATATCCCGCTCCTGTATCACGTACGCCGTTACCTGCGCTGGTGCGACAGTAGAAACCATCGAGGGTCTGGACGACGACCCGCTGATGGGGGAGCTGCGCCGGACATTTTCAGAGGAGCACGCCCTGCAGTGTGGCTACTGTACCCCAGGTATGCTGATCACCGCTCGCGATGTGCTCTCGCGGCACACAGATCTCACGCAGGCGCAGATACGGCGCGAGATGAGCGGCAACCTGTGCCGCTGTACCGGTTATCGCGGTATCGTCCGAGCCATTGCGCGGGTCGCCGCTCAGCCTTTGGTCAGTGGCCCGCAGCAGAACACAGTTGGGCTCGGTCCTGCACCGGGGCCCGGTGCGTGCGAGACAAGATCAACGCCGGAGGCGATAGGCACTCAAGGCTTGGCAACGCCGTCGCCGACAACGCCAGTCCCGGGTGGTTTGCCGTCGGGGATTACCGTCAGTGTCCGTGACGTAAGAGAGTCCGATGGCTGGGTTACTATCGAGCAGGTGTTCACGTTACCCCACCCCCGCACCACGGTGTGGCCGTTGCTTTCAGACCTCGAAAAAACCTGTGCAGCACTGCCTGGGATCGAACTCGATGGTCCACCGGTCGACGGTGCGGTCAGTGGCAAAGCCTCGATCAAACTGGGTCCGATTAGACCGGTTTTCGCCTTTTCCGGGACATACGCTGTGGATGATCGAAGTTACTCGTCAACAATCGAGGGCGTGGGAACGGATCGCCGGAGCCACTCGCGGGCCAAGGCGCGCATCCAGAACCGTTTGTTCGACCTCGACGAGGAGAACACGCGGGTGGAAGTTGAGATCGCTTATACCATCGCCGGTCCACTGGCCCAGTTCGGTCGCTCGGGCTTTGTCCGCAATCTTGTTGGCCGACTGGCGACCACCTTTGCCCACAACGTGAACGCCGCCTTGTCTGGTGAGTCCGGGTCCGCCGCTGCACTGGCACAATCCCAGGGCTGGTGGAAAAAGTGGCTGGCACCCCTCTGTCGCCTTATCGCCGCCTTCAACCGACGACGCCCACGACAAGGGGATTAGTCGATCCATCCAACCCACCCCAATCAATCAGCCATCATGCAGTAGACTCAAACACTCTCACATCAACTGGACTAGATTATCGGGCACGTCAGGTCCATTTGCGTGGAGTCGGAGTCTGTTATTTGAGGGGTTTTTGGACTGTTAGTTGGTAGGACTCTGCCTTCACACGGAAGCGGTCGCTGGTTCAAATCCAGCCGCGCCCACCATTTTCTACTGCTTCTAGGCTATTCTGGTAGAGCACTGTCTTTTTAGTTTTTCGGTGTGCTGAAAACGTACTGAAAATTCGAGATTAGCCACTCCATCATGCAGATAATCCGAGGCCAGATGGGCATACCGCTCTGTCATCTAGATATTGGCATGGCGAAGCAGTTTGTTCACTTCAAAGAGCGGCACAACTTTCATCTCGAACCAACCGGCAAAGGTGTGGCGCAGGTCATGGATTCTATAATTACGCCTGAGAACCCAATGTTCATATATTTCAATTCGTCGTGCCATTTCTAGTGAAGAGATGCCACTGAAAAAGACTAAAGTCGGCGTACTTTATCATCGCTATCTGCCAGGCTATAGCGCAGAACGGTTTGCTATCGATGCTGAAGAGTTAGGCTTCGATTCGTTGTGGGTAAGCGAAAACACATTTTCCCGTGCACCCAAAGCGGATCCATTCGTCGTACTTGGAATTTTTGCTGCAGTCACAAATCGTCCGCTAATTGGAACAGCAGTCGTGCGACTGCCGCTGAGAAGTCCAGCTGCAATGGCAAAGGCTTGCGCCTACGTCGACCAACTGTCGAACGGACGATTAATCTTCGGAATCGGCGTCGGCGGCGACTTCCCAGAGGAGTTCACTGCAGCCGGAATACCGTTTGTCGAGCGCGGTGCGAGAACGGATGAGTGTATGGATATACTAAAGGCATTGTGGAAAAACGCAGAAACGACATTTCACGGCCGGTTCTACCAGTTTGACAAAGCAATTCAGTATCCAAAACCAATTCAGGCAGGTGGACCACCACTATGGGTGGGTGGGCGTGGAGATCCGGCGTTGCGACGGGCGATCCGTTATGGCCATGGTATTTTCCCCCTCTTTTTTACGCCCCAGCACTATCGGGAGGCCTGCTCCCGTCTGGAAGAACTGGCCACGGAAACGAAGCGGGATCCAACTGAGATTACGCGAGCACTGACTGTGTTCCTGTCGATAGGTAAGACACGACAAGCCGCGTTACGCATGATGGGTGAAAGCATCGGTGTGGATTACAACCTGCGTGAGGATCAGGTCGAACGCCTCAACGTAACCGGCACGCCAAGTGAAGTTACTGAGCAACTCGAAGCTTATATTGAAGCCGGTGTCGAACATTTTGCCATAGCATTTGGATGTCCTCACGATGAGGTTGCCACACAACTGGAAACACTGGGGTCAGAAGTGTTACCGCATCTGAGTAGGTAGAGGGTCGCTATGGTGCCTGCTCAATGTGTAAGCGGTAGGTCGTGCAAATGACCGAGAGGTTACGTATTCTTTTGACCGCATTTTCGTTTGCTACGTCAGACAATTCTGAAAGTCTTTCGTCAATCAAGCTTACCGCTTCGTCGAACCGCGACAACTCTCGCCTGATCTCGGCTCAAAACTCAGGTAGTCAGGGATAAGGAGCGCTGCTTTCCCCTGGCTGTGCCTTTTTTAGGCCTATTCATCGTGGCACAGTGGGGTCTTGGGCGTGTCTTTAGCCTTAAGGATCGTCCGCCTGAGGGTGTGGGTAGGCGTTAATATCGGGGTTATGGTTGCTATGCTCCATTACGAATAACGAAATCAAACTTACTCATTGACCTGATCTGTTTGCGGCCATATGACTTGCGAATGCGCCTGAGTATGGTTCAGTATCAGACTCTATTAGCAAGACAGCACGACATTGGAAGCAGCCATTTGACAGCACGCTTCGGTCCTGGTGACTGATTGATTCTTAACCCTAAGGCGACCAAACCATGCCCTATGTCACGACAGATGATGGCATTCAGTTGTACTACGAGGAAGCAGGCAGTGGCGACACCGTACTGTTCGTGCACGAATTCGGCGGCGATCATCGCTCATGGGAGCCACAAATCCGATTCTTCTCGCGCCGCTACCGTTGCATTACCTATGGTGCCCGCGGCTATCCCCCCTCAGATGTGCCCGATGACCCTGCCACATATTCGCAGCAAAGAGCCGTAATCGATGCCATCAATGTTCTCGACGAGTTGCACATCAGTAACGCCCATATCGTAGGACTTTCGATGGGGGGCTTTACGGCACTGCACGTTGGGCTTGAATATCCTCAACGGGCACGCTCCCTAGTCGTCGCCGGTTGTGGTTACGGCGCGGAAAAAGAACACGCCGAATATTTCAAAGGGGTATCGCTGGAAGTCGCTCAGCAATTCGAATCACTGGGCAGCAAAGCTTTCGCAACGACCTACGCCAGCGGCGCAGCGCGCGTCCAGTTTCAAAACAAGGATCCACGAGGATGGGGCGAACTGGTCGAATGGCTCGGCCAGCACTCTTCCGTGGGTGTGGCGAATACCATGCGTGGCGTTCAGTGCCAACGACCTTCCCTATACGATTTGGAACCCGGACTGAGCAACCTCGCCACACCGACGCTCGTCATTAACGGAGACGAGGACGACCACTGTCTGCAACCCGGCCTATTTCTCAAACGCACCATTCCTGCCTGTGGATTGTTAGTGCTGCCAAAGACCGGGCACACGATCAACCTTGAAGAGCCAAATATGTTCAACTCAGCGGTGGCGGAGTTTTTTGCCCAGGTCGACGCAGGCCAGTGGGCACCGCGCGATCCGCGCGCCGATCCGGCCCAAGTCATGCGTACCCGCTGACCGGTCGGACAAAACTTCAGGTGCAGTCCGCCAGGCGCGCTACGGTGCCCGTGAGTACCCGTGTGCCGTGAAACAGGTCCTCTGCCTTGCAGGATTCGGGCGCCTTTAGGATCAGGCCAGTGTGACCAGAATGTGACCAATCCTCGAGTACTTTGACTGCATTTCGCAGGTTCTCAGGTACTAGGTGTGCATACCTCTCCGTCATCTTCACAGTACTGTGTCCTAAGATTTCGCGCACTTCCATCAAGGGTCTGCCTGCCAGCCATGACCATCCAGGACGCACAAGTATGCCGACGGGTATTAGGCGTGCAATCCTCGATCTGAGCCTCAGTGTTAGGGGACTTTAAAGCCCAAACACTATTATTTAAGTCTTTTCTGAATATTCACGTACAATGTTTTAGATAAAACAGGGGTTTGCCCTTAGTAAGTCACCAGAGGAGCTTAAATGGACTTACGGGCTAAGTGATCCCAGTAATGGAGAAGGCGATTCATACAACCTTGTCTACTCCCAATACCCAACTAACACTGTAAACCTCTCTGCAGGAACAGACAGAGGAATGTGTAGATGTGTTTCATCCGACCGCAGTTTCAATTCCTTTGCGTGAGTAAGGCATGATTAGATGCAGGCATACGACTGTATGACTCGTTTTCTTTGGGAATTTGATGGAGAGGCTAGGCGAGTTACTCCCAGCACTCCACTGCCAGAACTTCGGCTATCTACATATACTTTCAGCCACCTTCAATAAACAATACTACTAAATGAAAAAATGGAGGGTGCCAAAAGTCAATCGCACCATTCTCGAAGCGGAGAGATCGTATGAGTGAACAAAATGGACTATCGACTCAAGACTACCTGGACATTCAAAACCTGTATGCCTTGTACAACCTCAGCAGCGATGCCGCAGACTCCGACACTTATGCCTCGTGTTTTACCAACGATGGTGTTCTTGAGGCGCCGGATATAGGCATCAGTGTCTCCGGCCGAGAAGCTCTGATAGCTCACAAGGAACGCGATAAAGCGAACCGTGGGGGCAAATATAGGCGGCACTGGAATGGCAGCTTGCATCTAGAACTCAGATCCGATGGCTCAGTCCTGGGGCGTTGTTACCTGGTTGCCTACAACGGCTCGCCGGGACAACTTCCGGTATTGGCCGACTGCGGCGTATACGAAGACACCGTGATCCAGCATAACGGTCAGTGGAAATTTTCCCGACGCATCCTGACCATGGATGCTTCGAGTTGGGGGAAAAACTGAGGAAATAAGAAAACTGAAGACGGACATCACGTACATGTCGGTTGCCTTGATCGTCGGATTCTGTTGATAAACTAGAAAATAGGATCTGATTGGTTTAACCGTTTCTCTCCAGGGCCGAATAAGTCGTCCTGCTGATATCTCGTCTTCTATTAATGGTAGGAATCCCAGCGCAATATCTGAAGTATCGTCGTATACGATCGAGATTTTCTTTCACAAAATCAACATATCGCTGTTTCTCACTGTCTGACATAGCAATGGCATTTGTGGTGAAAAATGCTCCTAAGAAGAAGATTGTTACTAGCAACTTGGGCATTTCGACCTCCAAAATGTTTTTGCAACACGAATATCTATGGGCTATAAATCAAGTCTTTGGAGAAACCACATACTGTGTTTTTCGATCGTTACCGGATCATTGATCCAGACCCATTGACCAGTCTTACCTAGTCCCTCAAGGATTGCGTCACCAGAAATGCTTGTAGTCAGTTCATCACTACACGTGATCTCTAAATAGTAACTTTGCCGAATTCTTGAATAAGTATTAGCAGAACCTATGTCTTCTACAAAAGGACCAACAGAAAGCATGCCTTCATTCTTATCGCGCCACTCGTATGGAATATCCAACTTGCTAAGCTGTTGAGCAATTGATTCTCGAATCCTCGTACATGACACATCGTGTACACCCATACTTGCTCCCATCGACACACGCTCTAGTGATTCTGTTTGCAAAGAAGTTGTTTGCACACAACCCACCATGCCAAAGATCACTGCAATAAGATAATAATATAAAGCAATCCTAATTACTTATTCTCCTCCGTAAAATAAATCCCAAGCGGAATCAGTTTTCTTCCATTCTTCTCATATTCGATAGACGATTTAGGAGACCGTGAATAGTTACTGGTTAATTTTGAACTAATATTTTTTCCCGGCGACAGTGAGTATAAAAGTCCAATCATATTGGTGACTGCAGACGTTCTCGGGCCAACTCCTACATATTTGTTCATTACAGTTTTGTCATCCGTGTGTCGCGCAAACCCACTACAATGGCCTATCTCATGCTCCATAAGGTCTGCGTGGGTACAGTTCATGTTGCCTATGTCGGAGTTAACGTAAATCTCACACTTAGCATATTCCCCCGAACTGTACATATACGGAACTGCCCAACCACAAGCATTTCTATATTGACTCGAGTAACCCATAATTTGAATGCCCTGAGCAGGTGCCGACCCAACAAAGCTAAAACTTACAGTTGGCCACCATTGCACCCTCTCGCCACTCTGATCTCGTCGCTCCGGACACTTGTATTCTTGTTGATGGCCAGCGTCGTGTCCTATTCGAGAATTTTGTACATTCATTGTGCTTACATAGGTAGTTGTAAACTCCACTCGGCCAACTACATGTAGTAGTTGTAGTTGTACTCGTTGAAGTCGTAGAACAAGCTGAGCGTCCCTCCGTTTGTCCATGATTGATGTAGTGCGAATTACCCCATGCTTCAATACTTTGTCCACCACCGGATGAGTTATAAACAGCCAACAAGTCTGGATATTTACGAACGTAATCTCCGTAGCAACTTTCGGCACTCGAAGAAGTCGTCGTGGTAGTAGTTGTGGCGGTCGTTGAGCTACAGCTTGCAGCGGACAATCCGCTGTAGGTTCGACCTTCTGTGCGACCATTATTGCAGTAGTGGTTCTTTCCCCACGCACTTTTGGTTTGTCCGCCTCCACTAGCATTGTAGACAGCCAACAGATCACCATATTTATTAACATAACCAACAGTCACAACGTTATAAGCGCCACTACCACTACTACACTGCTGCTCATCAGCATCAATGATGGTAGTAGTACTACCATGTTGGCTTGTACACCAATTGTCCAACGCTTGAATTAACGTCGCCGTACTATGAGGTTTTCCGTGATAAGCATAGTACTTGTTAACCGAATCGCATTTCGCCAGAACTTTATGCAATATGTGGTCGACATATTTCGTCCCAGCAAATACGAGATCACAACTGGCTGACCGATTATAGGGAGAACCTTCTACATCAAAATTATCAGCTGCAGTTGGCGCAACATCTGTCCCAGCTAATCCCAACTCCACACCAGATTGTGTGCTGTTATCACTACAAGAAGAGATCACCAATGCCGTTAGGCATACGGATGCAACCAAGACTAAGCGCTTGATCATAGAATCCTTCCTCTTCTTCAGTACAACTTAACCAGCCTCTAACGGGTCGTATTACTCACGAATTTATAGGGTTTATTGATGCTGGCAATCCTTAAGTCAGCGTCAGTCTGATACAGCTTCAATGGCACGATTAGGTTAGGTGTGAGTGCGGGGTATACACCGGTTAGTTTCTTAATCTTTATCTTCGCTAATGGTGCAAATTTCCCTGTATCATCTCTTCTAATGTGCTCTGGTCCAACCCCGACCAACTAAAGCCAGCACTTT
>CAJXWH010000014.1 GCA_913062915.1 uncultured Acidiferrobacteraceae bacterium | reverse complement strand
TGGCCACGGGTTCAACGCCCAACTACTTCGGTCACGACGAGTGGGCTCAGCATGCAACGAGCTTGAAGAGTGTTGAGGACGCATTTGAAATCCGTCGCCAGGTGCTACTGGCCTTCGAGGCGGCCGAACGGGAGACAGATCCTGACAAGCAGCGGGCACACCTCACCTTTGCTATCGTGGGGGCGGGCCCTACCGGATCTGAACTCGCAGGAGTCCTTCGGGAGATCGCCCAGCACACACTCGCCCGGGATTTCCGCAATTTTGATCCTGGATCGACTCGAGTAGTCCTCATTGACGCGGCGGATCGCGTACTTCCAACCTTTCCAGAACCGTTGTCGCAGAAGGCCCGTGTCATGCTGGAGGCACTTGGGGTAGAAGTTCAAACGAGCTCACAAGTCGTCGACATCGATGCGTTGGGCCTCACCTTGACCTCGACAACATCCTTAGCAACGGCACCCGAGAAGATATCTGCGCGCACCGTTCTCTGGGCAGCAGGAGTCAAGGCATCGCCGCTTGCCGAAAGCTTGAATACGCCCCGAGACGAGTGGGACCGGCTGTACGTTGAGCCTGATCTTTCTGTCCCAGGCTATCCAGAGTTGTTCGTGGTCGGCGATCTAGCCCACGTAGACCATGATGGCCAGCCGGTGCCAGCAATGGCGCCGCCAGCAATCCAGGAAGGCCGCCACGCAGCAAATATGATCCAAGCGGTGCTCCGAGGTCACCCGCGTACGTCGTTCCACTATAAGGACCGCGGGATGCTTGCCGCGATTGGGCGCCGGGCCGGGGTGGCGTCAATTTTCGGCTGTAACTTCTCGGGTTTGATTGCATGGTTCCTCTGGCTGGTCGTACACATCGCCTCGCTGATCGGGTTTCGCAACCGACTGGTCGTACTATTCGAGTGGTCCTGGGCTTACTTTACGTACCAGCGGAGTGCGCGGGTAATCTTGCCTAAGATACGATGACGTAGAGGAACTGAATTCACCTACTCACGGCTCGCTCGAGCGCTGACAAATCCTGAAAATCTGCTGAAAACCACACACCACCTGTAATTGCGGTCGACTCTCTTAGTGGTGCAATCGTAGTGCCATTCTTACCCCAACCCTGTTCCGATCTACTCACATGGGCTTATTATCACCACGTCATTAATTGAGTGTTCACAAGTGTTTCTGTAAGTTGGGGTGAGTCGACTTGAGGAGGTACTAGGACTCGTAATCCATTGGTCGTAGGTCCAAGTCCAACCGGGCCCACCATCTTTTCAATGACCTACGAAGCCTGATCACAGCTCTTTTGTTCAACTGTACCTAAAACGTTACCTAACTGTTGCTCACGTTAGGTAGTTTTATCCATTGGTCTGATATTGGGCAACTGCACCGGAATATGCCTCAATTCGCTATCTAGCATTCGGATCCGCCTGAAGTAAAAGTTTTCCTGAGTTGGATCGATCTTCGATTCTCTCGTGCATATCGCGAGCCCTCTCAAGGGGGAATATCTCAACGATAGTAGGATCTAGCCATCCAGCCGTTAATGCTCCCAGAACGAAATCATTACCTTCTTTCCATAGAGAAGGTATTTCCATTACATGCCCGAGATGAAATCGGGTGAAAGTTTGCGATCGAACAAGACATCTTTGTCTAATATTTTCTATCGGCTGGCCTTCTGCCTCACCAATATTGATGATCTGGCCGAGTATTCTTACTGCGCTGAAGGTTTTATCGAGCGTAGTTGCTCCAAGAGAATCTATCGCTAAGTCAACTCCGTGTCCTCCAGTCAGATCAAGTACCTGTTCCACAAAGTTGCCTTGACTCAGATTGATAACGTTTGTTGCTCCGTACGCCAGCGGCTTCAATTCCTTGCCTGATGTTCCAACAGTTCCGATGACTGTAGCGCCGGCTCGAACTGCAAGTTGTGTAACAAATAAGCCTACGCCTCCTCCAGATGCATGGACCAGTACCGTATCTCCCGCAGAAATCCTGCCGACTGTGTACAACAAATGATAGGCTGTGAGGCCTTGTACCGGATATGCTGCCGCAGATGCCATCGACAATCCTTTTGGTATTGTTGTCGCTAGGCCTGCATTTGCAACGCAAAAGTTCGCATATCCACCTCCTTCAACCATAGCTGTAACCTGCTGTCCCAACTGCAAGTGACTGACGTTCGGCCCGACATCGACCACTTCCCCCGCCACTTCCATACCTAGAACTAGAGGGTATTTTGTTTTGTGAGGATAGTTTCCCTCCCTCATTTGGGTATCCGCCCAGTTACACCCGCAATAGCTAACTTTTACAAGTATTTGTCCTGGGCGAGGTTTAGGGATACCGACTTCCTTTATCAATATGTTATTTAGACCACCTGGTTCATCAACCTTTGCCGCCTTCATGGTACCCATCCCGTGCCAATCTCCTTTTCCGCCTGGTGACTTGCGGGCTGCTCTATTGAGATTTCTCGACTATTAGGAGGCGCGAGAGTCACGCAACACGGCGGTCGCAGATTGATCGAGGACGAGATCCTTGGAGATAACAACACCAAAATCACGCATGGCTGACTCGGGTGAGATCACTCCATCCACCACGTCGTCGAGGACCAGTTCGGGGTTGCGCTTGAACGGATCACCGTAGCCACCGCCGGCCGGTCCGACGCAGATAAAGCGATCGCCTGCCTTGAGTGCGGTGTGCGGCACCTTGGACGGCAAATCCTGGCGGCTGCCGTCAATCCGCACGAGTTGCAGTCCCGCGACCTGACCGTCCTTGCCGCCGTCGAAGCCCCACGGTGGAAACTTGTGACCTTCACCCTCGACCGCAGCCGCACCGTCTGACAGATATTCGAATTCGCGTATCGAACCTAGGCCGCCGCGCCACTCACCAGCGCCGTAGGCGTTCTCGCGCAACTCGTAACGCCTGACCCTGAGAGGCAGGTGGGACTCGATATCCTCGATTGGGTTGTTGCGGGTATTGGCATAGAGGGTATCGACCGCATCCATCCCATCCTTGCCGTAGCGACCGCCGTAACTGCCTTCGAAAATTTCCATATGCACCCAGTGCTCTGAATTCTGGAGGCCCGAAAAGGCGATCACCCTGAGGTTGCCGACGCCTGCCGAGACCCGGGTCGGGGCAACCTGAGCGAGTGCTTTCATTACCGTGTCCGCCAACTGGTTCCCCGGGCAAAAACGGGCGATGGTCGGGGCCGGGAATTCCGGGTTGGCGAGACATCTCTCGGGCACGACAATGTGGATCGGGCGGACCAGACCGTCGTTCACCGGGATATGGCCATGGATCGCAGTGTCGAGCAACACCGAGCGGACGGTCAACCAGATTGCAATATCGACCGTACCCTCCAGCGGCATGTTGATTGGCCGGTCGGAAACCTGCGCTGCGGTACCGGTCAGGTCGACAGTCATCTGGTCACCGGCAATTGTGATTGTGACCATGATCGGGAGTTCTCGCCGGGCCGGCTCTGGGTCGTCAAGGTAGCCATCGATGTATGTCGTCGCGCGGTAACTGCCGTCGGGTAGGGCGGCAATCGCCTGGCGCATCAGGCGCTCGGAATAATCCATCACCGCAGCGCAGGCGGCGTCAAAGGTAGGCTGGCCATACCGTTCAATCAAGTTGGCGAGTTGCTCCGCGCCAAAACGTGCCGCCGCGATCTGTGCCTCCATATCGCCGACGACAAGATTGGAAACGCGAATATTATCGCGCAGCAAATGCCACACCGGTGCGACCTTTTTCCCTGCATCGTAGACCTTAATCGCCTTGAACTGTAACCCCTCGGCGTAAGCATCGATCGCATCAACGATGCCGCAACTACCCGGCGTCAGGGCACCAATGTCGAGATGGTGGGCAGTGGTAGTGGCAAACGCAATCAACTCATCCTCGTGGAAAACCGGCACGATGAAGGCGACATCCGGGCCATGGCTGGCACCGGCATAGGCATCGTTGTGCATGATGACATCACCTGGATTGACCGTTTCATCACGATCGGCGAGCGCGCGCAATGCGCCACGGACGTAGCCTGGGATCGGTCCAGATTGTAGCGGCGTCGACTGGGCCGATTCCGCCAATCCCCGTCCTTCGCTATCGACGAGGGCTGCACCGAAGTCCTCCGATTCACGGATTATCGAGGAGTAGGACATGCGCATCAGCTTGTAGCCCATCTCGACCGCGATGTTTTCAAGCGCCCCGTGGATAACACTCGCGGTAATATGGTCGACCTTACCGTTGGTTCTTTTCATCTCAAACTCCGGTATCGATCAAGAGGTTGTTGCTGGCATCTGCCGTCGCCGATGCGCCTGGCGGGACCGCGATGGTGGTGTCTTTTTGCACAATGATGACGGGGCCTGTCACCCGGTGGCCCGTTGCCAGTTGCTCCCGTTGGTAGAGCGGGGTATCGAGGGCCTGGAGCGAGTCATCGACACGGAAGAAACACGGTCGTTCCTCGAACGCAGATAGAGTGGCGCCGGGCTTTGCCTCACCTGGCCGTAGCTTAATCTTCGCCATCCGCCGCGAACCGGTCAGGCGGATATTGACGATTTCAATCGGGCTCTGCTCAAAGACGTGACCATACTCCCTGATGTGAATGGTCTCGAATGCCTGGAACACTTCCGCCAGTATGGTCTCGTCGAGGGGCCCGTCGGCAAAGGGAACGCGCAACTCATAGCCCTGGCCGATGTAGCGTAGGTCGCCGCTCCGAGTGTAGGTGACATCATGCTCGTTGAGTCCGCCCTTTTCGAACTGGCTGGCAAGTTCTGCCTGCATCCGGTTGAAGTCGTTGCTTAGCCGGTCAGAATTGATCTGGACGCTGGTCTGGAACTCGGTACGGATCGCATCGTACTTGAGGTCAGTGGTAAGCAACCCCACCGCCGAGGTAATACCAGGGTACGGTGGGATGATTACCTCCGGAATGCCGAGAATGCGGGCCACTTCTACGCCGTGCAGCGGGCCTGCGCCACCGAAGGCAACGAGTGAGAATTCCCGCGGGTCGTGTCCCTTCTGGACCGTCCGCGAACGAATCGCATTCGCCATATTTGCGTTGACGACAGTAATGATCCCCTCGGCGGCTTCCTCCCGGTCCAGTTGCAGTTGCCTAGCGAGCCCGTCAATGACACCGATGGCTGCGGCCAGGTCGAGATTCATTTCGCCACCAAGGAAATTGCCCTGGAGTAGACGGCCGAGCACGAGGTGGGCGTCGGTGACCGTCGGCCTGTCACCGCCGTGGCCGTAAGCCGCTGGCCCGGGATGGGCGCCGGCACTCTCCGGGCCGACACGGAAGGCACCCCCACCGTCAATGTAGGCAATTGAACCGCCGCCGGCGCCAATGGTATTGATGTCGATCGTCGGCGCCATCACCGGGTACCCGCCAATCCAAGTATCTCGCGCGGAGGCCTCGGAATAAGTGCCGTTGACGATGAGACCAATATCGGCCGAGGTACCACCGACATCGAAAGTGATCAAGTTCTGACGGTCTAGCAGTTCCCCGCTGAGCTTCCCGCCCATGACGCCCGCTGTCGGGCCGGAGAGCAGGGTGATCACGGGTCGTTCCGCCACCATCTGGGCAGTCGCGACGCCACCATTCGAGCTCATCAAGTGCAGTTCCGCTGAGCAAAAACCCTGAGCAGCGAGTGTTGACTCGAGTTCGTTGACGTAAGTCCGGACCTTGGGCCCGATGAAGGCATTCATCGCGGCAGTGGTAAAGCGCTCGAACTCCCTGAATTGGGGTGAGACGCTGGCGGAGGTGGTAACGAAGCAGTCAGGATGTTCGGCCTCAATGATTTCGCGTGCACGTTCCTCGTGCATCGGGTTGAGATAGGAAAAGAGGAAACAGACCGCGATCGAATCAACGCCATCAGACTTCAGTTGGCGTGACGCTACACGGACGGCATTCTCGTCGAGCGGAACCAGTACCTCGCCGTTGGGTGGTACCATCCTCTCGGGCACCGTTAGGCGTTGGGCGCGACGGACCAACGGCCGGTCCTGCCAAGGGATGTCCTGCATGATCGAGTAATGCTGGGGCCGCTGATGACGACCGATATGGAGGATGTCTCGGTAACCCTCGGTTGTGATCAGGCCCGTTCGCGCACCGTCGTATTCAAGCACAGCGTTGGTTGCGATGGTGGTTCCGTGAAGGATGTGGTGGACGTCGCCAGCGTTGATGTCGAAGTGCTCGCACATTTCCTTTAGGCCAGTGATAACACCCTGCGACGGGTCATCCGGCGTGGTCGGTACCTTATGCACCCCGGTTTCGCGTGACTCGGTGTTCGTCACCACGAAGTCGGTGAAGGTACCACCAACATCCACTCCGATTAGAATCAAGGCCGTTCCCCGGGGTTGAAGTACAGGACACCCCGCCTTGCGATGCAATGCTATCGCAAGGCCAGGCTCCGCAGGACGTGCTTAATTACACTTCCGTATCGACGATAGCATACCTTTCACCAGCTTGGCCGCACGGCCAGCAACGGCAGACCTTGCCGGTTCAGGGAAAATTCGCCGATGAACTGGTTAGGCGAACTCACCTCAAACCTTCACGTTTGGGCGATCACATGGATCCACCCCCTGGCATCTTTAGACCCCGCTAGAGAATGTAACTTAGGTTGGAGAAATATCGAGACCCATGATCTATTCGTCGAACACTAGTGACCGGCCCGATAATCTAGTCCAGTGGGGGCTGAATGGAGCCTTTTAGTGTTGTAGTGTTGCCACCACTTTCAAAGAAGCCGCTGATCTTTTGAGTGTCAGCGAAAGAACGATTCGCCGGTTGGTGAATCCAGGCGATTTGCCAATTGTGAAGATCGGCAGAGCGAAGTGGATCGCTGTTAAAGATTTGGGACAGTTGATCGAAGACAAAAAGGATTGGCGCAAGCACACTCGTGCCGATCCCGAGATCATGAAAAAATTCGACGAACTTCTTGACATTAGAAAACGGCCAAAGAAGTAATTGACGACTAATTTAGCGTCTGCAGAATTTCCCCTTCTTCCGGTTCCGCAACCGATTTCTTGCCTAGACCCATCTTGCGCGCTTTGCGCTTGAGTTTTGGCTTTGGTTTCTTGGGTATTTCATGCCCACCGTGCGAACCAGTTGGGGCCGTAGAGTGGCGCTATAGAAATCATTAGAATGTTCTCGGGTGCCTGACGTTCTCGATGGCGCCGCCCTGTAGGCGGGCGTAACCTGGCTTGAGTAGAATGCTGTCGTAAGCCACCGGCCTGGCAGTGGAGCCGAATAACTCGGAGGTACTCACAATGCCCTACGCAATCTTAACTACCGATAAGCCCGATCATTTGCGCGTACGCAACGAAAACCGGCCGGTTCATCTCGAGTACCTGGTCACCAATCAGCACCGGCTGCCCGCAGCAGGGGCGCTGATTGAAGATTACGGATCGGGTGAACAGGGCGGATTGACCATCATCGATACCGACGATCGAAGCGAGGCGGAAGCGTTTATTGCCGGCGACCCGTTTACCAGGGCAAGCCTGTTTGAGAACGTGACTGTTAACCGCTGGCGCAAGGCCTTTTCTAACTTCGAGAAACTGATCTAGTACTGAGATGACTGCTTACGATGTATATCTCCTTCCCGAATACGTCGTAGCCTGGAAACTAAACATCACGGGGATTTGAAATTATGAGAAAGGAAATAACTATCGGAGCAGCACAGCTTGGGCCCATTGCACGAAGTGATAGTCGCAAAGTAGTCGTTGAGAGATTAATCGAACTTATGCGAAAAGCAAAAAAATCGGGTTGCGACATCGTAGTGTACCCCGAGCTTGCGCTAACAAGTTTTTTCCCACGCTGGTACATGGAGAATCAAGAGGACGTAGATAGTTTTTTTGAGCACGAGATGCCGGGGACGGCAACTAAACCGTTGTTCCAATTTGCGGTCGAAAACGAGATCGGCTTCTATTTAGGCTATGCCGAACTCTCGCAAGAAAGTGGGACGGTACACCGGTATAACACGTCTATTTTGGTCGATAAAAATGGCAAAATTGTCGGGAAATTTCGCAAAGTGCACATCCCAGGCCATTTTGATCACGAACCCAGTTGGTCATTTCAACATCTTGAGAAGCGTTATTTTGAGAGCGGAAACTTGGGTTTTCCTGTTTGGGAAAGCGAAGGTGTAAAAATGGGTATGTGTATTTGTAACGACAGACGTTGGCCAGAGACTTACAGAGTGATGGGTCTACAAGGAGTTGAAGTTGTTCTATTGGGCTATAACACCCCTACACATTATCCTCCGAATGAATCGCCGGAAGCGGACGCTTTGACACTATTTCATAATCATCTTTCGATGCAAGCAGGCGCGTACCAAAATTCGACTTGGGTCGTCGGTGTCGCTAAAGCAGGGTGTGAGGAAGGCTGTGACATGATTGGACAAAGCGCAATCATCGCGCCTTCTGGAGAAATTGTTGCCCAAAGCGTAACTTTGGGGGATGAATTAGTTGCCGCTGTTTGTGATCTTGATCTCGGGAGACCCTATAGGGAAAACCACTTGAACCTTGGGATGCACCGGGAGATTGATAGTTATCAACTTATAACGGAGAGAAAAGGAGTTGGGCCACCCCTTGGCAAGCGTAGCAGCGGATAACAAACGATACTTGGCTGGCGATCCAATATTTTGTTCGGTTGATTTTGTAGCGTGACCTCGTTGTCGTGGACAGTGTTCGGACAGATTCCGTCTTCGGGCTGGCCGTCAACCTCAGAGTCTTAATTGCAGAACAGGATTGCACGTGGTGACTGGAGCCAAAGACTTAACCCCGATCGAACTCAACCGGCTGCATCCGGTGATCGGTACCGAGGTCCGGGGTTTTTCCATTGCCGACCCGGGCGACGGTGACCGCATTGACGAGATCAAGCGGGCGTGGCTCGAGCATCCGGTTTTGGTTTTTCGCGAACAGCCGATCTGCGACACTGACCAGATCCGATTTGCCCGCCATTTCGGTGAACTGGAGATACACCCGTCACTCGCGCATCAAGCATCCGGTCATCCCGAGATCTACCGCGTTTCAAACGTTGATGAAGCCGGGAACATTCTGCCTGACAAGAGCAACGAATGGCTCTATCTCAACCTGACCTGGCTGTGGCACAGCGACAGTACATTTCGGGAAATTCCCAGTAAAGGATCCATATTGCATGGCATCGAGATCCTGAAGAATGGTGGCGATACCCTGTTCGCCAACATGCAGGCTGCGTATGAGCACCTCGATGACCAGACGAAGGCGAGGCTCGAGGGCCTGACCGTGATCCACAGCCATGACCACATCATCTCGCTGTCCAGCGAGTTGAGCCGCCGGCAGGATCAGGGCGAGTACACCGAACTGCCTCCAGTCAGCCACCCTCTCGCACGGGCCCATCCCGAAACCGGACAACGATCCCTGTTTCTGAGTCCCCACACCATGGTGGCTATTGAGCAGCTGCCCGACCCTGAAGGCAGGGCGTTACTCGATCGATTGATCGAGCACGCCACCCAGAACCGGTTCGTGTATCGGCACCGCTGGCGCGAGCATGACGTCATCATGTGGGACAACCGCTGCACCATGCACATGGTGACGCCATTTGATAACCAGGCACAACGCCGCATCATGCACCGGACGACTATCGTGGGGGACCGTGCACCTATTCCGGCGAGTGGCATGACGTGACAAGTCAGTGAAACGCCAGTCATGCCACGAAGCGGAGAACCGCAATGAAAGATCGTTACAAACCTTGGCTCAGCGCCCTTTTATGGTTGGGGACCATCCTCTTCATATACGCTTTCGGGACCAAGGTGATGCCCCTCTTTACTGACGATGTCGGCACTCAGATCGGTTGGACATGGGTTGCCCTCTTGGTGTCAGGGGTCATCGTCTTCTACGTTGTTGCACGGATCAAGAAACGGAAAATGTCGGAACTGTTGGAAGAAGATGATTCGGGTTATTTGGAGGTAGGCTGGCCAGATGACGAGTGGATTACCGACCACCGGTAGAAGAAGCCGACTAATTCAGCGTCGGCGGAATGTCCTCGTCCTCTTGTTTACAATTAGGTGCTGAGAGTAGATCACAATAGAGTTTCCCAGGAACCCTATCACTAAGAGAGCCCGTTATGCCAAAGACCACTTTGCGTCCCGCAACTTTGTCCTTCCAACCCAGGCCGACATATCCGTATTCACCCGGAGCCAAAGGCGGGCGGATGATCTTTACGGCCGGTCAGGTTGCTTGGAACGAAAAAGGCGTAATTATGGGACAAGGCAATGTAAGGCTGCAGACCCGGCAAACCTTGAAAAATGTCATTGCAGTTCTCGAGGAAGGCGGTGCGACGATTGAAGATGTCCTGAAATGTAACGTCTACCTTCGCTATATCCAGCATTTCCAGATCATGAACGAAGAATTTGCCAGAGTGTTCCATGACAATCCACCCGCTAGAACGACTGTTGAGGCAAAGCTTACAGATCCGACCATGCTTGTCGAGATTGACGCGATCGCGTACATCGAACCAATAGACTGATAATTTATAGGAGACACAATCAAATGTCGGTATACCTGATGACTGAGGCTGTAGTACACGATGTTGAAGCATACGAAAAATACAAAGAACAGGCACCACAATATGTGGCACGCCACGGTGGGGAATACTGTTGTCGAGGCGGTAAGGTCGATGTCCTAGTAGGTGATTGGCACCCAGAACGGATCGTCATGTTGAAGTTTCCGTCACGGGAAGCATATGACGCATTGATATCGGACCCTGATTACAAACCGTGGAAAGAACTCAGGGAGTCACTTACCACCATTAAGACGCAGATTATTCTGGAAGGGGTTTAAACAAAACGCAGTCTTAAGAATATCGCATCGTATATTCGAAATGCGCGGCGGAGTTGCTTCAGCGTCTGCGGAATTTCCTTTAATTCCAGTTCCTGATCTGGTAACGGTTCCGTCGAAAACAAAAGCTTATTAAACATAATAAGTCGATATGCAAAATGCCTATCACCGTAACACTTTCATTCCAAGTTCCAGACTACGACGTCTGGAAGGCTGCGTTCTTGCTCGATAAGACCGATCGGAAGGAAGCAGGTCTCCATGCAACGCCGTACAGGAGCTTGGATGACTCCAATCATGTCTTCATAATTGGTACGGCTCCATCCAAAGAAGCGTTCATGACATTTTTTTCGAATCCAGAACTACAAGAAAGAATCAAAGCCACGGGAGTTGTTGGTCCGCCTGATATCACATTCTTGGAAGAAGGATAGTTCAGCGACTGCAGAATTTCCCCTAATACAAAAGCCCCGCACAAGCGGGGCTTTCTTTTGGCACAATCCGTGTGCAATTCTGACCCCAACGCTACTCCGATCTACACACATAGACTTACTTTGACCACGTCACCAATTGAGTATTTTCAAGTGTTTCCGTGAGTTGGGGTGAGTCGACATAAGAAAGTACGGAGACTCATAAACAGTCTCATTCCTCAGACATGTAACGCTCCCCAATTCCCGGCGAACTCACACCAAGTCCGGGCAATTCCCATACTCCCGCTCCTGCGGGATTGACATCGGCCGCAATGTTAACGTCAATGAGGTATGGAGTATTGGCGGCGAGCGCTTCCGTAATCGCGTCCCCTAAGTCTGCCGCCTGATCAACTCTGACCCCACTCACGCCGGCAGAGCGGGCCATGGCCGCGAAATCAGGGTTATAGGGTTGCCCCGTGTGGGGATCTTTAAAATCAGTAGCTAATTCACGACCTTCCAGATAGCCGCGTTGCAATCCACGGATAGAGGCGTACGCATAATTGTTCCAGACCAACCATACGACAGGAATGTCATATTCCACGGCTGTACCCAATACATTGGCGTGCATGAAGAATGCCCCGTCTCCGCAGACTGACAGTGCAGGCCGATCGGGTGCCGCGAGCTTTGCGCCAAGCACGCCGGCAACCCCGAACCCCATCGGTCCAAATCCCATCGAGCCTATTAACGATAGAGGCCCTTTAGGATTACAGAACTGAAGAAGCCAGTTGTGGTGGACTCCGATATCACTGACTAGGATCGTGTCATCAGGCACAGCCTTGTTAATTTCGTGGACCGCGCGCTGCGGATGGATTGGACTGGAATTGTCACTGAATCCGGGCGCAATGAATTCGGCCCATTTTTTCTTGTAGTCATCAATGACCGCCAGCCAGTTCCTGCGGGCATCGGTCAACGTTACCGCCTCAGGTCGGGCCGCTATCGAGTCCAAGACTTGGCGTAGAAAGGTTCGAACATCGGCCATTAACCCCAGTGCAACCGGATAGTTGCGGGCAATCTCGTCCGGATCGATATCAACATGAATCAGCTTCGTCGGTGGAATCGAAAACGAGTATCCAGGAATCCAGGAACTGGAAGTCCGATCGTCAAAGCGCACGCCGAGCGCGAGGAGCACGTCTGCCTGGCGGGCCGCGTGATTCGCTTGAAAGGTGCCATTGCGGGCGATCAAACCCAAAGCCAGTGGATGGGTCGCGTCGACAGCGCCAGTCCCACTGGCGGACCAGGCAATTGGTATTTGGAGCCTCTCTGCGAGCAGCAGGAGATCGCTAGTGGCTTTTCCGTATTTCACGCCCTGCCCGACCAAGATCACGGGCCGCTTTGCCGACAACAACATGGCCACTGCTTTTTCTACTCCTTCTGGGTCCGCACCACAGCGACTGGAGATATTGTTGTTCCATTCCTCGGGCTTTGGCGTCTCTTCGCCCACTGCCTCTTTAAAAATGTCGAATGGCACATCGAGTACCACGGGGCCAGGTCGCCCGGTAACCATCGTTTTCCATGCCTGTCGCATCGCGAGTGGTACTTGGTCTCCGCGGGTAGGTTGAAATACTCGTTTGCAATAAGCCCGAACCGTTGACGGAAAGTCAGCTTGGTAATGTCGATAAACCTCCTGAAAAGCACCCCGGTTAAACTGCGCCGTAGGTACATTACCGGTCACGGCAAGAAACGGGATCGAATCAAAGAACGAGTTGGCCAGACAAATCGGAAGATTGGCCGAGCCCGGTCCGCACGATGTGAACGTCACAGTGGGTTGACCAGTGACCCGATAGTAGACATCCGCCATGAAACCAGCAACAGTTTCATGGTGAACTGAAATGGTTTTTATCTCGTCGGAACGCTCATAAAGGGCATCTATAAAGCCAATATTTCCATGGCCGCACAGGCCAAAGGCGTACGGGACTTTTTCACGAATCAAATAATCAACTATTAACTGGCCGCCATTTAGGTTGTTTGTAATCTTCATGGATGGGTCACTCGATCATGCAAGATGCTTTTATACATCTCTTAGGAACTAAGTTTCGCTGGTGAATTTCTTTGTCGTTTTTGGCCTTAGAAATCTAATCGAAACTCGCTGCGATGATGTCGCAATAATTATTGCTCCACACTATGAAACACAGACTGAACCCATTGGGTAAACTAAAATGTGACTGTAACAGCCTTTATTTCGCAATAGGCGTCCAATGCAGCAAGGCCTTTTTCGCGTCCGATGCCGCTTTCTTTCATACCTCCAAACGGGACCGTGTCTCCGGCACTGTGATAACCATTGATAAACACTTGTCCCGCTTCCACACCCCGAGCAAAGCGCATCGCTTTACTGATGTCCTGAGTTTGAATACCGGCTGCTAGCCCGTATGACGTTCCGTTGGCAACATCTATCGCGTGATCAACGTCATCGACCCCGATTACACTCAAAATTGGCCCAAAAACTTCGGCTGTGCCTAACTCATCTTCTGGTGGCACATTATCTGCTATTGACGGTGTAAAGAAATATCCGCCTTCACATTCTGTGACCTGAGCTTTATCGCCGCCCGTGGCAAATGTTACCCCCCGGTCTCTTGCACGTTGGGCAAATCCAACCACCGACGCCAATTGTTGATCGGAAATCAATGGGCCCATTGCTGGATTGTCGAGTCCATGGCCCAGTGAAATCGATTCGGCCCCTTTGACCAGTCGATCGACTACTTCTTCGTGAATGGGGCGGTCTACCAAAAGGCGCGTCCCGGCGGAACAAATCTGCCCAGCATTCTTATACATTCCAGTAAGGATGCTAGGTATGGCCACATCCAGGTCCGCATCTCGAAGGACCACATGAGGGGACTTCCCGCCCAATTCCAATGTAACTGAAGCGAGATGGGTAGCCGCGGCCGCCATGACGGCTTTGCCTGTCGGAATCGAGCCCGTGAAGGTGATGTGGCGAACTTCTGGATGCTCGCTTAATGCCCGCCCTGCTTCTTTACCAAAACCCGGTATGACATTGACAACACCGGCTGGTATTCCGGTATCTTCGAGTAACTCAACCAACAAAATCGCACTCAGTGGAGTTTCTTCGGCAGGCTTCACCACTGCTGTGTTCCCGCATGCCAATGCGGGAGCCAGGCCCCGCGCCACCATCGATATCGGAACATTCCAAGGTACGATATGGCCGGTGACGCCGATGGGTACGCGTTCGGTGAAACAAAGCTTCGATGGACCAAGCGGCACCGTCGTACCTTCGAGTTTATCCACAATGCCTGCGTAATAACAAAAGTAATCTGCTGTTCGTTCAACTGTGACCTTAGCGTCATTGAAGGGTTTTCCCGTATCAAGTGTTTCTACCAGAGTTAAGCGCTTAATATCTTTTCGAATTCGATTTCCGATTTCCCACAATAACCGGCTTCGATCTTTGGGTGTCAATTTCGCCCAGGGGCCATCGAGTGCGCGCTTCGCTGCCAGAACCGCATTGTCCACATCGCTCGCTTTTCCGGCCGCTACGGCAGTCAGGAGCAGTCCAGACCCAGGATCAAAAGTTTCAATTTGATCCCTGCCTCCAGCGAATATTTTCTGACCGTCGATCAAAAGATAATTCGGTAATTCACCAGCCTTTGATATGGCCTCGATCCAACGACTCATAAATCTCTCCTCAAGTTGCATAATCGATCAATTGAAACGGCATAATCGACCGGGAATATTATCGTTACTTTCAGTATAGTTGGTTGGATCTGGCCCTGTAGTACTGATTTCTTGAAGCTTTGCGACTTCACCGATTTAACCTCGGTATCCGGTCAGTCTTTTGACGAGAAATTCAAAACCGTACCTTTATACGCCTACACACAAGGCAAAGAGCAGATCAGGTGATTGATGGATATCACGAGGAAATACTTCAAGTAAGCAACCGACCCTGTCAGACGGTAGCTTTGACGGTAACTTTCTGGAGACCTTGACAATACTTTACACAGATCAATATGTTATCGATCTGTGCGGTTCCTTCCAGGCCCACCACTGAACCTGAGTGTGTCAGTCCCCCTTTTGGGGCCAGGAATTGTGATAGATGACTTTAGACGGGAGGTAACATGAACGACGATATCTTGTATGAAAAGCTCGGGCATGTGCGTTTAATCACGATTAATCGCCCAGCAAAGATGAACTCACTTAACTTTGCTGCCCATGAAGCTCTCGTTGATTTCTGGCAGGAATTTAATTCTGATAATGACGCCCGAGTGGCGGTAATTACGGGAACGGGCGACAAAGCATTCTGCTGCGGGGCAGACCTTAAGACCTACACGATGGCGTTTGCTCGAACCGCAGCGCCCGAATTCAATCGCCGCTATACCAACGGTCCAGGCCTGGGTGGCATCACCCGAAACATCAAAGTTTTTAAGCCCATCATCGCTGCAATCAATGGCTACGCAATTTCTGGTGGGCTCGAGATAGCGCTCGCCTGCGATATTCGCATTTGTTCCACCCACTCCAAGTTTGGTCTGCAGGACGTGCGTTGGGGCTTCCACCCTTGCGATGGAGCCCTAATCCGCCTTAAGGAGGTCATAGGTCTTGGCCACGCGATGGAAATGATTTTATCTGGAGACCGATTCGACTCTGCATTCGCTTACCGTACAGGGCTCGTCAATCGTATCGTTGCCCAAGACCAGCTATTACCCGAATCTATAGCCTACGCACAACAACTGGCTTCGCGCGCACCTATTGCGCAACAGTTTGCAAAAGAAGTCATCTACCGCGCCCATGGTTTAGCCATGGATGAAGCTTTAAGACTCGAATCCCAATCATTTCGGAATCTTGCCGATACGGAAGACCTTGCCGAGGGGAATTTATCCTTCCATGAGAAACGCGAAGCACAATTCAAAGGAAAATAGTTAATCGATCTCGATATTGGCCCAATTAACCAGACTCGACTGAAAAGATTGGCACGTTATCGACCCAGTCGACAATCCGGACTTCAGCCCCAATATCAGGGGGCGGCACAAAACGATCTAATCTACCGATGAGGCGGACACCCTCTACCAGCTCGACGAGACCTACCGCGTAGATTCCTAGCGCTTCGTAAGCCGTCGATGGTTTTCGTATCACGGTCCAACTCGATAGGCGTCCAGATCCTTTGGGCGAGGCAAGGGTAAACTCTTCCCCCTCACAATTCGCACAGAATCGCGTTCGCGGAAGGTCATACTTTCCGCATTGGGTACAACAGACCAATTGGGTCAACTCATGCATCGGCTCGACGAAGTAGGCTAACCGTACAGGCCACGCCCGTGCCCCCAAGATTGTGGGTGAGTCCAATTTCGGCATCTTTCACTTGGTTGGAGTGATTTCCTCGAAGTTGTTGAACTGCCTCATAAATCTGTCCTAGCCCAGTCGCGCCAACTGGGTGTCCTTTGGCTAGGAGTCCACCCGACGGATTAATTGGAATATCGCCATGTACGGCAGTGCGACCTTCTGCGGCCCAGTGTGCGCCCTCTCCCCTAGGCACAAGTCCGATGTCTTCGCTGTCCAGAACTTCTGTTATTGAAAAACAATCATGCAGTTCAACAAAATCAAGATCCTTGGGACCTATCCCTGTTGAGTCATAGACTCGTTGAGTTGCCTCTACAGTCGCAGAGAAACTACACATATCGGAATGGCCGGCAATAAACGGAACACCACGAGTTTGTACCGCCGCCACTACTTCTACGGGTGAATCCTTAGTTCCTCGATGAATCCGGCCCACAACGTGGTCTCTGGAAGTGAGGACAGTAGCGGCAGCACCATCGCTAATTGGACAACAATCGAATAACCGTAGGGGGTCCGCTACCATTGGAGAATCCTCGACTTCTTCCACCGATATTGAGGCCCCCATCTGCGCTAGAGGATTTGTCAAACCGTTGCGCTTATTTTTCACGACGACACTGCTGAGTTTTCGTCGAATGTCGCCGTAACTCGATTCATACATTCGATAGATCAGGCCAAATATCCCCGGAAAACTTAATCCACTCGCGCCATCACGCTCTATGTCCATTGCGCAATTGAGTGCCTCAGTTACTTGCGAAGTCGAGGCATGAGACATCTTCTCGGACCCCACCGCGATGGCAATATCACATGAGCGAGATGCAACGGCGAGCCAAGCGTGCCGAAAAGCGATCCCACCAGACGCGCAGGCACCTTCGACCTTCGTGCATGGAATGCAAGGCAGGCCCGCTTCGTCAGCGGTCAATCCGGCCAGAATCTCCTGGCCAGTCAGCTGTCCCCCGACAAAGTTCCCAAAGTACAACGCGCCCACCACATCGCGATCAATTCGGGCATCTTTTATTGCATCTTCAATTGCGTCGACAGCCAAGTCCACCAGCGAACTCGCCGGGTGACGGCCAAACCGAGTTGAGCCGACGCCTGCGATGTAAACCTGTCTCATTAATCCTCGTCTGTAGACGTTGAGTCCAGTAACTCACGTAACTCCGTTTTGAGTATCTTTCCGTAGTTGTTCTTCGGCAAAGCATCAACAAATCGATAACTCTTTGGCCGCTTGAACCGAGCAATGTTTTCTAAGCAGAGTCGGTCGAGCTCCTCTTCAGTAACGTTACTTCCTGGGCGTCGCGTTACAAAAGCTACCACCTCCTCCCCCCAGTCTGGGTGAGGACGACCAACCACGGACGTCTCAAGGACCGAATCATGCTTCAGCAAAACTTCCTCTATCTCACGGGGATAGATATTGGAGCCACCGGAAATAATCAGATCCTTGGTTCGATCCTTCAGCGAGAAATATCCGTCTTCGTCCATCGTGCCCACATCGCCGGTATGCAACCAACCTCCTTTCAGGGCTCTTTCCGAGGCTTCAGAATTATTCCAATAACCATTCATAACGACGCCGCCACGAACAATTATCTCTCCTGGTTCATTCACAGGCACCTCTATATCATTTTCGTCCACAACCCGCACCTCGACATCGGTTCGGGGCACTCCTACTGAGGAAAGTTTCTCAATATACCGGGGCAAGTCCCTGTCCGCGTGAACAAACTTTGACAGATAGGTGATCGTCATCGGTGATTCACCCTGACCATATATCTGCACCAACTTATACCCAAAAAATTCAAGTGCACCTAGAAGATCCTGGGTATACATGGGGCCCCCGCCATAAATAATGGTCCGCAAATTAGCCAGTGTAGATTCCCTAATTGCGTCGGAGCCCATCAGTCGGACAATCATTGTCGGCGCGAAAAAAAACCCCACATTAGTATAATTTTCCAACAACGTACCAATTTCTCCGGGATCAAAGCCTCGACTTTCCGGTATTACTTGCTTTGCTGCTTTGGCGACATACGGTATGCAGTAAAGCCCGGAACCATGTGAGAGAGGGGCGGCGTGAATTATGCAGTCAAGGTGGGAAAGGCTTTCTAAGTCGGCAAAATAACTCAGCGTCATCAATAGGAGATTTCTATGTGACAAGACAGCTCCTTTTGGTCGGCCAGTGGTACCGCTGGTATAGAACAGCCAAGCGGGCGCAGATGGATCTACATCCCGGAGAATCAGTGGGTCGGATGCGGTTAGCCTAGCGTACTCCATACTGTCGACGCTCACGATATGTTCCAGGCTTTCGACTGAGTCACTCAAAGGATTTATCGACTCCTCCAAATCGTCGTTGACTAAACATAACCGCGCGCCCGAATTATTGACGATGTAGGAAAACTCCCGTCGGTGCAACTTTGCGTTCATTGGAACAGCGGTAAGACCGGCATGCCAAATGGCATACAGCGCCTCTACAAATTCGGGACAGTTGGTCATAGCGAGGGCCACGCGGTCACCCTGTTTCAGACCCAGCTGATCTACCATACCGCCGGCTAATCTCTCTACGCGGGCAGCTAACTCGGCGTATGACTGGTAATGCGTGGAACCGACGGAAAGTGCTGGGCGGCTGCCAAATGAGTGCGCCGATTTATGCAGTAAAGCCGCAATGTTCATTTTCGATGATTCGGCACTATTTGGACTGGAGCACCAAAACGAAGGTAGGCTGCCTCTTCAAGGGACGGATGGACCACCTGCCCCACTGCCTCGTCCCGGTAGAGATTATCCCAGAGAACATCACTCGCGAGAATCACCGTATCGAGATTATCGAACTGGGTCAGCTCTGCGGTCTCGACCCACATGCCGGGCATGCCAATGATGTTCTGCATCACATGGCGCAACGCATGGTGCATGGCCATCTTATCATCGAGCTCACCGTTTGAAAGCACGACCCCAATGATCGAGTGGGGTATTGTTTCCAGCTTGATCCGACCGTCGCCGCTCACAATCAGCGTTGCCGAGCCCCAACATGGTGGCTCGTCGCCTCTGGACACTGGATGACCACGACCGAGATGGTGGTCCCACCGCCGCTGCCGTCCTGGAGTAGGGCTTTATTCACCGCTTGCCGGCAGGAGACAACCGAATCAATGTCCGCTGCAAATGAGGGATTGGCCAGGCATTTGACGGTCTGTTGGGAGGCGTCCGCCCCCGGGCCCACCATCCCTTCAACGGTTTATGCAGTCTGATTACTGGTTTTCTCTTCGACTGTGCCTAATTTGTGCCTAATATTTACCTAATATGTACCTAATTGTTGGTCACGTTAGATCGCCTTGTCACCGCGTCACGCATCTGTTTCTTAGCTATCATCCAAGAAATAAACTGCAGAGGCAGCATGGAAAGTAGGCATGCCGACTAACGTCAGCCCGGAATACAAACAGGCCGAGATGGAATACCGTCAGGCACGGGAACCTCGTGAACGCCTTGACTGCCTGCAGGAGATGCTCCGCACTATCCCGAAGCACAAGGGTACGGAGAACCTGCAAGCTGATATCAAGACCCGCATCAAGCAGCTCAGGGAAGAGCTGACGGGACCCAAGAAAGGAGCTCATCGCACTGGGCCTTCGCATGTAATTCGCGCAGAAGGTGCCGCCCAAGTCAGTCTGATCGGTGCACCTAACGTTGGAAAGTCGAGCCTCCATGATCGGTTGACTCGCTCCGGCGCCGGCATCGGCGTGTATCCGTTTACGACCCACGTACCACAGCCGGGCATGATGCCATTTGAGGACATTCAGTTTCAATTAATCGATCTACCACCCGTGTCTGCGGATTTCATGGAAAACTGGTATATCAACGCGTTGCAACCGGCGGACGCGGCCCTGCTCGTGGTCGACCTTACTGAACCAGACTGTGTCGAGCAGGTGCAGGCGATTCTCAATCGGTTGGCGGAAAAGAAGGTCACGTTGCTCGAGTCTTGGCCCGGACCAGTCCCACAGGCTAACGCCGCAACACCGTTAGTTGCCAACGGTAGATTCGATGATGGCGCCTTGCAAGACGATGATGAGATCGAGGATCCCTTTCACAATGACCTCTCCACGTTAATGGTGGCAACCAAGGCAGACCTCAGTGGTAGTGGCGAGGAGGTGCAGATGCTGCAGGAGCAACTCGGCACCCGGTTGCCGGCGATGGTGGTTTCGTCCAAGACCGGCGAAGGATTGGAAAAGCTGGGGCCATTCCTTGCCAGTGCACTGCAGATTGTTCGCGTGTACACCCGTATTCCCGGTAAATCCGCTGATCTCGATCGACCGTTTACTGTCCGCCAGGGCGGCACGGTGCGGGACGTCGCCCGCCTGGTGCACAAGGACATCGCGCACTCGCTCAAGTTTGCCCGACTCTGGGGTGGTGGCCAGTTTGCCGGACAGCGAGTGAGCGCCGAGCATCAAGTAGCCGACGGCGATATTATTGAGTTACACAGTGGCCCGTGATTGAAAACCAAAGCGACTGTTTTCAAGCAACCTGGCGATCCCTTGGCAATCGAGGAAGTGACCGATCCCGCTACGCCAGCGTTTCTTCTGTGTGCAATCCGTGTGCAATTCTGGCCCCAGCCCCTTTGGGTTCTTAGCCACATAGACTCATGTTGATGGCCCCCACCTATTGGGGCTTTGTTTGCCGATGGATTAACCCGATTAAACGAGATATTCCCAAAATCTCGTTTTCCGAGCTTAATCAGACCGCACCTTCTTTAATCTTTAGGCAGGTTTGGATCGTCCGGGCTATATATTCTCTGCATTAAAAGTGAAGCAACTGCCAATCGGCTTTGCGAGATCAAATAAAGAATACGACGTAGACGACAGCGAGCAGAATCTGCACCCCAGCAAAAGGCAGAGCCCGCTTCACAAAGCCGGCAAAAGATAGGTTCAGCTCATATTTGTGGATGATCGTGACCGCGACGAGGGTCGAGGCTGATCCAATCGGTGTCAGGTTTCCCCCGAGATTAGCGCCGAAAACCACGGCCCACCAGAAGGGCGAACCCGGGTCGGGGCCAATGACGGGATGCGCCGTCAGGATCTTGGCCAGCATCGCAGCGAGGGGGATGTTGTCTGTGACCGAACTCGCGGCGGCCCCCAACACAACGATCAGACCCACACCCCACGTCTCACCCAGTCCAATGACGTGGGCGAGCCCTTTGCCGATTAACTCCAGCACGAGGGCGTGTTCCATGACGTTGATGACCACGAACAGCGCAGCGAAGAACCCCAATAGGTCCCAGTCGATGGCCTGGTAGAACTTGTCCGCCACAGCCTTGAACCGCAACAACATGATCGCACCGAAGGCCATGGCCACGTAGCCCATGCCCAGGTCCCGAATCAGGGGTAGAACGGAGGTGGTGGCAATTACAGCGATGAATGCGATGAGCATCGCGGCCCCGATCCAAAAGAAGGCCTGGCTCTCGATACCGTCACGTTCGTCGAAGCCTGCTACCAACTGCGCGGACTTCTCGCGCTCTTCAGGTGTCGCCAGACGCCCCACGTTGAAGATACGCGCGCCCAGCCAGAGTGTCACAACGGTCGCCACCAGCACGAAGGGCCCGGCGACCACAAAGAAGCGGATGAACGAGATACCGGCAGTCGTGCCAACGATGATGTTTGGCACGGAACTGATTAGGGTGAGCAGGCCGCCTATGTTGGTCAAAAGTCCCTCGACAATCAGGAAACCGAGCAGCAAGTTGTCCCGCGCCAACCGCTTCAGAGATACTCCGGTCAAGGACCCGACGATGATCATGGCAGTGACATTGTTAAGGACGGCGGAAAAAACCACCGTCATGACCCCGTAGTAAACAAGCAGCTTTAGCGGGTCCCCTCCGGATGCCCGGGTCAATTTGATTGCTATCCAGGTAAACAGGCCCGAGCGCGACGTCACGTCGACGAACAGGCTGGAGCCGAGAATGATCGCAATCACGTTCCAATCGATCGCCGGTACGTATACCGGAAGATCGATCTCATGGCCCCCGACCGAAACACTCCCGAACGGCAGCAGATCGAAGGCGGCACCTAGGAAAAGAGTGACAACGGCGAAGAGGCCAACGATGACAGACTTCTTGGCGTGGAGCTTCTCCTCAAGGGCGAGACACAGGATCATCATCACCAGCAGCGCCGTAAACAGCAGGGTCACCGCCGGTGTGACTTGTGCGACGTCGTGACTCTGCTGGGTGGCGCTGGTGAGTGCGAACGCGTCTGAAATCATGTAATCAGAGCAAGAGCAACGGGGTCTCCCGCAGCTCGACGGCCAAGGGATAGGCAAGACCGTGCATCGCGGACTGGTCTTCGTTTTTGGTGTGCATCACGAGAAGGTCGACAGTGTATTTATCGATCAGGCGGCGAAACTCGGTCAGACGGCTCCCAACGGTTACGATCTCCTCTACGCGGACCGAAGGACGATGATTGATGATCTCCTCCTTGCAGGAACGGATGTAATCGCGAGGCTCCTTGAGCATCTGGGCGAGGATACGCTCGCGCGCCGTGTCGGTATCAATGGCGTCGATCTTCGATATGGCGTCTATGAATCGACCGAAGCTTCTCTCGTCCTCCACATGTGCCAACCACAAGGTGCCGCCATCGTTGGTGAACCCTGCTGCGTTATTGACCAGCGAGTTATCACCGGCCAAGTGGGTGGTTACCGCCATGACGATGTCGGTACCTTGGAGCGTGTGACTGTTCGTACGCACGGCCTGTGGGTGCGGGAGCACCAGTACGGGGCAGGCCACGATTTGCGTCAGAACATCGAGGTGCTCGCCCAGACTGTACGGCCAGCGCCAGGCTTCACTATGTAGGTTGCGGTAGGTGCAGATGAGGTCGGGTCTAAGCTGGTGCACTTGCTCAAGCAGCGCTTTAGTCGTGTCGAAAGAGTCACTATCGGCGAGATCCCACTGCACGCCGTTGCCAAGCACCGTCAGGAAGTCGCGGACCTGATCCCGAAAGGCAGTTG
Source organism: uncultured Acidiferrobacteraceae bacterium (assembly GCA_913062915.1). Taxonomy (GTDB): domain Bacteria; phylum Pseudomonadota; class Gammaproteobacteria; order Arenicellales; family UBA868; genus CAJXWH01. The sequence goes on along the minus strand of CAJXWH010000014.1, from coordinate 1,512 downwards.
CACCTGCCCCCCGTAGGTCAGTCACGACGAGCGCCCGCTCGACCACAGGTTGGAGGAATTTAAAAACCGGCTTGTCAGCGGCTCGAAAAGCGCTCTCGAACTGATCGACTTTCGTCACCGGCGACACACACCCCTAAACATCGTGGCCCTGAGATTGACTCGTCTCACAGCTTTTCCAATACTGTCTCGGTGAAGTTTCCCAATGGGGTAATTCTGACTCCAAGGTTACTCACATACACAAGGTTCGAGTTTTGCTTGGCTCGCCACATCAATCGTAGGTGCTCCATTCGTGATTCGCCCGCAGATTCATAGCTAAACTAAATTCGGTAACAAAAACTTTTTCGAAACCCCTATTCTTCTTATCGTTCGTTCTGAGCTACTCACCAGCTTCCTTGAACTGCGTCGATAGGGTATGTCGTGGCCATACAGGGAAGCCAACTTCTTGCTTTGCAGCAGGATGTGCAGTCTCGATTACTGATCACGCCCCTTCAGTCAGATTCCCGGTGAGTGCTGTCGTCGTTCGCTCGGTCTTGCTTGACCGGATTTGCAAAGGCCCTGAGGATCTCCATCGGTAGTGGAAACACAATCGTCGAAGTACCCTCTCCTGCAATCTCGGTCAGTGTCTGCAGATAGCGCAATTGCAGTGCCTGCGGCTGCCCAGAGAGTACCTGAGCTGCCTGCAGCAGTTTCTCCGACGCTTGGAGTTCACCTTCGGCATGGATCACCTTGGCACGCCGCTCCCGTTCTGCTTCTGCCTGCCGGGCAATTGCTCTAATCATGCTTTGGTCTAGATCGACGTGCTTGATCTCGACGTTGGACACTTTGATACCCCAACTGTCTGTATGTTGGTCTAAGATCTGTTGAATGTCGTGGTTTAGTTTCTCTCGCTCCGACAGCATCTCATCCAACTCATGCTGCCCTAACACCGATCGTAATGTTGTTTGCGACAGTTGACTGGTCGCTGCAAGGAAGTCTTCAACCTGGATTATCGCCCGTTCGGCGTCAATTACCCGAAAGTACACAACAGCATTAACTTTGACCGAGACATTGTCCTTCGAAATGACATCCTGAGTGGGAACATCCATGACGATGGTCCGCAGATCCACTCGAACCATCTGCTGAATACCAGGAATCAAGATGATGAGACCGGGACCTTTTACCTTCCAGAACCGACCCAGCATAAACACCACGCCACGCTGATACTCTCTCAGGATGCGAATGGCAGAGGCAAATAACGCCACGACAACAAGCAGTCCAATACCCCACGACAACATTGTCATTGTCATTCCACTACCCCCGTGCTCTTTGCCTCCTCGTACTGGTAGAACCGAATTACTCGAGAAGATCTCTACGAGGACATACCCTATCACAAAGAGCAAACCGAGAAGACTTGTGATTAAGGCTCCTTTTCACATTCTTCTTCGTCCCGCGGATGTGGCTCGACAATGACCGTCAGACCCTCCACCGCAGTGACACGCACTCTGTCGCCCGCCTTCAGCGGAACCCGAGTGC
>CAJXWH010000013.1 GCA_913062915.1 uncultured Acidiferrobacteraceae bacterium | reverse complement strand
TCGAAGCGGACTTGGCACTCTTTCGCCTCGACGAGTTACGTCACTCCGGAGGACACGATCCACTCGCGGCGCTGGTGGTTTGCGGAACCGGCCGCGCAGACCGGGTGATGGTGGGTGGCACCTGGCGGGTAGAGGAGGGGCATGTCGCGTATATCGACGAACCGGACCTTATGCGCCGCCACAATCAAGCCGCTAGACGGCTGCGCCAGCTTGCTGGGCTCGAAGGATAGTGAACCGAAGTCTACGGAACGATCATCTTATCTAGGATTTCTGCGGCCCTCGATGGACCGTGACGCGCCTGCATGTGCGCCGAGGTCGCCGCCAGTTTTGATTTCATAGCGTCATCGTTCAGCAAGTGATCGATACAACGCGCCAGTTCATCTACTGACCAAAGGTTCCGGTGCAGATGAAGTCCGTGGCCGGTTTCCGCAACCCGTTGGGCGTTGTCATGTCCATCCCATACGTACGGCATGATCAATGCTGGCTTGCCGAAATAGAGACATTCATTGAACGAGTTGTTGCCGCCGTGGTGAATGACCGCATCGGCTTGGGCAATGACGGAAGGCTGCGGATACCAGGCGGCGACATGGACATTGGATGGAATCTCTGTTGCCGCATATTGATCTTCGTAATCCCCCAGGTTAAAGAGTGCCCGAACCGGTAGATTGGCCACCGCCATCATCAGCCGTTGCAGTAGTTTCGTGTCGCCAGAACCGAGACTGCCAAAGCTCACGTACAAAAGCGGCCGGTTGTTATTTGATCCGAACACAGGAATTTCGTACGAAGCCTCTTCTCGCACGCACCCTTCAAGATACTGGAATTGATCCGGATCCAGTCGCTGGCGACGCTTGAACTTGACCGGCTCCGGGTAGAGCAACAGGTTCATGTACGGAGACGCTTCGAAAAATTGTCCGATCGGGTAGGGGTCTTCGCCCGTCGCGGCCAGGAACTGGTTGAAGCGTTCATGTATCGGGCCGATCATGTCAAGAAAGCATTGTTCATATTTCCTGAAGCAATCCTGATCGCTCTCGCCACAGCCAGAGAGGTGAGGCGGGATATCAGGATCCGGGATTTCGTTTTCCGAGCAGGAGATGATCCGAACCCAAGATTTACCGTGGTCCCGGGCATACCGTTTAATCGCCGGAAACAGGATTACGTTGTCTACACAAACAAGATCGGGTCTGACTTCGTCCAATACCTGGGGCAGATTTTTCTCTGCCCAGATCGCGGTTTCGACAATCGCTTCCCAGCATTCCTTAACGTAGTTGTCAATCTGCTCGAGCGGTAACAAGTCAAAATTCGGTATATGGCCATTGATAAAATCAGACCAGTACTTCGCCATCTCTTCGGCCGGCATTGGTTCCGACATATTCACTACGTGTTCCGAGAAACCGTACCCCTGGTAGACGCCGCTCATTCCCGGATCAGTGAGAAACACCGCTGTGTGGCCCAGTCGCTCGCAAGCCTGGGCAATGCCGACCGAATTGAGAGCCGGACCGAAAGCCGCCTCCGGAAAAAAAGCAATCGTTCGTGCTGGCATGAGAGTCTCCAGGCAATGCAATTGAACCCCCCAAGCACCGAATCCAACCCGAACTGCCACAGTTAGAGAGGGGTCCGCAATTGTAGTAACTTGGTCAAGATCCGACCAACAGGTAGGATGATGGGATTCAGCCAGTTGAATTCCAACTGAATCCGGTCGACTTCGAGGGACGCAAACGAATGGGAATGGACATCGCCTGGCAGGAATGGCTCGGCCTGATGATTCGTTGGCTGCATGTTGTGGCCGGCATCGCCTGGATCGGTACGTCTTTCTATTTCATCTGGCTGGACCAGAGTCTGCGTCAACGCCAGGACCTGCCCGAGAAGGTACACGGCGAGTCGTGGAGCATACACGGCGGTGGTTTCTACCATGCCCAGAAATACCTGGTGGCGCCGGAGCGCATGCCGACCGAGCTGCACTGGTTCAAATATGAAGCGTATTTCACCTGGATTTCAGGCTTTGCACTGCTTGCGGTGCTGTATTACTGGGGCGCCGAGAGTTTTCTTATGGACCCGAATCGGGCTGCGCTTTCGCCGAGCGCCGCCATATTGACCAGCGTTGGCTTCCTGGCCGGGGGTTGGATCGCATACGATCTTTTGTGCCGCTCCGTGGTGGGTCGCAACTCCGGAGCGCTGATCGTCGCGGTCTTCGTCCTGGTCGTCGCGACAGGGTGGGGTCTCACGCAAGTTTTCAATGATCGGGCCGCTTTCCTTCATGTCGGTGCCGTGATCGGCACCATCATGTCCGCCAATGTTTTCTTTGTAATCATCCCCAACCAAAAGAAGGTGGTAGCAGACCTCCAAGCAGGACGCGATCCGGAAACAAGTCTCGGTCTTCAGGCGAGCCAGCGCTCCTTGCACAACAACTACCTGACTCTGCCGGTCGTGCTGCTGATGGTGAGCTTCCACTACCCGGTACTGTTTGGCGGCGGCGCGGAACGCGGCTGGGTGGTAATCGCCCTGATACTTCTGATCGGGGGCGTCGTCCGGCATTTTTTCAATTCTCAGCATGCCGGTTTGACCGGCCGTGCTCTGCTCTGGCAGTGGCCCACCGCTGCCTTGCTCAGTGTGGCGTTGATCGTGTTTCTCAGCCCGGCACGCCATCACGAAGATCTTGCAGTCAGTGACGACAAAGCTCTTTCGATCATCATTGCGCATTGTGCTTCGTGCCATGCTGCCGAACCGACCGACCCGGCATTTCAGTCGTCGCCTGCCGGGCTGCGCCTAGAGAATCTTGAACAGCTCCGCACCCATGGCGTCAGGGTTCTCGCCCAAGCGGTCACAAGCCAAGCCATGCCGCTTGGCAACCGGACAGGTATGACAGCGGAAGAACGAGCCGAACTGGGTTCGTGGATTCAGAAAAACCGCTGATCGCGGCAACGGTTCGCGGCCCACTTGGCTGATGAACGGGCTGGTTGTGCAAAGTTCCTGTCGATAATTGCCACCCATCTTGCATCCGAGTGTGGCATCATGAATGTATTCGTCGGTGCTTGGAATACTCAAAGACCAGTCCGTCAGATTCTGGTAGATGAATATCTAGAGAAAAATTCGGGCGGCGTCGATGACCACCCGTATGTTGGTGGACTTAACAAAGAACGTGACACAATTTAAGGAGTTGCTATGAAATCGGTCCGAGTCACCATATTGCTATTCACTGTGACGGTGTTCCTCTTCGGCTGCGCCGGTATGTCGAAAGAACAGAGCGGCCAGGGGCTTGGTAGCGTAGTGGGCGCCATCCTCGGCTATAACCTGGGTAAAGGCCACAAGGATCAGGGTTGGGCCATCGGACTCGGGGCTCTCTATGGCGCCGCCATCGGTGCCAACATTGGACGAAAGCTCGATGAAAGAGACAAAGAATTAGCCAACGAAACATTTCAAGGCTCTCTAGAAAACAACCAAATAGGCACTGTTTCTTCCTGGAACAATCCCGACACGGGACACACTGGAACCACCACCCCGACCCGAACCTACACCGCTGACAGCGGCAGTCCGTGCCGAGAATTCACAACGACCGTTTTGATCGGTGGAGAAGAACAGCAAGGCTACGGAACGGCGTGCCGCCAGGCGGACGGCAGCTGGAAGATCATTAACTAACAGTTCGTCTAGGCCGCGGTTAACCCGTGTGATCTGATCAATTGCGACCCCCTGATCAAGAAGCGTGCATCGTACCCGGGAACTCTACGGCAAAGTGATAACAGCCCATCTACGGACAGAAGACAACCCAGTGCAAATTGACGTCCTCGTTGACTGATTCCGTGGGTCAGATCACTCCGAAAGTTTCTCTGCGCGGTAAAGGTAAAAAGGTGGCCAGGGGTGGAATTGAACCACCGACACGAGGATTTTCAGTCCTCTGCTCTACCGACTGAGCTACCTGGCCTTGCTGTCACGGGGAGTGAGGCGTTGGATTAGAAAGCACCCAGCAACTGGGCGTCAAGCCTCGGGGTGCGATCGTACCCCAGTGCTATAGTGAGTGGGCTTAGTTCCTGAAACCATGAATTTCTGCAGCCACTGTGGTTCCGCGGTCGACCTTCAAATTCCAGAAGGCGATCACCTGCCGCGCCACATCTGTGGCGATTGTGGTGTGATCCACTACCAAAATCCCAAGATGGTTGCCGGCTGTATTCCCGAGTGGCAAGGCCGCATCCTGCTGTGTCGGCGAGCGATCAAACCGCGTTACGGCCTGTGGACCATTCCAGCGGGATTCATGGAAAACGGTGAAACACTGGAACAAGCGGCGAAGAGGGAGACGGATGAGGAGGCCTGTGCAAAGGTGGAAATCGCAGGACTCTATGCACTGTACAACCTGCCGCATGTGAACCAGGTTTACGTGATCTTTCGCGGACAGTTGGTCGACGGTTCTTTTGCACCCGGCTTGGAGAGCCTCGAAACTGAGTTGTTCGAAAAAAGCGAGATTCCCTGGCATGAAATCGCTTTCCCGGTGGTGACTCGAGCCCTGGAGCGCTATTTCGACGACCGGCTGGGGCAAAAATATACGCCATTCATCGACACCATAGCGCCACGCCACTAACCGGCCCAGCGGATCATCTCTCGTATTACTGACGGGTGCGAGAGCCTTCGGTTAGTTTTCGGCGTCGAGCAAATCAACCAATTCAATCAGATTTTGGACTTCTGCATGCGGCTCGCGTTCATGGGTCCAGATATCGGCGCGGCGATTGATCCAGGCCGCCTGGAAACCCGCATCAAGCGCACCCAGCACGTCGTCCACCGGGTGATCGCCAACGTGTAACACAGCGCCCGGATCTTCTTCCAGCATTTGACAGGCGAGTTCGAAAATGCGGGGGTCCGGCTTGAGGACCCCAGCGGAGCGAGCGCTGATGTGTCCTGTAAAAAAATGGGTAATCCCGAGTCGTTCTACATCGGCGTTGCCATTGGTCATCGTCAGCAATGGATATCGCTCACTGAGTCTTCGAAGCGCTGGCACTACGTCTGCGAAAAATTCCACCTCATGGCGCAACTGCAGAAATTGCTCCAATAAAGCGTGCGAGTCATCCGGATTGTAATCACAACCTGTAAGCATCCAGCGAAATGTCACTCGTCGAATTTCCGTCAGATCGTGGGCAATCTCAGGGTGTTTTTTCAGGACCTGCTGACGGGTTTTCTGGATGCCCTCCACAGCGTAGTGCTCGGCAACACGGGGAAAGCGATTGCGGATTTCTTCATACACCTTGCGTTCCGCTCGTGCGATAACAGGTCCAATCTCCCATAGCGTGTCATCGAGATCGAACGTAATGGCTCGTACCGCGCGCATTGGATTAAGTCGACAGCGCGCCTTCAAGAATCGAGACAAATTCGATCAATCCTTGAGCCGGATCCTCGCCCAGATTGACCCGTGCGGCCCGGCGACCGAGATCAGACAAGACAGCGAGATCGGCATCGGACTGAGCACTGTGTAAATCTGCAAAGCTGTAATCGTGGCCCGGAATCGCAACGTCCGCTCGGCCCCCCGCAGTAAACTGCAGGAAAACCCCCGCACTGGAACCGCCTTTATGCAGCTGCCCGGTGGAATGCAGGTAACGGGGACCAAACCCCAGGGTGACCGGAACCCCCAGCGCTCCGCCAATGTGTGCCCGGCAACCTTCGAGCAGCGAACACAGCGCTTCGTTCTCGTCCAGCCAGGCAAGAATGGCAACGTAGTCCCCTTGTCGTATCGTTTTGAAAAGGTGCCTCAGCCCCTCGGCAACCCCTGCAAGACCCTGAAACTGCATTGGCTCACCAACGAGTGACAATCCACCTTCTCGAATACACGGTGTCAGCGCAGTTTGCCCGGGGACATTCTTACCCTCCAGGAACAAAGCGGTAGTGTCCTTGCTGCGTTGAACGTCTGGCTCGTCAAACGGATTGATCCCCAGCGCAACACCGGCTACCGCAGTTGCAAACTCCCAGCGAAAAAACTCGCCGCCGATCTCTTTTGTATCTCCTGTCATCGAACGAAGTACGGGGAACCCGGCAGATTCCAGTTCCCCGCAGCGGGCCATCAAAGCATCATCTTCCTTGGCCACAATCGCAACAAACACTCGATCCTTCCCGTACAGCTCCAGGTGCTGCAGAGGTTCGTTAACGATCGGTATGATTCCACGGCCGTCCTTGCCGGTGCTCTCAGCCAACAATTGCTCAATCCAGACACCGAGCGGTTCGATCTCGGGGGACAACAACAACGTCAGTTTGTTTCTTCCTTGAGCCGCGTAGGCACCGATACGCCAACCGAATAGAAGGGCGTTGTTCTTCTCAGTGGCTCTGGCCTGGCAACTCAGCGCTTGTCGTTCAGCCGATTCCAGCAGTTGATTAAGATCGAATCCCAACAGGGCCGCGGGCACCATTCCAAAGTAGGTGAGTGCCGAAAAACGCCCGCCGACATCCGGTGGGTTGACGAAACAATCGAGAAAACCACGATCGCGCGCCAGCGCCTCGAGGGGTGTACCCGCATCAGTGATTGCGACAAAATTTCGACTGGGCCCGTTCGCTGCTGCGGCATCGGTGCGCAACAAGCCGTCAAAGTACGACCATAGCGCCATCACCTCGAGCGTCGTCCCGGATTTCGACGACACCAGAAAGAGGGTGTTCGCCAGGTCTTCATGGGCCGTCGCCCGGCGCACCGTATCGGGGTGCGTGCTGTCTAAAATCTCAAATCTCGGGCCGGTTGACCCGGTAGCGGCAATCTGCGCCAAGACTGCCGGGGCGAGACTCGACCCCCCCATGCCGAGCAACACGACGCGCTGCCAGTTCAGGGCCTGAATCTTGCTGACTCGCTCGCGCAATTCGCCAATGTGATCGCCGAGCCACGCGGGTGCCGCCAACCATCCAAGACGCTTCTGGATCGAATCGCGTTTGTCTTCATCGACCGACCACAATGTGGGATCTTTCGCCCATAGGCGCTCGACCATGGTGCCGCCATCGGGAACGGCAGTGTCTTGTCGGTCACGCGCCATCAAAAAATTCTGCGCCTGCCCGGCAGCTCAGTTTCGGGGCCAGATTGCGTCACACCGCCCAGTGTGGGCGGCTGTCCCACACCTTCAACCGGCAATCACAGGGCCCGCAGCATGTACGGCTTCGGCTACGTCATCTGCGTACTTGCGGAAATTGTCTTCAAACTGCTGCGCCAATTTACGCGCCTGCTGATCATAGGCTTGTTTGTCGTTCCAGGTATTTCGTGGATCGAGTACTTCGGCCGGCACACCGGGACATTCAACCGGAACTTCCAGCCCGAACACGGGGTCTGTAGTCGTCGGCACTTCATTCAACTTGCCGTCGAGCACCGCATTCACGATCGCACGGGTATGGTGAATGGACATTCTCTCGCCAACCCCGTAGGACCCGCCGGTCCAGCCGGTATTGATAAACCACACGGCGACGTTATGCCGTTCGATCCTTTGTCCGAGCATCTCTGCATAGCGCCGTGGATGCAGCGGCAGGAATGGGCCTCCGTAGCAGGGGCTGAATGTGGGCGTCGGTTCGGTCACACCCTTTTCCGTACCCGCCACCTTGGCCGTATACCCGTTGATGAAGTGGTACATCGCCTGAGCGCTGGTCAATTTCGCCACCGGCGGTAACACACCAAATGCATCGCAAGTCAGGAATACGACATTATCCGGATGCCCGCCACGGCCTGATAACTCAGCATTTGGAATCTGGGTGATCGGGTATGAACCGCGCGTATTTTCGGTCAGGGAACCGTCATACAGATCGATCTCCCGGGTCTTTGCATCCATCACCACATTTTCCAGGATGGTGCCGAACGTCCGGGTGGTCTGAAAAATCTCGGGCTCTTGTTCGGCCGATAAGTTGATCACCTTGGCGTAGCACCCCCCTTCAAAATTGAAAAGCCCGTTGTCGCTCCAGCCGTGTTCGTCGTCGCCAATCAGGGTGCGGGCCGGATCGGCCGACAACGTCGTCTTGCCTGTGCCGGACAATCCAAAAAAAATTGCACTGGTGCCATCCGGGGCAATGTTGGCCGATGCGTGCATCGGTAACACGCCCTGAAATGGCATCAGGTAATTCATTACGCTGAAGATCGACTTCTTCGTTTCGCCCGCATAGGTGGTTCCACCGATGATCACCAGGCGTTTTGAAAAGTTGACAACAATGAACGTCTCGGATCGGGTGCCGTCCGTGTCCGGGTCTGCAGTAAAGCTGGGTACGGTGATCACGGTGAACTCGGGCTGGTGAACTGCACATTCTTCGTCCGAAGCCTCTATGAACATGGTGCGCGCGAACAGGTTGTGCCAAGCCAGTTCGCTGATCACCCGGACCCGCAAACGGTAATCTGGGTCTGCGCCGACAAAACAGTCTTGTACGTACAGATTCTTGCCCTCCAGATATCCACATAAACGTTCGTAGAGTGCGTCAAACTGGTCTGGCTGATACGGCGCGTTCACTTCTCCCCACCACACTTCATCTTTGGTGGTCTCATCACACACCACAAACTTGTCACGGGCCGAACGCCCGGTATGCTGACCGGTCAGTACGACCAGTGGGCCGTCTTTGCATACCCTGCCTTCGCCGTTACGGATGGCGTGCTCGTATAACTGTGCCGAAGAAAGGTTCCAGAAAACTTCGCCAGCATTGCCAAGGCCATAGGTATCGAGGCCAACGCGGCCACTATTTGCAGTCATGGTAGTTCCGGGTAAAACACCAACTTATCGAGGAGGGGCGAGCCACGGCTTTGTGTTCTTGCCCTGGCACCCCCCTTTGCCGATGATTATAAGGTTTTGGATGAGTCCTACCCCGAACTGCACCGACGGTGGTTTTAGTCCGCATTCGGAGCCACCCAGCCGTCGGGCTGATCCGCCCCCTCGCCAAAGAAAAATGCTTCCATTTGAGCCGCCAGGTAGGCCTTGTGTTCGGGATCGACCAGACGCAGGTGCTTCTCGTTGATCAGCATAGTCTGGTGAGCAAGCCATTGTTGCCATGCTTCTTTAGAGACCTGCTCAAAGATTCGCTGTCCGAGATCTCCCGCCGAAGGCGCAAAATCAAGACCCTCAGCCTCTCGTTTAAGAATGACGCAGTGAACTGTTCGACTCAAAACGGGTGATCCTGTAGTTGTTCGAGCAAACGCCGAACCGGGGCGGCCACACCGCGCCCGAGCGACGACCCCGGTTTATACCAGACATGATCCAGACTCTCCACGATTATCGCCGTCCCGACCAGTTGTGCCGGCAGTGGTCGAATCTCGAGTTCCAAATGGGTAAATCCGTGTTGCACGGGATCCCATGGCACACCGCTTTTTATTTCGAGCCCGAACTGTTCCTGGAACCACCTCTCCGGCGGCCGTCCAGCCGGACATTCCGGGAAACTCCAAAGCCCCCCCCAAATCCCAGCGGCGGGGCGGCGCTCGAGCAACACTCGTCCTCGGTGGTCGCGCGCCATGACCATAGTGGTCGTGCGCCGGTGACGTGTTCGCCTCGGCCGTGACGCCGGGTATTGTTCCGGATTCCCCTGACGGTGGGCTTTGCAACCGCTAGCGAGTGGACACGTGGCGCAGCGCGGCCGGCGGCGTGAACAGACCCCAGCGCCGACGTCCATCATGGCCTGGGTGTAGTCTCCAACGTCCTCAACCGGTGTATGTCTCTCAGCGACGGCCCACAAGCGTCGCGCAACGTCGGCCTTCCCCGGCCACCCATCAATGGCGTGGTAACGGGCCAACACCCGGCGCACGTTGCCGTCGAGAATCGGATACGACTGGTGGAACGCAAACGCGAGAATCGCCCCTGCTGTTGAACGTCCGATGCCAGGAAGTGCAGCCACCTCTTCGAATGTTCCAGGGAAGACCCCGTCGTGGTCGCGCGCAATCACCTGGGCCGCGTGGTGCAGATTCCGAGCCCGGGCGTAATAGCCGAGTCCAGTCCAGTGGTCCAACACGTCGTCAACTCGGGCCGTTGCCAACGATTGAAGATCAGGGAACCGCTCGATAAACCGGTAATAATAGGGAATCACCGTGGCCACTTGGGTCTGCTGCAACATGATCTCAGAAACCCAGCGGTGATACGGATCATCGGAATGTTGCCACGGCAGGTCCCGGCGGCCCTGCTGCCGATACCAAGCGATCACAGCGGCGGCAAACGTCGGTGCGTCTGGCGCTACACCGGTCTTTGTCAAAGGCCAGCAGGCTTCCGCCCGCTTGACTCTGGATCGACGCTTAGATTGGCTGGTTTTTGGCATCACCATGAGCATACAACCGACGCCCCTGCAGGGGTAGACGGTCCTCTGGCGTGACATATAATGAACCCATGCGTCGACTGTCTCTTTTAATCGCTCTGTGTGCGCTCGTGGCTTCGCCCCTGGCCCGAGCCGGTGAGAGTTATTCGGGTCATGCAATGACCATGTACGACACAGAGCCGGCCAAATATGGGGAAAATTTTACGCACTTCGACTACGTGAACCCGAATGCGCCCAAGGGGGGCCAGATTCGACTGGGCGCCATGGGCACCTTCGACAGCTTCAATACCTTTATCGCCAAAGGCAACGCGGCCAGTACCGGATCGGTGGAAACCCTGATTACCAGCAGTGCCGACGAACCGTTCACCGTTTATGGCCTCATTGCAGCAAGCTTCGAGTGGCCGAACGACCGCTCCTGGGTGATTTTCAACTTGCGTCCGCAAGCGCAATGGCATGACGGCGCCCCGGTCACAGCTGACGACGTGGTCTGGTCCTTCGATACACTGTTGGAAAAGGGCGCCCCCGGATATCGCTATTATTACAGCGCGGTTGAGAGCGCCGAGAAATTGGGCGAGCATCGGGTTCGCTTCAATTTCAAGGAAGCCGGGAACCGCGAGTTGCCCCTCATCATGGGACAGCTCCCGGTATTGCCTAAACACTATTGGGTGGATCGAGACTTTGCGGAAACCACCCTTGAGCCCCCACTCGGCAGCGGGCCTTACCGAATTAAGGAATTCGAGGCGGGTCGGTACATCCTCCAGGAGCGGGTAGCCGATTACTGGGGCAAGAATCTCGCAGTGAACCGGGGTATGAATAACCTTGACACTATTCGCACCGATTATTATCGCGATACGACCTCGATCCGACTGGCCCTAAAAGCGGGTGACATCGATTTGCGCTCGGAGAACCAGTCAAAAGCCTGGGCCGAAGACTACAACGTGGAAGCGGTGGAAAAAGGTTTGCTGAAGAAAGAAATGGTCCCCCACCAGATGCCAACTGGTATGCAGGGATTCGTGTTCAACACGCGGCGGGGCATATTCAAAGACCCACAAGTCCGTGAAGCCCTCGGTTATGCGTTCGACTTCGAGTGGTCAAACCGCACATTGTTCAATGGGCAGTACACCCGTACCGCAAGCTTTTTCTCGAATTCTGACCTGGCCTCCTCGGGCCTACCCGCGGGCGAGGAACTGGAACTTCTCGAGCGCTACCGCGGCCGGGTTCCCGAGCGAGTATTCACCAACGAATTTCAGCCCCCGGTCACGGACGGCAGCGGTCGCCCGAGAGAAAACCTGCGTGCGGCTACGGCCCTATTGGAGGCCGCTGGATGGGAAGTACGCGACCTTAAATTGGTGAATGTTGAAACCGGGGCGCCGATGGTCTTTGAAATTCTGCTCTACAGCCCCGCATTCGAGCGAATCGTTCTGCCGTTCACCCGCAACCTTGAACAATTGGGTATTGAAGCCAGCATTCGCCTGGTCGATCAGACCCAGTATATCAATAGGTTTCGTGAGAAAGACTTTGACATGCTGGTCTGGACCTGGGGCCAGAGTGAAACGCCGGGCAACGAACAGCGCGGGTATTGGGGTACCGATGCGGCTGATGCTACCGGCAGTCGCAACCTTGCAGGCATTAAGGATCCCGTAGTCGATGAGTTGATCGAGCTTCTGGTCATGGCGGAGTCCCGCGAACAATTGAATGTGAGAACCCGCGCTCTCGACCGGGTCTTGCTGTGGGGCTTCTACGTGATCCCACAATGGCACATCCGGGCCGACCGCGTACTTTATTGGGACAAATTCTCCCGTCCCGACAGCCCCGTCCGGACCGGCGTCATGACCGGTCGCTGGTGGTACGACGAAACCAAAGCCACGGCGCTCGAACGCGCGCGCCAGTAAAGATTCTTACCTCAGTCGGTCGCAAAGACCTGCTGCGGCCGCACCCACGGATGCCCCTCTGGCGGTTACATCACCGACCGCTCGTCAGCCACTAACATGACTGCGTACATCATTCGCCGCCTGTTGTTGATGATTCCAACGCTGTTCACGATCATGGTCATCAACTTTTTCATTATTCAGGTGGCCCCCGGGGGGCCGGTCGAACAGGTCCTCGCCAACCTGGCTGGTATCGGAGACGCCATGACGGAGCGGGTCACCCGTACCGCTGGGGGCGAGATCGTCGCACAAGACAGCGGCGGTGACCGCACCAGCAAGTACCGCGGCGCCCAAGGTCTCGATCCCGCGTTTATTCGAGAGCTAGAGCAACAGTTCGGCTTCGACAGACCGCTGCACGTGCGCTTTGTTCTGATGATGAAACAGTACCTGGTGTTTGACTTCGGTGAGAGTTACTACCGGGACCGCAAAGTGATCGACCTGGTGCTGGACAAGATGCCGGTGTCTATCTCCCTCGGCCTCTGGACCACGCTGCTGGTCTACCTGATCTCCATTCCGCTCGGTGTGGCCAAAGCCGCCCGGGACGGCACTCGTTTTGATGTGTGGACCAGTGTCGTGGTGTTCGTTGGTTACGCCATACCAGGCTTTTTGTTCGCGATTTTTCTCCTCATCTTGTTTGCCAGCGGCAATCCCTTTGACTGGTTTCCACTCGCCCGGCTCACTTCAGAGAACTGGAATGAACTGAGTTGGGCAGGACGAATCGCCGACTACTTCTGGCATCTCACGCTGCCGGTGGTCGCGATGACCATAGGCGGCTTTGCCGGATTGGCCATGCTCACCAAGAACTCCTTTCTCGATCAGATCAACCAGCAATATGTTTTGACGGCAAGGGCCAAAGGTTTAACCGAGCGGCGGGTGCTATACGGACACGTGTTCCGAAACGCCATGCTGATTGTCATTGCGGGCTTCCCGGGGGCATTCATCGGTATTTTGTTCACCGGGTCACTTTTCATCGAGATCATCTTCTCACTCGATGGCCTTGGGTTGCTCGGCTTCGAAGCGGCACTCAACCGGGATTACCCGGTGATGTTCGGCGCACTTTACTTTTTTTCACTGCTTGGACTGCTGATGAATCTCGTCGGTGACCTGATGTACATGGTCATCGACCCGCGGATCGACTTCGAAACCCGCGAGGTCTAGGCAGTAAGGACGCTGGAAATGCAGCTCTCGCCACTCACTGCGCGCCGTCTTCAGATTTTCCGGTCCAACCGCCGCGGCTGGTGGTCGATGTGGATTTTCACGGTGCTTTTCGTCGTTTCGCTGTTTGCGGAATTCGTGGCCAACGACAAACCGCTGCTGATCTATTACAAACAGTCTGTCTACCTGCCTATCTTAAAAGCCTATCCCGAGCGGACATTCGGCGGCGACTTTCAGACCGAGGCCGACTACGGAGCGCCATACGTTACCGGACTGATCGAAAAGGACGGCTGGATGCTGTGGCCACCCATCCGTTATCACCACAAAACCGTCGCCTGGGGCCTGCAGGGTCCGGCACCGTCACCGCCTGACGCTCGTAATCTACTCGGCACGGACGACCAGGCACGCGATGTTCTCGCGCGGGTAATTTATGGCTTCCGGATCTCGGTACTTTTTGGCTTTACCCTGACCATCTTAAGCGCCGTAGTCGGCGTTTCTGCGGCAGCCGTACAGGGCTACTTCGGCGGTTGGATCGACCTGATCTTCCAGCGCTTCATCGAAGCTTGGTCGAGTGTACCGCTCTTGTATCTCCTGATCATTCTCTCCAGCGTGATCCAACCAAACTTCTGGTGGCTGCTCGGCCTGCTGCTGCTTTTCTCGTGGATGGGATTCGTCGGCGTGGTCCGGGCTGAGTTTCTGCGGGCCCGGAACCTGGAATTCGTCCGGGCCGCTCGAGCACTTGGCGTCAGCGACCCAACCATCATGTTTCGCCACATATTGCCGAACGCCATGGTGGCTACGCTGACGTTCATGCCTTTCACTCTGGCGGGTTCGGTCACCATCCTGGCAGGTCTCGACTATCTCGGTTTTGGCCTGCCGCCGGGTTCGGCCTCTCTCGGCGAACTGCTGGCTCAAGGCAAAGCTAACCTGCAAGCACCTTGGCTCGGCCTTACCGGATTCTTCGTCATCGGATTGATATTGACCCTGTTGATTTTCGTCGGCGAAGCCGTCCGGGACGCCTTCGATTCGCGCAAGAACGTCATTTAACCCGTGCTTTCAATCGACAATCTCTCAGTCACGTTCTCCACGCCGCAGGGCGATCTGGAAGCAGTCCGGCATGCATCACTCCAGGTGGGCCGGGGCGAGACCGTGGCGTTGGTGGGTGAAAGCGGTTCTGGAAAATCAGTCACTGCCTTGTCTGTACTGGGTCTTTTGCCTTACCCGCGTGCTCGACACCCGAGCGGCAGCATTCGATTCCACGACAGGGAACTCCTTGGTGCCGGTGACGTTGTCCTTCGCCAGGTACGGGGCAACCGCATCAGTATGATTTTCCAGGAGCCGATGCTTGCACTCAACCCACTGCATACCGTGCTGAAACAGGTAACCGAGACGCTCACTCTGCACAAGGGCATGACACCGAAACAAGCGCGGGATCGCACCCTCGAACTGTTGCAACTGGTGCGCATGCAGGAGCCCGAGCAAAAACTCCTGGCCTATCCTCATCAACTGTCGGGTGGCCAGCGCCAGCGGGTCATGATTGCGATGGCACTCGCCAACGAGCCCGACCTCCTGATAGCAGACGAGCCGACAACTGCGGTGGACGTAACCATCCAGGCCCAGATTCTCAGCCTGTTAACAGAACTTCAACAGCAGTTAAGCATGTCGATCCTGTTGATTACACACGACTTGGATGTGGTCCGAAAGACGAGCAATCGTTTATACGTGATGCACAGTGGAACAATCATCGAACACGGCCAAACAGAACAATTATTTCGAGCGCCGGCTGAGCCGTATACCCGCCAGTTGATCGAGGCTGCACCTTCGGGCAAGCCGAACCCGGTTGACCCGCGAGCGCCGATAGTGCTGCGCGGTGAGCAGCTGCGGGTCTGGTTCCCCGTCCAGAAGGGTGTTTTGCGTCGAACGGTGGACCAGATCAAGGCAGTCGATGATGTGACCCTCACCATCCGCGCCGGCCAGACGATAGGGGTCGTCGGCGAAAGCGGATCCGGAAAAACGACACTTGCGCTGGCCCTTGCCAGGCTGGTATCGAGCCGCGGGGCGATCGTTTTTGACAATGCCTCGATCCAGGGACTCAAGAGCCGTGAACTGAAACCTCTGCGGCGCAACCTGCAGATTGTATTTCAGGACCCCTACGGCAGCTTGAGCCCACGTCTCTCGGTGGGTCAGATCATCGAAGAAGGGCTCGTCGCTCACGGCATTGGTACGGCGGACGAACGTACTCGGCTATTGATTGATGCCCTGCACGAAGTTGGACTCGACCCCGACAGCCGCCATCGGTACCCGCACGAGTTCTCGGGCGGTCAGCGTCAGCGCATTGCCCTGGCCCGAGCCATGATTCTCAAACCGCGTCTTATCGTCCTCGACGAACCCACTTCGGCGCTGGACCGAACGGTCCAGGCGCAGATCATCGATCTGCTGCGGCAACTGCAGCGCCAGAAAAATCTGGCCTATCTTTTCATCAGCCATGACCTTAAAGTTATCCGCGCATTGAGCGACGAGATTATCGTCCTGCACAAGGGGCGAGTCGTAGAGCAAGGCAACGCCGAAAAGATTTTCGATCGACCACAAGATCCCTACACCCAGGCCCTCATTTCGGCCGCATACGATCTTAAAGTGAGCGAAGATTCGACTGTGGCCCAGTGATTTTTAAGAGCCTCGGGTGACCGCGGCTGCAACCTAATAATTCGCTTCCACACAGCCGTGCAAAACAGGGCAGTGCTACACTGCCGCGCTTTCTGCCGGCCTGAAAACGATTGAGACCTCGACATGTTTCAACTACTTGACCCCCGACACCTCTATCCATCCAGGCGTTCCGATGTTTATGCGCCAAACGTTGTCGCAACATCGCAGCCACTCGCAACCCAAGCTGGTATTCAGATGTTGCGAACGGGTGGCAACGCAGTCGATGCCGTGCTGGCGAGCGCGATCGCATTGACGGTCGTAGAGCCGGTGTCAAACGGCATCGGCAGTGACGCGTTTGCCATCGTCTGGGATGGCGAGCAGTTACAAGGTCTAAACGGTTCCGGCCGATCCCCCGCAGCCTGGACGCCGGATCGCTTTCATGGCCGGGAAGCCATGCCCGTAATCGGATGGGATTGTGTCACTGTACCCGGGGTAGTTGACGCTTGGGTCAAACTCTCGGAGCGTTTTGGCAAATTGCCATTTGAACAACTCTTTGAACCGGCAATCCAGTATGCGTCATCCGGTTTTGCAGTGACCCCAATAATTGCTGATACCTGGTCGTCAGCAGTTGAGACTTACCGCGACTATCCGGAATTCTGCCGAACCTTTTTACCAGGTGGCCAATCGCCAAACGCCGGAGATCACTTCCGCTGTCCCGCGCAAGCTGAGACCCTGGCCGAAATTGCAGAAAGCCGAGGAGAGAGTTTCTACCGGGGCCGGTTGGCCGAATGTATCGCCGCCACATCCAAACGTGACGGCGGCGCAATGACACAAGATGACCTCGCAACACATGAAAGCCTTTGGGTGGACTGTATCTCGCAGGATTTTGGCGACCTTTGCATTCATGAAATCCCACCCAACGGCCAGGGACTTGCCGCCCTGATCGCGCTCGGCGTGCTGGACCGGCTTGAGATCGATCAATACCCACCCGATTCAGCCGACAGTGTGCATCTGCAGATCGAAGCGATGAAGGTTGGCTTTGCCGAAGCACACCGGCATATAGCAGATCCCGCAGCGATGGAAGCTAAAGTTGAAACACTCCTAGACCCAGATCGACTGGCACGTCGCGCCGCAGCGATCAAAGTGAATCAAGCTGATTTTCCGGTCGCTCAAGTGTCCGCAGACCGCGGCACGGTATATCTTTGTGCAGCCGATCGGTCGGGCATGATGGTTAGCTATATTCAATCTAATTACGAGAAATTCGGTTCTGGCATCGTAATCCCAGAAACCGGTATCAGTCTGCAAAGCCGTGGTAGCGGTTTTACGCTAGATGCAGCTCACCCCAATCGAGTAGACGGTCGCAAACGCCCGTTTCATACCATCATTCCCGCTTTTGCGACCCGCGCCGGTCAGCCACTATTAGCTTTTGGCGTGATGGGAAAACACATGCAACCACAGGGGCACGTGCAAGTGCTGATCCGAATGTTTTGCCAGGGACGTTCACCGCAACAAGCCCTCGATGCGCCCCGCTGGTTCGTCGCAGAAGATTTTTCTATCTGCCTAGAACCCGATCTGGCCCATCTCAACTCAGAACTTTCGGCTCGCGGTCATCGACTGATGGTGGAATTTTCGAGCGGGCTTTTCGGGGGTGGTCAGATCATTTTACGAAGCACCGATGGCTACATAGCCGGCTCCGATCCGCGAAAAGATGGACACGCGGCTGGCTTTTAAATTACCGAACTTTTTTCGATGGCAGTAGAAACCCACCAAGTCCGGCGCAACCGATTGGCGGTGGAGCTGCGCCAGCGCGGCTCGGGTCCCGTGCGGCTTGCCAAATCCACCTCCAATCTTTTTCGTGATCGTGGCTCGATCCCCCGGCAAATGCTCAATGTAAGCACCTTTCGTCATGTGCTCGATGTCGACGCGGCGCGTGGCACAGTCGAAGTAGAGGGGATGACCACATATGAAGAATTGGTCGAGGCCACATTGGCACACGGCCTGATGCCAGCAGTGGTACCACAACTGAAATCCATAACGATCGGTGGCGCTGTCTCTGGAGTTGGAATCGAGGCATCATCATTCCGCTACGGTCTGGTGCATGAAACGGTGAGCGAGATGGACGTGCTGCTGGCAAGCGGTGAGATCGTCACCTGCACTGCAAAGAATGAGCACCGTGATCTGTTCTTCGGTCTCCCAAATTCTTACGGGACTTTGGGCTACATCCTGAAACTCAAAGCGCTTACGATCCCGGTTAAACCCTACGTGCGATTGACCCACATCCGTATACCGGATACCGATGATTTTTTTGCATCGTTACAGGATTGGTGTACAGAAGGTACAGACTTTGTGGACGGTACCGTGTTTCGACGCAATGATCATTACCTGACGGTGGGTCGATTTGTCGACGAGGCCCCGTACACCAGCGATTACACCTATCTCGACATGTACTACCGCTCCATTCCGGCACGGAGTGAAGACTATCTCACTACCCACGACTACCTTTGGCGGTGGGACACCGATTGGTTCTGGTGTTCGAAAAACTTGTATGTGCAGAACGCTTTGATGCGCCGTCTTCTGGGCCGCAAACGATTGAACTCGATCACCTATCAAAAAGTGATGCGTTGGAACGGTCGGGTTGGCTTCACCCGGACGTTAAGCGAATGGTTCGGCTACCACTCGGAATCGGTAATACAAGATGTCGACATCCCAATTGAAAATGCCCCCGGATTCCTCGATTTTTTTCATCGGGAGATCGGAATCAAACCGCTGTGGATCTGCCCGGTCGGGCACCCACCGAGCGACAGCGCTTACCCCTTATTTCCCATGACCGCGGATACGCTATATATCAATTTTGGCTTTTGGGACGTGATCCGCGAACGCCAGGAACGCCCCGCGGGCTATTACAACCGCCAGGTCGAAGAAGCTGTTGTTGACCTCGGGGGAATCAAATCTCTCTACTCGAGTTCTTATTACGCTGAGGAAGATTTCTGGTCTCTTTACGGCGGTAAGACCTACCGAGAATTAAAGCAACGATACGACCCCGATATGCGTTTGAATGATCTCTATCAAAAGTCTGTCCTGGGCCAGTAATCCGACTGTGCGAATACCAACACCAGAGCGCGTGCTGGCCTGACCCTCTCGCCGTCTGCCCTTAGTAATCGTGACCCCCGCGCTCGAAATCCTCTCCCTATACAAAACCTACCAAAACGGGGTCACTGCCTTGCACGGCATCGATCTCCAAGTAGCCGAAGGTGACTTTTTCGCTCTGCTTGGGCCCAATGGCGCTGGCAAATCAACTGTTATTGGAATCATTAGTTCTCTTGTCAACAAGACGAGCGGTACGGTACGAATTTTCGGTGTCGACATTAAAAACGACTTTCCAAGAGCTAAGTCCTTTATTGGCGTTGTGCCGCAGGAGTTTAATTTCAATGTCTTCGAAACACCGTGGCAGATTCTCTTGAACCAGGCGGGGTATTATGGAATTCCCCGTGGACTCGCCCGCCAGCGAGCTGAAAAATATCTCTCCCAGATGGGGTTGTGGGACAAGCGTGATAGTCAGGCCCGGGATCTGTCGGGCGGCATGAAACGACGATTGATGATTGCCCGATCCTTGGTGCATCAACCACGGTTACTGATTCTGGATGAACCCACCGCCGGAGTGGACATCGAAATTCGGCGCTCGATGTGGGATTTTCTCCGCAAGATTAACCGAGAAGGCACGACAATTATCCTGACTACACATTATCTGGAAGAAGCGGAAAGCCTTTGCCGCAATATTGCAATCCTCGATGAAGGACACCTGATTGAGAACACGTCGATGCGTTTGCTTTTGCGGAAGGTCCATATGGAGACGTTTGTTCTCGACCTCGAGCAACCGCTCGCCCAATTGCCCCCGGGCCTTAGCATCAAAGCGCAGTTACTCGATGAGTACACACTGGAAGTTGAAATCATCAAGGATCAAAACCTGAACGACCTCTATCAACAACTGGCGCGAGAAGATATCCGTGTCCGCAGCATGCGCAACAAAGCGAACCGCCTCGAGCAACTGTTTGTTCACCTGGTCGGTCAAAACAATAACAGTGAGCGAGCCGCGTGAACGCCCGGGAACAACTAATCACTTTTATCACCATTGTGATCAAGGAATTCACACGGTTTACGCGTATTTGGCAACAGACGCTGTTACCGCCTGTAATCACTACCAGCCTTTACTTCATCATCTTTGGCAACTTGATCGGCCCCCGGATCGGGCAGATGGACGGATTCAATTACATCGACTTCATCGTCCCGGGGTTAATCCTGATGTCAGTCATTACAAACTCCTACTCTAACGTCGTTACCTCTTTTTTCGGCGCTAAGTTTCAGCGCTCTCTTGAGGAAATGCTGGTGTCTCCGACTCCCAACTACGTGATTCTTCTCGGTTACATCACGGGCGGCGTTGCTCGCGGGATCATCGTCGGACTGATTGTCACAATCGTGTCTCTTTTGTTTAGCGATCTCAGGATCCACAGTGTCGGGGTGCTCATCAGCATCGTCGTGCTCACAGCGGTGCTGTTTTCCCTGGGCGGCTTTACCAATGGTGTTTTCGCACGAAGTTTTGATGACGTTTCCATTGTTCCAACGTTCATACTGACCCCTCTGACCTACCTTGGCGGAATTTTTTATTCGATTCATCTATTGCCGGATTTCTGGCAGGGCGTATCGCTCGGTAACCCGATTCTCTACATGATCAATGCGTTTCGCTTCGGATTTCTGGGTATTTCTGACATCTCCCTGTGGCTTTCCTACTTGATCATCGGGATTTTTATTCTCGTCCTGTTCGCGATCAACTTGCATTTTCTCAGCCGGGGTCACGGTATTCGACACTGAATGTCTATGGATTCCATGATCCTGGAACTGGCAATCGAGACAGTTTCGGCCTCGGAACATACAAAGGCTCT
This sequence comes from uncultured Acidiferrobacteraceae bacterium, assembly GCA_913062915.1. Lineage (GTDB taxonomy): Bacteria > Pseudomonadota > Gammaproteobacteria > Arenicellales > UBA868 > CAJXWH01. The sequence goes on along the minus strand of CAJXWH010000013.1, from coordinate 4,228 downwards.
GTAACAACTCTTGGGCGGCTAAACTTTGAAGGCCTGCTGTCTAGACTTGCCTTCGACCGTGGACTGCACGATACGGTATCCTCAAGATTCGTGGGGTGCGGGCTACACCATCAGCTGACGAGGTCCGGCTGGCGTGCTGCCAGTCATGCCCAACCGTTCTAGTTACACAGGAGAACCCGGATGGAGCGCATTCGATTAGGGGGAACCGGTCTTAAGGTATCACCGTTGGCTTTTGGAACCATGACGTTGGGCGATCCGGTGGCCGAAGACACGTCGCTCGAGTTGTTGGATTTTGTCGTCGACCAAGGCATCAACTTCATCGATACCGCCAACGGCTATAACGCGGGCCTGTCCGAAGAAATTATTGGCAGGTGGATGAAAGCCAGAGGCAATCGAGAGCGCATTGTGCTGGCAACCAAAGTACGGTACGCCGTGGGCGGCGATCCGGATACAGCGGGCAGTTCGCCAAAGGTGATCCTGCGGGAAGTTGAAAACTCTTTGCGCCGCCTCAATACGGATTACATCGATATCTACTACCTTCATCAACCAGATGACGACACGCCCATCGAGACCACCTGGCGCGCTCTGGAGAGCCTGGTCAGCTCCGGCAAGGTCCGCTACATCGGGGTTTCCAATTTTGCGGCTTGGCAAGTAGTAGAAGCCGTAAATCTTGCACGCAATCGTGGCTGGACCCCACCGACCGTCACCCAAGCACTGCACAACGCAATTTCAAGAGCCGTAGAAACCGAGTTACTGCCCATGACCCGGTCATACGACATCGGCACTTGCATGTACAACCCCCTCGCTGGCGGACTCCTGACAGGAAAATACAAAGCGGGGAAGGAGGCGGGTTCTGATACTCGATTCGCCGCCAATGAAATGTATCGCAAAAGATACTGGAACGACCCGCAACGAACCGCGGCAGATCGGTTTTCCAGAATTGCGGCCCAACGCGGTCGTACCTCGGCTGAACTCGCCTTGCGCTACATGCTCGACCACCCCGACGTGGACGTCACCCTCTTTGGGGCGACCCGACGCGACCAGGTTGAGCAAAACCTCGCTGCAGTAACATCCTCACCGCTTAGTACAGAGGAATTGAATCTTTGTGATGAAATCTGGGCAGAACTCCACGGCCCAGTACCTCAATACAACCGGACTAACGCGAGGCCGCAGGGATAGCTCTTTGAAAATCCGGGCGCTCTTTCTTTTTCCGCTGAGTAGCTGGGCTCTAAGTCGCCCGACGCCCAAGACGGTCAGCATCGTCTTGGCTGCCTTGCTGGCGGAACCGCCACTCTAGTAGACTAGTGACACTCATCCCGCGGTATTTGCCTGATATTACTAAGGCTTTTGGGGGATCACCCGAGCCGCAGCTTCTCGGTTATCTTCAACAGAATCTCGGAGGGGAATGATGCAATACGTGATGGATGTACTGTTTCGCTGGGGCCATATTGTGTTCGGTGTTACCTGGATCGGATTGCTGTATTACTTCAATTTTGTGCAGACCGAATACGTAAAGGAAGCTGAAGACTCGGCAAAAGCTGACGTGATGCAAAAACTCGCTCCGCGCGCCCTCTGGTGGTTCCGCTGGGCTGCTCTTTTCACATTCCTGACCGGACTTATATTGATCTGGTTTATCACCAGCGAAGCGCCGAGGTTCTCACTCGGCATTAGTTTTGGCGTTTTGATGGGTACGATCATGATGTTGAACGTGTGGGGCATCATCTGGCCAAATCAGAAAATTGTCATCGGTCTTTCAAGCGGTGATAAAGCCAAAGCTGCACCTAAGGCTGGACTCGCATCGCGGACCAACACGCTATTATCGTTACCAATGCTGTATTTTATGATTGCGTCGGCCCACGCGACCCCAGCAATCAACGGTGGCCTTTGGAGCGGAGAAGGCGACCTGGCCGTCAGCATGACAGGATTCATAGTCGGACTGATTATTATTGCGGCCATCCAGGCGAACGCCCTCTGGGGCAAGATGAATGGTGCTATCCAATCTGTTAACGCGGTCATTACATCAAGCATTGTGCTGACCGTAATCATGGCGATCGTAACCAGCGCTTTGTAACGACAATTCTTCTGTTAACAAAAGGGCGCTCTCGGGCGCCTTTTTTTCGCCCGCACGATTCCACTCCAATAGGTTCAATCGAGAGGCTGCACAGTTTTCGACTCAACTAGAAAAAGCGGTAAACCGCCCGGGTAAAACCTGAGAATCAACCGCCGCCTGTGCCGGGGGCTTCTCTCTTGACCCGCGTCCCAGATTGAAAAAACCAGGCAAAACCCCGGAGCAGTCGAACCAGTTCTGGCCACTGCCCAAGACGAATGGCGCTGTCGCCATGGCTTAAGAACCGGGTGATACACAGGTAGGCCGGGATCTTTTGGTCTGCCAGACGCCGGGCGAGCCGTTTCGATTCACCCGCTGGAATGACCCGGTCATCCCGGCCGTGAATCAGAAAGACCGGGGTATCCCGGTAGACAAAATCAAGCTTTGACCGATATCCATGCCACCCCTCACCAAAGGCTCGGGTTACCTTCTCTTCCAAGCCCTCGCGCTCGACCGGGTCCGTTAGCATCCGGTACACCCAGCCTTCGACTGGATCGGATCGGTCGAGTGCTTGATCTGCGCTCCAAGAGTTTTTCTGCTCGATATTCTCTGAAATGCAACGATCTAATACCCGATGAAAAGCCACGCCTTGGGGCTCTACTTCCCGGTAATAACTGCGCAGGACCAACAACCGTCCGTACGGATCTGACCGGTTGGCGCGAATTAGAAATGAACTCACCGCACCCACGTCATAGTAGCCCCCGATCAAACAAAGCCCGCAAACTCGTGGTGCCAAACGCTTACTACAAGCCGCGCGCAAAGCAAACACGCCGGAAAACGACACCGCCATGAGCAAAAAAACACCGGGAACCAGTTGCCGGTCGGCGGCCAGTGTTTCCAGCTGCGAAAGTACCTCGTCCGGTTGTTGCCTTCGAATCTCCAGGGCCCGAATACTGGGAAAATCCGGAATTAACACCCGGTAGCCTGCAGCCGCCAGGGCTTCGGCCAGATGGACGACTCGCGGATCCTCTCGCCCGAGTACCGACATACCGTGGATGAAGATCAAGGTGCCGACCACTGGGCTACGGCGTTCGTAGTGATCCAGCAAGAGGTTAGAGCGCTGAAGCGTGCCTCGAAAAGTCTTGCGGCGCGATACGTCGCGCTGAAAGCGCCAAAGGAGCCGTAGAACCGCGACCCAACTGCGCCATCTCGTTCCCAGCCCCCCGTCGATACGCGGCGTAGACATAAACCCTTGGTAACACCCTCGAAGATGCGCTCGGCGTGTTTCTACGACGCCGGTGGCGTGCCGTTGTCTGGGTTCAATGCGCGCTGCATTACGACCGCATCCAGCCACCGGTCGAACTTCCAGCCCACGTTCTCGAGCGTGCCGACCTTATGGAAACCGGCTTTTTCGTGGGCTCGAATAGAGGCAGCATGCTCGACCCCGCCAATGATCGCGATCATCTGCCGGGCGCCGGTACGCTCACAAGCGCTCACCAACGCGACCAGCAATTGGCTGCCGATTCCCTGGCGCTGGGCCCAGCGCGCCACATAGACCGAATTCTCCACCGTGTAGCGATAGGCGGGTCGGGGTCGATACGGGGCGGCGTAGGCGAAACCGGCAATTCTGCCGTCGAGTTCCGCGACCAGGTACGGCAGGTTGGCATCCCGTACCCGGCGCAGCCGGGCCCTCATCTCCTTTATTTCAGGCGGCTCAATTTCGAACGAAGCCATCCCTTCCAGGACTTCCTTCGCGTATATCGCACGAACCTCCTCGAGGTCGGCCTCGCGCACAGATCGGATCAAACTTGCTGGCATGCCTCGGGATCAAGTCTGCAGGGTGGAGAATCTTCAGACTACCACGAGGCAAAAAAATAGGCCGGCGTAACGCCGGCCTCAGCCTCCCCCCCTCCTAAATCAGTGGTTACCTCATCCAAGCAACGGGGCAATAACCAGACTGACGATCGCCATGACATTGATCAGAATGTTCATAGACGGGCCGGAAGTGTCCTTGAACGGGTCACCTACGGTGTCTCCCACCACCACCGCCTTGTGGACATCGGACCCCTTGCCACCAAGATTGCCTTTTTCAACGTATTTCTTGGCATTATCCCAGGCGCCGCCCGCGTTTGCCATGGTCAGCGCCAACAGCACACAACCGAGCAGGGCGCCACCCAGCAT
>CAJXWH010000012.1 GCA_913062915.1 uncultured Acidiferrobacteraceae bacterium | reverse complement strand
TTCGTAACGCTCGATAATAGAGCGAGCCTCGGAACGGTGACGGTCGTCTTCGATCCAGACTTCGGGCCACACCTCGGTGATCGGCAATTCGCCCGCCGCGCCATGTGCGTTCTCGTTAAATACTGCAGCGGGAATGAACTCGGCTTCGAGCATCTGCTGGACAAGATGCGCTTCGAGCAAAGTGGCCGCGGTAAAGACCCGCTGCATGACCCTTTTCCTGCGATCAGTACAGGTGTTCCCTGGACCACGGGATCTGGTTGTTCCTTTCCCGGGTAAACACGACTTGGAACAGCTGCAGACGGCCGGTCAGGAACGTCGCAATCGACCCAGACAGATACAGCCGCCAGGCGCGAACGAACTTTTCGTCAAACATTTCGGTAACTTCCAAAGTGGCGTCTTCGAATCGCTGCAACCAGTGTCCCACTGTCCGAGCATAGTGCAGTCGGAGGTTTTCGACATCGAGTATCGAAAAACGACTCGGTTCTAGAACATCCATCATTTCCCGTAATGTCGGGGGGTAAGCGCCGGGGAAAATCCTCCGGTCGATCCACGTGCTCATGGGTCGAGCGACATTGCGGCCGATACTGTGGATCAGAACTCGACCCTCTTCGGCCAGACAAGTATCGATGACGTTACCAAGCGCACGGTAGTTCTCCTTACCCACATGCTCCAACATACCGACAGAGACAAAAACATCGAAAGTTCCCTTTATGTTTCGGTAATCATCTTCGACGTAACGAACCCGATCCTCGAATCCCTCCGCTCGAGCCCGATCCGACGCGAACCTCACTTGCTCGTGCGAGATGTTGTAGGCTGTCACCGTCACGCCATAGTGCTTCGCCATATGCAGGGCCAGTCCGCCCCAACCGCATCCCGCCTCGATGACTTGGTCGCCCGGTTGCAACTGTAACTTCCGGCAGACATGATCCATCTTGGCCTGCTGGGCTGCCTCCAAGGTCATGTCCGGGTCTGGAAAATACGCACAGGTGTATTGCATTTCACGATCGAGCCAGAGGCGATAGAAATCGTTTCCGACATCATAGTGGTGATGAATATTCTGCCGCGCTCGGCCCAGCGTATTTGTTAGTCGAAACCGATGTGAGAACATTCGCTCAAATAATGATTCAGCACCGCTATGGTTATGCTGACTGATATTTTTCTCTACGATCATATCAACCAGATTTCCATCAATCTCGATGCTGCCCGTGCTGTAACCATCGCCGAAAGCGACTTCACCGGAAAGCAAAATCTGGTAAAGGACGGCCCGGTTTTTTAAAGTTATTGTAGCTACCGCCTCTTCATCGGTACCAATGGCAAAATCATCCCATAACTTGAATACAAGGCGCGGTCGCCCCAGGCGCTCAAAGAAGCGTTCGAGCCCAAAACGCTCGTGCGGCAATGAACGATGATGAGCAACCGAATTAGACACCTGATATCGCTGCTGTGCAGCAGTCGACGCTTCGGGCACAGCGCTGTTTTCCATACTCATGAAGACCGGATCCTACTCTAAAGACGGTTTGGGTTGCTCGAGTCTTGGCCAGGCATTGACCACCGCTTGCACCAGATTTGCCAAAGGAATCGCGAAGAACAAGCCAAGTACGCCCCAGAGTCCACCAAACAAAAGAACCGCAACAATGATCGCGACCGGATGTAAGTTGTTCACTTCAGAAAATAACAACGGCACCAGCAGGTTGGCGTCCAATTCCTTAATCACTATATAAGCGCCGACCAAGTAGGCAAAGTCTGCACTCCACCCCCACTGGAACCAAGCAACGAGCACAACGGGAATAGTGATCACAGCAACACCGACAAATGGCACGAGCACGGAAATTCCGAGACAAACTGAAAGCACCATTGCGTACTGCAAGCCGAGGATCAGAAAGGTCAGGTAACTCACCAGCCAGACAATGATGATCTCCCAGAATTTGCCGCGCACGTAATTACCAATCTGCCGATCGACGTCACGCCAGACCCGCACGACAAGTTCGTCTTCTTTAGGAAAAAATTTCCTTAACCACTGGATAATCGTAATCTTGTCCTTGAGGAAAAAAAACACCAGAAGTGGTAGCAAGATAAGGTAAACCAATATCGTGATTAACCCGATGACCGACGACATGGATATCGAGACCGCTGTTTGCCCCCAAGTTGTCAATTCGGAACCAATCCCTCCGATAAATTCATCAATTTGTTCGACCGATAGGATTTCTGGATAAAGCTCTGGCAACCTTAGTAAGGCCTCGTGCCCTTTGCCCAGTATGGCTGGAATTTGCTGCACCAGTTGGGTTGTCTGCTTCGACACCAATGGCAACAATCCGAATAACACTGCCGCCACAAAACACAAGAAAACGATAAACACAATGAGTACTGCCATCAGGCGCGGTAACCCGCGCGCAACCAGGACCCTCACCAAGCCTTCAAGCAGATAGGCGATAACAATCGCGGCAAGAACCGGGGCCAACATTCTGCCCAGCAACAGCACAATAGCAAATAGGATAACAAGAGCCAGGCCAAGAATAACGACCTGAGGGTCGGAGAAATTGCGGCTGAACCAGGCGGTAATCAGTTTCATGGGTCGAGCTCGTGCTTCGCTTCCAAACGGCGGAACCTTCCCTGCGCCTCTATTGTTCCACGATTTCGAAGTCGTGTGTCATCTCGGCAGTTTTGTTCAGCATCATCGAAGCCGAACAGTACTTGGTCGCCGACAGCTTGATCGCCCGTTCTATCTTGTGCGGATCGAGTCCTGCGCCCGTGAGCACGAAATGCACGTGGATTCTCGTAAACACCTTGGGAGCATCATCCGCCCGCTCTGCATCCAGCTCCACCCGCATATCGGTAATGGGCTGACGGCCTTTGCGGAGCATGTGCAACACATCGATTGCAGTACACCCGCCGAGGCCAAGGAGCACCATTTCCATGGGTCGAAGACCGAGATTACGACCGCCAACCTCCGGCGCGACATCCATTGTGACTCGATGTCCACTACCAGCCACACCCTCAAACGTCGATCCCTCCTGCAGCGTTATGGTTGCTTTCACGAATCGTCTCCGATCAAACCGGTCGACCCAAAGAGTGCGGCTAGCTTCTTACCGGGATCAGGTGCTCGCAACAACGTCTCACCAATTAAAAAGGCATGAACACCGCCTGTGCGCATCCTTGCCACATCCCCCGCGCAGGTGATTCCACTTTCCGTAACCACCAACTGGTCACCCGGAATTTCGCCGAGAAGTTCGAGCGTTGTCTCAAGCCGGGTTTCGAAAGTGTGAAGGTTTCGGTTGTTGATACCGATGAGACGGGGCGCAACAGCCAAGGCCCGCTCCAGCTCCTGTCGATCATGCACCTCGAGTAGAACGTCCATTCCATAGGCGGCAGCGGCCGCCGCCAGCTCTGCCATCTGGGCATCTTCGAGAGCGGCGACAATCAACAGAACGCAATCCGCCCCGATCGCCCGGCTTTCCGCCACCTGCCAGAGATCGATCACGAAATCCTTGCGCAGCGTTGGCAAACCACTGGCCGCCCGCGCCCCGGTGAGGAACTCGTTTTGACCCTGAAAAAAATCTTCATCGGTTAGAACGGACAAGCACGTAGCACCATGCCGAGCGTAACTGGCGGCGATCACTTCGGGTTCGAAATCCGGACGAATGACGCCTTTACTGGGGGAGGCTTTCTTGACCTCAGCAATCACAGCGGCCTTTCCAGTAATCAGCGCAGCAGCAATCGCGTCAGCAAAGCCTCGCGGGTCTTCTTGGCTCTGTGCTGCAGCTTCCAAGTCGGCCAGGTTGTGCAGCACTCGACGCTCTGCAATTTCGTCTGCCTTGCGCGCAACAATTCGCTCGAGGATATCCGACGAATCTTTCATCTGGCACTGTGCTGCTCAATAAAGTTCTGTAACAGCTTATGGCCGTACTGAGTGAGAATCGATTCTGGATGAAACTGGACCCCTTCAACCGGGTGCTCTTGATGACGGATCGCCATGATTTCACCGTCATCCTCCGAATGAGCGGTAATTTCAAAACAGTCGGGCAATGAAGCGGCGTCAGCCACGAGAGAATGGTAGCGGGTGGCCTGAAAAGGACTGGGAATTTCGGCAAACACCCCTCGACTGTGATGCACAATCATGGAAGTTTTCCCGTGCATCAGCTTCTGTGCCCGCGTGATGCGGCCGCCATACGCCTGGGCAATACTCTGGTGGCCGAGGCAAACACCGAGGATGGGGATGGCGGCACCATATTCGCGAACCAGATCCATACAAATACCGGCCTCATTCGGCGTGCAAGGTCCGGGAGAAATTACGATGTGGGCAGGCGCCAGGACTTCGACATCGTCGAGCGTGATCTGATCATTACGATAGACCGCAACCCGCTGACCCAGTTCGCCCAGATACTGTACAAGGTTGTATGTGAATGAATCGTAGTTGTCGATCATTAACAACATATTAAGTTTAAGACATTGTATTTAATGAGGATTACCAACAGGGGTTAGATCACATACTTACTTTGATACCCGCAAATTCTAATATAACTCGACATTACTCATCTGAATAACTCGTTCCCGAAAAATCACCAGGAGATAAGAATCGCACCGCCTAGAGATCTGGTTCTTCTGTGTTACGGTTCATGTTCTTTCGGGCCCGCCTGTTTAAGCCGAGTGTCTCGAAGGGTTCCTCGTTTGATTCCGATCAAGAACCGCTAGCCCATTCTGTCTAGAGTTGGGGGCGGTCCGCATGACTTCCCCTCCTAAGCACCGCAGCGGTTTATCCTCCGCACCTACCCTGGGCTCGGAGAATAAACCAAGCGAAGGGGCAAACCCGAACGGGTTGGTCCCTTTCTTATTCTGGGGAGTGTTCCAGTCCCACGGGTCAGTCCTGATTCGAAGCCTTTGAGGAAGAAGGGATTTCGTAGCGGTAGCGAAAAGTGCAGCGGTCCGCCCCGTTCATGATGGTTTGCTGTCGGTCGAGCTTGATGTTGGGATCGTAACCCTCGCAGAAACTCGCGTCGCGATTACAGGACAACAAATGCCCTATCTGCCCCATTCCCATCTCGCGGTAAGTTTCTGCATATTGGCAACGGGTCACATCGAACGAGAAACACGCTTCCGATTCTTCGTGAACTTCGATCTCAAGTGCCCCATCGGCTGTCCACAGCTCAAACAGATTGATAAACGAGCGCAAACTGGTCTTGCCGCCTGGTGCCTTGCCAGCAAACTCACCCGCTTCTGCGATTGCAGCCTTGCGGATTGCGTTGCCGAGGATCGACTGGGCCTTCTCTTCTCCCAGCACAGCGGCCATCTCCTCGTAAATAGGCTTGATTACGGCTGCCTGTAATCGGCGCTTGGTCAGCGTAGGTATATCGCCCATTGGAGCCTCTAAAAACTGAATGGTCAGTCTTGAATGGATTCGGGGTTGAGCCCACTGCTTGCCATCGCGACCGCGCGGAACATCGCCCGCCCTTTGCTCATTGTCTCCTGCCACTCGTTTGCAGGAACGGAATCGGCAACAATTCCTGCGCCAGCCTGAATAAACAGTTCATTCCCGGTAATTAGTGCTGTCCGAATCGCAATTGCGGTATCCATATTGCCGTTCCAGCCGATGTAGCCGACAGCACCAGAATAAATCCCCCGCTTATCGGGCTCCAGTTCCTCGATAATTTCCATCGCACGCACCTTGGGCGCGCCCGAGACGGTTCCGGCGGGAAATGTTGCCCGCAGCACATCGATTGCGTCTTGCCCTTCGCGTAATTCTCCCACCACATTCGAAACAATATGCATGACATGCGAATATCGCTCAACCAACATTTTCTCGGTCAGTTTCACACTGCCGGTTTGTGCGATACGGCCAATGTCGTTGCGTCCGAGGTCCACGAGCATCAGATGTTCGGCCAATTCCTTCGGGTCCGAGATCAGTTCTCGCTCCAAGCGTTCATCGTCGTCATCATTGATGCCCCGCCGCCGCGTCCCTGCAATCGGCCGGACCGTGACTTTGCCGTCCTCCAGACGGACCAGAATCTCGGGAGAAGATCCTACGATGTCCAGTCCGTCTAGATCCAGGAAGTACATGTAGGGCGAAGGATTTACTGTGCGAAGAGCTCGGTACAGCGTAAATGGATCGGCCTCAAACGGAATCGACAGCCGCTGCGACAGTACGACCTGGAAAATATCCCCGCTGGAGATGTAATCCTTCGACCGCTCGACTGCAGCCTCGAAATCCTGCTGCGAAAACGAAGAATGGAAATCGCTTTCACGCACCGGCCTGGCGCGCGGCACATCGCGGTTCACCAGCGACTGATCTAACATTGCGACCAGTTCATCGAGGCGCGCATTGCCTGTCTCCCAGGCATCGTCCTCTTCTGGATCGGTGTGTACGACCACGTGCAATCGACCCCCCAGGTTATCAAACACAACGACTTCATCAGACACCATAAGGAGAATGTCCGGCGCCATCGTGGGATCTTTCTTGTCTACCGTCCCAAGGTGCGTTTCGATGTACTGCACCGTCCCATATCCGAAATAGCCAACGAGCCCCCCAGTAAACCGCGGCAATCCGTCAATCTGGGGCACATTGAACTGTCGATGAATCTTTTGGATCGCTGCCAATGGGTCTTCCGTGTGCTGGGCGTGTATTTCGTCACCATCTCGTTCGATGACAAATTCGTCTCCCGTTACTCGAATAATCGTGCTGCACGGCAACCCAATCATTGAGTAGCGACCCCACTTCTCACCCCCCTCGACCGATTCGAGGAGATAACTGTACGGCCCCCGGGCCAATTTCAAATAGGTGCTGACCGGGGTATCGAGGTCAGCAAGCACTTCACGAGCAAGTGGAATCCGGTTGTATCCTTCGGCTCGATATCGCTGGTAATCGACGCGGTTCATCATCGAACAGCGGGTGTGACCACGTGAAAAATCTGGTTGAATTGACTGACCAGTTGCGTCGCACCCATTGCGGACCATTCCAAACCCTGGTGGTATCCCCACGTCACCACCAGAACGGCCATTCCGGCAGCTCGGGCCGCATTGACATCGTTTTGCGAATCTCCGATCACGACACAGTCCTGCGGGCCGACCTGCAGTTGATCGGCTGCGTACAGCAGGGGTGCCGGTGCAGGCTTGGTCTCCACCAAATCGTCCCCTGCAACCACCACTTCAAAAAAACCAGCCAGCCCAGAGTGTTCTAGCAGCACGCCAGTACATGAACGCGGCTTGTTGGTCACACAGCCCATCTTGTAGCCCATTCGCTTGAGTTTGGCCAAACCATCAACGACCCCGGGATAACACACACTGTCCGTCCAGACCGCCTCGGCGTAAAATGGTTCGAATAACACAACCCCTCGATCCACGAATTCCGGGCTGGCTTTTTTTTCGCCATCCCCGGCAAGCGCCCGCTCCAGCAGGCGCCGCATCCCGTTCCCGATCCAGTTTCGCGTGTTTTCCAGCGTTACTGCGGGGCAATCGAGCGCACGCAAGACCCGATTCAGGGCCCGGGCAAGATCGGGTGCCGTATCAGCCAGCGTGCCGTCGAGATCGAACAACAGGGCACTCGCCGATAAACAACCGTCCAACGCTGTATTGGCGCTGCTGCCTTGCTGCGGGGCAGCGGACCGGTTCACGAGTCGGCTGCGGCCAGTTGGGAACGGATTTCGCGAATCACACTGTCATAACAGTTGGGATCTGTCTCGCTGACTGCACTAAAAATAGCCGACCCTGCGACAAACGTATCCGCACCAGCCTCTCGAACCTTGCGGATATTTTCCACCTTAACCCCGCCATCGATCTCGAGCCGAATATCGAAACCTGATGCGTCGATCCGGCGACGGGCCTCGCGTAACTTTTGTAACGCCGAGGGAATAAAACTCTGGTTCGAAAATCCAGGGTTGACCGACATAATCAACACCATATCGACTCGCTCCAGAATGTGGTCCAGATAATCCAGCGGTGTTGCTGGATTAAATGCCAACCCTGCTTTGCAACCCTCGCTCCGTATCAGCTGCAACGTCCGGTCAACATGTTCGCTGGCCTCTGGATGAAATGAAATGTAGGTTGCGCCCGCTGACGCAAAGTCAGGAATAATTCGATCAACCGGGCTGACCATGAGATGAACATCGATGGGCGCCTCGACTCCATACCGCCTCAAGGCTTCACATACCGTGGGACCAAATGTCAAATTGGGCACGTAGTGATTGTCCATTACGTCAAAATGCACAATGTCCGCTCCTGCATTCAGTACATTACGAACTTCCAGCCCGAGCTGGGCGAAATCGGCCGACAAGATAGAGGGCGCTAGCCAGTTATCCCGCATCAAATGTTCGCCTTGGGTTTGAATTTCCGGCAATACCGCAGAGCACAATCCTCAGCGTATGACCAGAAACAGGGCGGAGTTTCCACGGCGTATGTTCAGCAAAAGGCCAGAAGCATTTCGAGCGACCGCGTTTTCCACGTCTTCGAGACTCTGAATCCTCACTCGATTGATGGAAAGGATGACATCCTGCTCGCGCAACCCGGAACGCCATGCACCACTGCCCGGCTCTACTTTAAGAACTACTACCCCCATCTTGTCTTCGCTCGACTCGCCCAGGGTGGCGCCTTCCAGATACTTGCTGGCGGGGCCTTTTAAACTGATCTCTGCTTCCACCGCGCGGATCACGACTTCCTGAACTAAGCGATCACCGTCGCGCAAATATTCGAGCTCAACTTTCTCTCCCGCCCGTGAAAGACCAATCTCATTTCGAAGATCGCCCGCGCTGTCAATGCTGCGCCCATTCACCGCGGTCACGACATCCCCCTCTTGCAGACCCGCATCGGCGGCTGCCGAATCGGGCAACACCTGTGAGATGAGGGCGCCGGAATTTGCATCGATATCAAGGGCGCCAGCCAAGTCCGGGGTTAAATCCTGGACGATGACGCCCAGTCGTCCGCGTTTTACTTCACCGTATTCGACGATCTGGCGGGTCAAGCGCATCGCCATATCCACAGGAATCGCGAATCCTATCCCGACGCTGCCCCCGCCACGGCCGCCCAAGATAGCCGTATTGATACCGACCAGTTCACCGTGCAGATTGACCAGTGCACCACCAGAATTCCCCTGATTGATGGAGGCATCCGTTTGGATGAAATCCTCATACCCTTCGATGCCAAGACCGCTGCGCCCCTTGGCGCTGACGATGCCCGAAGTCACTGTCTGCCCGAGGCCGAAAGGGTTACCAATTGCGACCACAAAATCGCCGACCCGAAGACCTTCTGAATCACCAATGGCAATGCCATACAAGTCGTTAGACGGTATCTGGATCACCGCGATATCGGCTTCGGGATCGGACCCGATGACCTCGGCTGCAAACGAGCGGCCATCGTGCAGACGAACGTTGATCTCGTCGGCATTTTCAATCACATGATAATTGGTCACGACGTAGCCTTCGGCGCCATCGATAATCACCCCAGAACCCAGGCTATTGGTTTGCCGCTCGCGCGGTTGATTCTGCGGCATATTGAAAAAATACTGGAAAAACGGGTCACGGCTGAGTGGATTCTGCTGCACCTGAACCCGTCCTGTGGTGGCGATATTTACGACCGCTGGCAGCACCCGTTCCAACATGGGGGCAAGACTGGGCAACGGCTCGGCACCCACTGATGCCGGTAATCCAGCAGTGGCCGTGGCAATCGGCAGCCAACAGACCATCAGGCATGCAAGGAGACACCGCCGAAAGAACGAGATTGAAGTCATAAGAGGCAACCGGTTAATCGCAAGAAAACGTCGGAATCAGGCCGTTGAAACGCTATGTAGGAGCGGGATTATACCCATCGTGCTGCGTGGTTCAGGCTGGGTCGTTGGTTATGCCGTGGGGCACGTGCCCGGTAGGAACAAACTGCCTTGCGGAATCACAGTACCCGCGCTGATCGTCAAAAAAAATATCGGCGCCAAACGTGCGTAAGAAATCACCCTTATCGAGACCCCCGAGAAACACGACCTCATCAATACGAATATCCCAAGCGCGCAGCGTTCGGATGACGCGCTCGTGCGCAGGCGCACTGCGAGCCGTAATGAGCGCCGTGCGAATGGGCGCTTGCTCCGCCGAATACTCTGCCTGCAAACGATGCAGGGCACTTAAAAAATTTCGGAAAGGCCCGCCCGGTAACGGCGTCGATGCTGCTTCTTTTTCTGCCTTTGAGAAGGCCGCGAGGCCTTGTTCCTGATAAATTCTTTCGGAATCATCAGAAAACAAAACGGCATCCCCGTCGAAGGCAATTCGAAGTTGTGAATCGTCACTGAAGTTGACCTTAGAGGGCAAAATTGTGGCAGCTGCAATGTCCGCATCCAGTGCGCTGCGGACATCCACCGGGTCGGCCGACAGAAAAAGGTCGGCATTAAATGCGGCTACGTAGCGGAATTTGCTGTCTCCACCGGAGAATGCCGCACGCGTGATTGACAACCCGTAGTGGTGGATCGAATTGAAAATACGAAGTCCGGTGTCAGCGCTGTTGCGGGAAATCAGAATCACTTCCACCCGGTGCTTGGCGGATTGATCTTCATTAAGTGCAAGCAGTTTTCGCACCAGCGAAAAAGCGACGCCCGGATCGAGTATTTCATTCTCTCGTTTTCTCTGATACTGGCAATACGCCTCCACGCCCTGCTCAACGAAAACCCGGTGGCTTTCTTCAAGATCGAACAGCGCCCGCGAGGAGATCGCCACCACCAGTTTGTCATCCAGCCGATATTGCATCTTTGCAGTGTATCACCGGGGTCTTCCCCCAACGGCCAACCAGAGGCAACTTCCCTAGTCCCGCTTTCTGGCTCGTAATGCCCTGGGTATGACCAGACAACCGACAAGCAGCAGCCCCAACGATGTGATTAACGGGATATTGCCGAAGCGAACGAAAGGCGTCGCCCCTTGCATGGGCTGCAATTCACCGCGCAGAACATCGGGCCTGAACATTGGGGCAAGCGCGACGACCCGACCCCGGTGGTCGATGAGTGCAGACAACCCGTTATTGTTGGCCCGGATGAACGGCCTGCTGACTTCCAGAGCCCGAGTCCGGGCAATCTGTAAACGTTGCCGCGGCGCGAGGGAATCACCAAACCACGCATCCTCGCTGATATTGGCAAGGATCGTTGCGCCCGGCAGGGCAGACCCAACCCGCCGCTGGAAGGCGTCTTCGTAGCAGATCGTCACCCCGACTTTTTGATCCGCAAGCTGCAAGGGTGACTGTTGGCTTGGCCACGACGAAAAATCCGACATCGGGATGTCAAAGTAGTCAAGCAGCCAGCGAAACAAAAACGGCAATGGCAGATATTCCCCAAAAATTACCAACTGTTGTTTGCGGTAAATAACAACGTCATCGGCAATTCCAACCGCACTGTTGAAGTACGCCTTGGTTTCACCTGCTTGCCGCTCCACCACGCCGAACAGGTAGTCGGCGGGATGCTCTAGGAGCTGACGGAGAAAAAGCGTGGGCAGCTGATCGAGATACACTGGCAGCGCGGCTTCTGGCCACACAATGAGGTCCGCGCTGGTCTCGTTCGCGCTCGCTTCCAGATAACCGCTGACAATCTGTTCGGCCTTGGCGGCATCCCATTTGTCTGCCAATGACACGTTGTTCTGCACCACCGCGATCTTGACGGCGTCACCGTACGGCACGGCAAAGTCCGCCCGTCCGGCCAAAAGTCCAATGCCAAATAGCGCGCTCAACGCGGCCACGGCCAGCAGTCTTTGCTTCAGCGTACCGATGAGCATCAAAATGACGGCAGAACCTGCTATTGCTGCGAGCAGACTGACCGCCAGTACTCCAGAAAGCGGCGCTACCGAAGCGAACGGCGTATCCACCTGAGCATAACCCAGATAGAGCCAGGGAAACCCGCCCAGCAACTGACCTCGCAGCCATTCCAGCAATACCCACAGCGCCGGCATCACAACGAGCAGTCGAACGGTACGCGGCAGATGACAGAAACCGCCCTGGATTAGACCGCAAACCGCCGGGTACAACGCCATGATGGAGACAAATACAGCAACCACCAGTATCGCCAACAACACTGGCATGTTGCCGTAATTGTGCAAACTGACGAACACCCAGGACACTCCGATGGCGAATGCCCCCAGGCCAAAGTAAAACCCGAGCAACGCACCCTGCCTCGCATTCACCGACACCCAGAGCAGGAACAACGTTCCTATGGCGAGCGGGGCCACTGCCACGTATCCGAACGGGGCAAACCCAAAGGGAAACAGTGCGCCTGCCGTGGTTGCGATCGCCCCTCGACTGATGCGCTGCAACAACAAGACTCGGTTCATTCAAGCGACGCTCGATTCGGCCGCCTATTGATGGTTAACGTTTCATCGTCAGCTCGACGATGAAACGTTAACCCGCAGCAGTCGTGCGCGCCTGCCGTCGGCACTCAGGACTTCGACCTCATGCCCCGCGAGCACCACCCGTTCACCCCGTTTGGGCACATGGCCCAATTCGTCGGTCACCATACCGCCCACGGTATCCATGTCCAGGTCGCTGAGATCCGCTCCGAACAAATGATTGAAACTGCTGATTGGAAGTTCCGCCTTGATTACCCAGTCGCTCTCGTCTCGACGCAATACCATTTTAGATTCTTCGTCGATGTCAGTTTCATCTTCGATCTCACCAACGATCTGCTCGAGCACGTCTTCGATCGTCACCAGCCCGATTACGCCACCGTATTCGTCGACCACAATAGCCATATGGTTTCGGCTATTTCTAAATTCCTGCAGCAACACGTTCAAACGCTTGCTCTCGGGAATGAATACAGCGGGTCGGACCAGTTTTTCCCACGACAGCCTATCTTCCTCCCTGTCACTTCGATAACGAAGGAGATCTTTGGCCAGCAAGATACCGAGAATCTGATCGCGATCTCCATCTATAACCGGAAATCTCGAGTGCGCTGAGTCGATTATGGTGGGCAGGATTTCCTCGGTTGTCTGACTTGAATCGATAGTGACCATCTGGGCCCGTGCAACCATCACTTGTTCCACTTGCAGTTCGGATACCTGCATTATCCGCTGCATCATCGGCAACGCATCCTCGTCAAGTAAATCCCGCTTGCGTGCGCGCCACAATACATCGAAAAGTTGCTCGCGCGTGACCGGGATGGGGCGCAAGAAATAGGCCAAGCGGCTGAACAATGAGCCCCGTAAACCCGGGCTTTGATCACGTATACGCATGTGAGCTGGCGCCGCTGTCGTGCTCCCCCTGATACGGATCGGAAAACCCAAGTCCCTCGAGCACGGACTTCTCCAATGTTTCCATCGCCGTCGCTTCTTGATCACTCTCGTGGTCGTACCCAAAAAGATGCAGCATTCCATGGACAACCATATGAGCCCAATGGCCCATCGGCGGCTTATGCTGAATCGCCGCTTCCCGGTCTACCACTGGACCACAAACAACAATGTCTCCGAGCAAGTCTGTGCACATACCTGGCAAAGGCTCAATTGGAAACGACAGTACGTTGGTCGGTTGATCTCGACCCCGGTAACGTCGGTTGAGTTTGGCCATCTCTTCTTCGCCAACGACTCGTACCGTCAACGCCAGTGGCGAACGTTCAAGGGTGGTGAAAACTGCCGCAACCCAACCGCGAATTTGCTGGGCATCTGGCGTTTTGGCACTGTCATCCACCAGCTGAATGTCCACCAGGTCCGTCACGAGTGCTCGTCCGCCCCACGAGCTTCCTCATCATAGGCCTCGACAATCCTTTGCACCAACGGGTGACGAACAACATCCCCCGGTTGAAACCGGGTCACGCCAATCTCATCGACACCACCCAACAACCGCACCGCATGGCTTAACCCGGAGCGGGTCCCACGGGGAAGATCAGCCTGGCTCGGATCCCCCGTCACGACCACTTTCGACCCGTAACCGATTCGGGTGAGAAACATTTTCATCTGATCCACTGTGGTGTTTTGTGCTTCATCCAGAATGACAAATGCCTCGTTCAAGGTCCGGCCCCGCATATACGCCAGAGGAGCCAGCTCGATCACACCCCGCTCCAGCAGCCGCCCGACACGATCGAACCCCAACATTTCGTAGAGCGCGTCGTACAACGGACGAAGATAAGGATCGACCTTCTGACCAATATCGCCTGGTAGAAATCCAAGCTTCTCGCCAGCCTCTACCGCCGGCCGGACCAGAACGATTCTTTCAGATTTGCTGTCCGACAGAGCCTCGACCGCACGGGCAACCGCCAGATAGGTCTTTCCGGTTCCCGCGGGGCCCACACCAAAACTGAGCACGTGATTGTTGATATCGAGAAGATAGGCGCGCTGATGTTGATTTCTACTCCGGATTGTCGACTTCCGGACCCGAACGATGATCTCATCCGAAGCCACATCCGCTACGACCTGGTCACGAGGCACTTGAGAAATTGCAATATGAACTGCCTCAGCACTGAGCTCGGTATCGTGCTTGGTATTTTCGTAGAGCGCACGCAAAACCTTTTCTGCGTCACTCACGTTTTCTGGATCACCATCTACATAGAACAGATGGCCACGGTGGGAGACACTGACCCGAAGGCGGTTTTCGACCTGCTTTAGGTTCGTGTTGTACTGACCACAAAGACCGACCAATCGCTGGTTGTCTTCAGGCTCGAGTCGAAAGGCAATAGGAGTATTGTTGGACTTCAATCCGGGGAACAGGTACTCGAACTTTGAACCATGGGAATCATAGCAGATGCGGTATCTTCCGTTGCAAGTGAGCCACGCAGTGAGTTTGTAAATGCCTCGCATACAAAAACGTCGACAAAACTACCGAGCAAATCAGACGGGCCAGGAAAATTGATTACCCGGTTGTTTTCAGTGCGCCCAGAAAGTTGACGCGGGTTCTTGCGGGAATATCCATCGACAAGAACCCGCTGTTGGGATCCAATCATGGCCTGGCTGATGGAAGCCGCGATAGAGCGGATCGTTTCCTGCAATCGTGCCAGGCGCTCTTGCTTGAGACTGGCCGGAACGGGATCGGGTAACTGGGCCGCTGGCGTACCTGGTCTCGCGCTGTAGATGAAACTGAACGACTGATCAAACCCGACCCGGTGGATCAAATCGATCGTTTGTTCGAAGTCATTATCGGTCTCGCCGGGAAACCCAACAATAAAATCGGACGAGAGCGATAAATCCGGCCGGTAACCGCGCAGGCGATCGACGATATCTTCATACTCCGCAGTGGTGTACTGCCGCTTCATCTGGGAAAGAATGCGATTCGACCCACTTTGTACGGGCAGATGCACATGGCTCACAAGTTCAGGCACCTGCCCATAAACTTCGACGAGCCGTTGACTGAAATCAACCGGATGAGATGTGGTGTAACGCACGCGATCGATCCCCTCCACCGCCGCCACATAGCGGATGAGATCGGCAAAATCCGCGCGAGTCCCGTCATGACGAGTTCCCTGATACGCATTAACGTTTTGTCCGAGCAGAGTGACTTCCTTGACCCCGCCGCACCCGAGTTCGAAAACTTCGGTAATAACATCATCAAACGGCCGGCTAAATTCCTCGCCTCGTGTGTAGGGGACAACGCAAAAGCTACAGTACTTGCTGCAGCCTTCCATAACAGACACAAACGCTCGGGGTCCTTTGACACGGGGTGGTGGCAAACAGTCAAACTTTTCAATCTCTGGGAAACTGACATCGACACGCGGTTTCCGTTCGTTCAATACCTGATCATATAACTGCGGCAGTCGGTGATACGTCTGGGGACCAAAAATTACGTCGACGTATGGGGCACGACGCAAGATCTGCTCTCCTTCTTGGCTGGCGACGCAACCGCCGACGCCAATCACAAGGTCTGGACGATCTTCTTTCCAGCGACGCCAGCGGCCCAGCTGAGAAAACACTTTCTCTTCGGCTTTTTCCCGAACTGAGCAGGTGTTCAGCAATAACACATCGGCACCAGAAGGGTCTTCTGTCTGTTCCAGCCCGTGGGATTCGTTCAACAGATCGGCAATCCGGCTCGAGTCATACTCGTTCATCTGACAGCCAAACGTCTTTATAAATAATTTCCCCGTCATTTGCAGAAATTACTCGTCACCGGTTTTCGGCCATAGCTAGACAGTGTTCGCCATTATGGGGCATGTACAGCTGCTGGAAACAACGCCGATGCTCCAATGCTTTCTGGATCGCGTCTATCGCGTCGAGTCCGGTGGGCATCAAAGGAAGTGCGAATCCCGTCTGGAATCTTGGCCGGTCTTTCAGTGTGTCGATCCACAAAGACGTGAATAAAGTATCCATACGCAGACGGGGTCTCATCATTGGGCATGAATAGGCCGAGTTCATAGGTCGCGCTAGAACGACCGATGCGAGCAATGCGAAAGCACCCATCCATGGTGTCCACCGGCATCAGTGGACGGCGGAAACAACAATGGTTCTCGACCGTGAAAGGGATGATACTGTCTTGCCTCCAATCCAACCCCGCTCTAGCCAACGAAGTCAGCACTATAATTTCAAAGTAGCGGTAATACTCGACATTGTTGACATGCCCGAGCATGTCGTAATCGTTCCAGCGGGTTGCAATCCGTACGACCAGGGAATAATCGCTCCGCCGGGCAGTCTCCTGGTCCCCGCCCGCCGTTGGTTCTGTCCTAGCGGTCATCACCTACCTGGATCATCCCGTTTTCAATCCGAACCTTGAAAGTCTGAACCGGCTCATAAGCAGGGGGTTCCAGCACCTCGCCCGTGCGGACATCAAAACGGGCGCCATGACGAGGACACTCGATCACGTGGTCATACAAGCAGCCGGTGGAAATCTCCGAACCGTCATGAGTGCAGACATCTTCAATAGCGTAATATTGACCAGCAATATTGAACACCGCGACTTCAATGCCCTCAAGATCGACGACGTGAACCTCGCCCTGCGGTAGTTCATCTTCTGTGACAACATCAATCCAACTGCTCACACGCTTCAGAACATTCCAAGTTCCAGCTTGGCCGCCTCCCCCATCCGGTCCATGTCCCACGGTGGATCCCAGACGAGCTCTACTACAACTTCCCCAACACCTTCAGCCGAACGGGCTGCATTTTCAACCTCGCCAGGGAGACTGCCAGCCACAGGACAATTCGGCGAAGTCAGTGTCATATCGATCGAAGCGTTGAGATTTGGATCAATCTCAATTCGGTAAATCAGTCCGAGGTCATAGATGTTGAGGGGGATCTCCGGATCATAGACCTCTTTCAGTGCCGCAATGACACGCTCGCGAAGTTCCGCATCTCCACCGCCTGCAACCTCCGGCCCATCATCTTGCCCCGCCGACGATACTGAAGGCGTCGAACCGGCGTCGGTAGGACCGGTCTCCTGATCGTGTGAGTCGATCGCGGTGGGTGCCGTGCGTTCCTCGGGTCCCTCGACCTTTGGGCTCGATTCTTGAGAATCTGCCGAGAAACCAGTATCTGGACCGGCTTCTGATGCCTCAGCCGAATTGATCGCTTCCAGGCCGCCGCCTGATACGGATGGTGAATCGTCTTTCGACTTCTCGCTGCCCGTCATGAAGTTATGAACGAAGTTGTCGTAGTGTTTTTTGACTCCCATGTTTCCCATTCCTCCTTGTGTTCAAACCCTCAGCGACTACTCGGTCTTGACTGGTGTCTTGTCGCCGCGTAAGGCTGCCCGCAGCGTATGCCAGGCCAGTGTGGCGCACTTGACCCGGGCCGGGTACTCGCGCACCCCGTTGAGCACTTCCAGTTTACCCAGATCAAGATTCTGATCGAACGTCTCTCCATCACCGGTCGCAAGGGCACAGAACGCCTGGAAATATCGTTCCGCGTCTTCGGCGCTACGCCCGCGCAACGTCTCGGTCATGATCGAGGCCGAAGCGGTCGAGATCGCACACCCTTTGCCCTCGAATCGGACTTCTTCGATGATGGCGTCGTTGTTCACGTACAGGTACACCTGCAGCTGGTCGCCGCACAGCGGATTGAAACCCTCGGCAGTACGGTTGGCGTCCTCTAGCGATCCATAGTTCCGCGGGCTGCGGTTGTGATCCATGATGACTTCCTGGTAGAGCTCGCGAAGATCACTCATTGCCCAAACAGTTCCTGCGCTTTGTCAATGGCTCCAAACAACCGGTCGATCTCGGCGTGGGTGTTGTAAAGGCCGAATGACGCCCGCACGGTTGCCGGCACGCCAAAGTGCTCCATCACCGGCATCGCACAATGATGGCCGGTACGAACTGCGATCCCTTCGTGATCCAGTACAGTTCCGACATCATGCGGATGAATGCCGTCCAGCTCAAACGACAAAATGGCTGCCTTGTCCGACGCGGTGCCAATGACGCGCATGCCAGATTGCTCCGCTGCTCGTGCCGTGGCATACGCTAGCAGCTGCTGCTCGTGCTCATCGATCAAATCGAGGCCTAACCCTGCCACGTAATCGATGGCCGCTCCCAAACCGACTACGCCGGCGATGTCAGGCGTGCCGGCCTCGAACTTGTATGGCAACTCGTTGTACTCGGTCCCGTCGAAGCGGACCTGCATGATCATCTCGCCACCGCCCTGCCATGGCGGCATCGCGTCGAGCAACGACTCGCGGCCGTAAAGGACACCGATACCGGTCGGCCCATACAGCTTGTGACCGGAAAACGCATAGAAATCACAGTCGAGCGCCGTCACGTCCACCGACATGTGCGGTACCGCCTGGGCTCCATCCACCAGCACCACGGCGCCGGCGTCATGCGCCATGGCGATCATGTCGCGAACCGGGTTGATCGTACCCAGAGCGTTTGAAACCTGCGTGATGGCGACGATTCGTGTTCTCTCGTTAAGAATGTCCCGATAACGGTCAAGAATGAGCTCTCCACGATCGTCAAAAGGTACCACCTTAAGTGTCGCATTGGTTCGTTCGCACAGAAGTTGCCACGGCACAATGTTGGAATGGTGTTCCATCTCCGTCACCAGAACCTCGTCCTCTGGTCCGACAAATGCTTGGCCATAACTCGAGGCCACCAAATTGATGGCCTCGGTCGTGCCCCGCACATAAACAATTTCGTTGGTAGATTCGGCATGAATAAAATCTCTGACTTTCCCCCGCACGCCCTCGTAACGGTCGGTAGCACGCTGGCTTAGGGTATGCACCCCGCGATGCACGTTGGCATGATCTTTGCAGTAATAGTCGGCAATCATTTGAATGACGGCCTCGGGCTTCTGGGCACTCGCACCGTTGTCAAGGTACACCAGCGGGTGGCCGTGTACCTGTTGGTGCAGCACTGGAAAATCATTGCGGATAGCGTCCAGATCAAGTCCGGGTGCAGCGCTGCTGCTAACGGATGTAGGCACCCCCATCAGGTGGCTTCCCTCGCTGCGCTCATCAGCCGGTCGATCCGGTGCTGCAGGTATTGCCGTAGAGGGAGCGGTTCCAACTCGTCCAGTACGTCTGCCATAAACCCGCGGGTCAGCATGTGCCGGGCCTCGGCTTCAGCTACGCCGCGAGAGCGCAAATAAAAGATGGCGTCTTTGTCTAACTGGCCAACGCTCGCGCCGTGGGCACACTTGACATCATCTGCGTAAATCTCGAGCTGCGGCATGGTGTCGACTTCAGCATCTGGCGACAGCAGCAGGTTATGGTTGTTCTGTACCGCGTCGGTCTGCTGCGCATCGGGTTGCACCCGAATGTGGCCACGAAAGACGGCCCGTGCGTGACCATTCAAAATGCCCTTGTAGCGTTCATGGCTGGTTGTCCGCGGGCTGTTGTGGAACACCTGCGTGTGGTTGTCTACGTGCTGGCGGCCGCCGACAACGTACAGACCGTTGAGACGGGCTTCAGCACCCTCTTCATTGAGGTTCACCACAAGATCGTTACGCACCAATGCCCCGCCCAGCGTTACGGCATTGGTCGTAAAACAGGCGTTTCGACCCACTTCGGCGAATAAGCCGCCGATGTGAAAACTCCGTTCGCTTTCTTCCTGCAACCGTTCAAGATGGAGCTTCGCATCGTCTTCAATCAACACCTCGGACACCGCGCTGGTCAGACAACGGGCTGGGCTTGCCGACACGTAGCGCTCATGCAACGTCGCCTGACTGCCGGCACGAAGCAACACCAGATTTCGCGGCAGTGCCAACCTGCCCTCACCGCCGGTGGCAGAGATAAATAGCAATTCGATCGGCCGGTCTACCACCACACCGGGTCCAATTTCGACAAAGGCGCCATCACAAACAAAAGCCGAATTCATGGCATTGAAACCATGGGTAGGTTCACCAAGTAACTCGCCGAGTTCGCCTTCAAGTCGTCCCGGATCGGTGCGCAGCATATCGGCCAGTCCGGTCACGGTTACACCTTTGGGTAAATCATCACAGCGCGAGAGTTGCGGTACCAAAATCCCGTCTGCAAACACCAAGCGGTACGTATCCATTCCCGGCACAGCCGCGGCGTCGACCTGGCCCTTGTCCATCCAACCGGACTCGGCTGGCGGCAGCGTGAATGCTTGCCGGATAATGGAGCGGACGTTGGTGTATTTCCATTGTTCATCCCGGAGCGTGGGAAACCCGAGTTCGCGGAATTGGTCCCGCGCAGAACTGCGACGGTGATCGAGCCAGGGTGTACCTGCGGCGGGCAACATCGAGGCCAGGGCCTGATGTGCAGCGAGGTACGCCTCGGTTGCGGCAGCAGAACGGCTCATCGGTTCACCCAGCCTCAGCTCTCACGGCGTCTGCCGCATGATTCTCAATCCAGCCATACCCTCGCTCTTCCAATTCGACGGCGAGGGACCGATTTCCGGAACGAACCACCTGGCCACCGGCCAGCACGTGAACATGATCCGGCACAACGTAATCGAGCAATCGCTGATAGTGGGTGACCAAAACAATGCCGCGATCCGGACTCCGCAACGCATTAATACCGTTCGCGACCACTTTGAGCGCATCAATATCAAGACCCGAGTCGGTCTCATCCAGGATCGCAAGTTTAGGCTCCAGGATCGCCATCTGGAAGATTTCATTCCGTTTCTTCTCACCGCCGGAAAACCCTTCGTTCACTGAACGGTATAAAAACTCTTCCTTCATCTCGAGCAGCTGCAGTTTCTCCCGCACCCGTTTTAAAAAATCCATCGCATCGAGTTCACTCTCACCTCGAGATGTGCGAACCGCGTTTAACGCTTCTTTCAGAAGATAAACGTTGGCCACCCCGGGGATCTCAACCGGGTATTGAAAGGCCAAGAAAACCCCTTGGCGGGCGCGCTCTTCGGGCGCTAACCCAAGAAGATCACGGCCCTGGTAGGTGATCGTGCCACTCGTGACCTCGTACCCGTCACGCCCGGCAATCACGTTGGCCAAGGTGCTTTTGCCAGACCCGTTTGGCCCCATGATGGCGTGCACTTCGCCGGGCCTTACTTCAAGATCAAGGCCGTTCAATATGGTCTTACCGTCCACCCGCACCTTGAGGTTGTGAATAGTCAACATTTGGAATCTTGCCCTTGTTGGTTCATTGAATGGTGTGGCGATCTATCACTACAAACGCGTCAACCGACAGCCCCTTCAAGACTGATCGAAAGCAGTTTTTGTGCTTCTACTGCGAATTCCATCGGCAGTTTCTTGAAAACAGCCTTACAAAAACCGTTCACAATCAAAGATATCGCATCTTCTTCGGACAGCCCCCTCTGGCGGCAGTAGAACAGCTGATCTTCTCCGATCTTCGAGGTTGTCGCCTCGTGTTCAATGGTGGCTGTGGGGTTCTTCACCTCCAGATAGGGAAACGTGTGGGCCCCGCAACGATCGCCCATGAGCAAAGAATCACATTGCGAATAGTTTCGTGCGTTGTCCGCGCCCTTCAGAACCTTCACCAGCCCACGGTACGCATTCTGTCCCCGGCCAGCAGAAATCCCCTTGGAAATGATGGTGCTCGAGGTATCGCGTCCGATGTGAACCATCTTGGTGCCCGTATCAGCTTGCTGCCGATGGTTGGTAAGCGCCACAGAATAAAATTCACCGACGGTTCGGTCCCCTTCCAACAGAACGCTTGGATACTTCCAGGTAATTGCCGATCCAGTTTCTACCTGAGTCCACGAAATCTTTGCGTTGTCGCCACGACAAGCGCCGCGCTTCGTCACAAAGTTGTAGATCCCACCTCGCCCCTCTTCGTCTCCTGGATACCAGTTCTGTACCGTGGAATACTTTATTTGCGCATCTTTCATCGCGATCAGTTCCACGACCGCAGCATGGAGCTGATTCTCGTCGCGCATGGGTGCAGTGCATCCTTCGAGATAGCTCACATAACTGCCTTCATCTGCAACAATCAGCGTACGCTCGAACTGACCGGTGTTCATGGCATTAATACGGAAATAAGTTGAAAGCTCCATGGGGCAACGCACACCCTTTGGAATATAAACAAACGAGCCATCCGAAAAGACAGCCGAATTGAGCGCAGCGTAGAAATTGTCGCCCGGCGGGACGACCGCACCCAAATACTTACGCACGAGTTCTGGGTGTTCTTGTAGAGCCTCCGAGAATGGGCAGAAAATCACGCCGGCTTCGGCCAATTCCTTTTTAAAGGTTGTTGCGACCGACACGCTGTCGAACACAGCATCAACTGCCACTTTCACCCCAGAAAGGATCTTCTGTTCCTCCAGGGGAATACCCAATTTATCGTACGTCTCCAACAGCTTGGGATCTATCTCATCCAGGCTCTTCGGCCCATCGCCTTCGCTGCGTGGCGCTGAGTAATAGCTAATGGCCTGAAAATCGATGGGTGGGTAATGCACATGCGCCCATTCTGGCGTGTGCATCCCGCCCCAGCGTCGATAGGCATCCAGGCGCCACTCGAGCATGAAATCCGGTTCGTTTTTCTTGCCGGATATGGTACGAATGACACTCTCATCAAGACCCGGGGGCAAAGTATCCGAATCGATCTCGGTGACAAAACCCGCCTTGTATTCACGACCAACCAGGTCGCTGATTTCTGCTTCTACCGCACTCATTGGATCGTAATCTCCGTACTGGGGTTCATGAACCCGGACTTCCCGCTCCGAGAGCCCTCATCGACTGCATTCAACCCGACTCACTGGCGGAGCGGTCCGGGAGCGAAACTTTCTGGGTAACCGATGTCTCGTTCATCGAAGATTCGCGTTTTTCATTTTGACGCTCCGCAACTTCGCGAACACGGGGCCGTTGTATCAGGTCCGCGAGGCTGATGTCGTCCAAGAACTGGTAGATCTTCTCGCTGAGTTCAGCCCACAGTTCATGGGTCAAGCACTCTTCGCCCTTTTGGCAATCTGACGTGCCGCCACAACGTGTCAGGTCGGCTTTCTCGTCCACCGCGGTAATGATTCCGGCAATAGAAACTTCGCTCGCGTCTTGCGCCAGGCGGTAACCACCCCCCGGCCCGCGGGTGCCTCGAACCAACCCGCCCTGGCGCAACCGGGCAAACAGCTGCTCCAGATACGACAGGGAAATTTCCTGGTTCATGGCAATATCCTGCAGGGTCACAGGACGCTGCCCCTGGTGCAAAGCAAGATCGAGCATCGCGGTAACGGCATAGCGTCCTTTTGTCGTAAGTCGCATATCAAAGCCTCCCTTGTGTGACGATTCCTACAATGGGAACGTCTAACAACCTAGCGCTATTATAAGGATTTCACCGCAATAACCAAGTAAACAACTAAAGAATTAGTACGGTAGGATGAATAAATCGTTTTATTACGCTATTCCGATATTCTAATTTTCAGTCCCGGGGTGTTCTCGGCCAGTGAGTGATCAGCGTCACCAGCCCCGCAACCACGAGCAGACCGCCGCCGAGCATGCCCCCGCTTCGCCCAATGCCCGGGGTCGAAACAACGCCAAAACTGATCACGCCGGCCAACAAAATGGCGCCCCCCGCGAGGGTCCCGAGCAGTTGCCGATGCCGGCGGCGCATCTCTAAGCGCAACTGACGTAACTCGTCCGAATGGGCCCGTACCACGAAATCCTGATCCCGTGCCTGGCGCAACAATTCAAAGCCTATCGCGGGAAGTTCGGGAATCATCGGCACCAGGCGTGGCAACTCCCGCTGCAGACCCCGTATTAACGCCGCCGGGCCCACCTGGTCGCGCATCCAACGCTCTAAGTACGGCTTGGCGGTCTCCCACAGGTCCAAGTCGGGATACAACTGCCGGCCGAGACCCTCAATATTGAACAGCGTCTTTTGCAGCAACACCAGTTGCGGCTGTATCGGCATATTGAACCGGCGGGCCGTTTGAAAGAGACGAACGATCAGCCGCGCAAAGGAGATTTCGCTGATCGGTTTGGCGAAAATCGGCTCGCAGACCGCGCGAATAGCACCTTCGAACTCATCCGCGTCTGTGTCTGGGGGCACCCACCCGGCACGCAGATGCGCTTCGGCTACCCCGCGGTAATCGCGGTTAAAGAACGCCAGGAAATTCTCCGCCAGGTAGCGCTTGTCCCGATCACTCAACGTGCCCATGATGCCAAAATCCACCGCCCGATACTGGCCATCCGGGCCCACAAAAATATTGCCCGGATGCATGTCGGCGTGAAAGAACCCGTCGCGGAACGCCTGGGTAAAAAAAATCTCCACGCCATTATGAGCCAGCTGGCGCATATCGATCCCCGCCTTACGGATCGCTTCTACATCGCGAATCGGGATGCCAGTGACCTCTTCCATAACCATCACGTCTCGCCGGGTGTGTTGCCAGTAAATTTCTGGCACATAAATGATGGCCGAATTTTCAAAATTGCTGCGCAACTTAGAGGCGTTCGATGCCTCCCGCATAAGATCGAGCTCATCGTGAATCGTCTTGTTGTACTCGTCTACCACTTCCACCGGCCGCAATCTCTCCCCTTCTGACCAGTATTTGTGGGCAAAACGGGCCAGTGTGTACAAGAGTTTGAGATCGCGGTCGATTTGTTTTTCCACCTCTGGGCGCAATACTTTGACCACCACGTGGGTGCCATCGTGAAGTTGTGCCCGATGCACCTGGGCGATTGACGCCGACGCCATTGGCTCGTCGTCAAACATCGAAAAATGTTGTTCCAGAGACTCACCATAGGCTTGTTCGATCAGCTGCCGGGCTAATTCCCCGGTAAACGGCGGAACGTCGTCCTGCAACCGGGTCAATTCGATCGCGATGTCATCGGGAATCAGATCCGGGCGTGTGGAAAGCATCTGGCCGAACTTGACAAACACCGGGCCGAGTTCTTCCAGCGCTCTACGCAAACGCTGGCCCCGGTGCGGCTTACCGGTCGGCTTCCGGAACAAAACGCCCGGGAACAACACGAAACGAACCCCACGGTACAAACCAAGCGCGGTGACAAACTCGCCAAGATCGTGGCGCAAAAACACCTGCGTAATGCGCATCAATCGCAGCGTATTACGAAACCCCGCGTACACCGTACTGCTTCCTATTCAGCCAGACAGCCCAGCAGGGTGAGACGCCTCTCGAGCGCATCCACACCCTGCTGTAATCGCGCCACCTCATCAAGATGGCGCTCGACCCGTGGACGTGTCGCCAGCACTTGCCGCTCTTCTTGCAGGTACTCCGAAAAATTCTGCATTGCAGAACGGCTCGCGTTCCGCGTCCACTCGGCGGCGACCCGAACACTTTGCCCTGCCTTGTGAGCCACCGTGTCCCCCACGAATCCTGCCAGCCGTTCCTCCCAGTCTGGTTCGAATCCGGAAAAAAATATCCGGACTGCACGCGCAGTATCAGGGTCTCCAAGAACTTCGTATGTCGAATCGTCATGAAACAAATGGCCGTTCCGCCGAGTCTTCGCCTGAACTGTCGCAAACAACCCGGCGCGAATCGTCCCATCCGGGCGCTCACTTGTTTCCCACAATAACTGGGCCTGACCTTTATTCACCCACAGAAAAAAACGGGGCAACTCAGTAATCTCAACTGCGAGAAGTTTGCCCTCCAGCGGCGCAAGACGCTTTACGATCTGCGCGTCCGTGCGCAATATCTGGTTGACCGCTGCCCCGACCAAAGGTCGGAAGACTTCGAGAGCGGATAAAAACAGGCGATCCTGTGAAGACATGGCGCGGCGGACTGTCAGTAACGAAACCCAACGTGGAGAGCGACGACTCCACCGCTTAAGTTGTGATAGTAGACATCTTCAAATCCTGCTTCTGCCATCATTTTTCGTAAGGCCTCCTGATCCGGATGTTGACGGATAGATTCCACAAGATATCGATAACTGCGCTCATCGCCCGTCACCGCCCGGCCAATTCTGGGGATTACTGAGAATGAATATCGATCGTACAGGCGGGACAAAAATTTAGACGACGGATGTGAAAATTCCAGCACTACAATTCGACCGCCCGGACGCAGCATTCGGAACATCGAGCCAAGCGCCGACTGAATTCTAGTAACGTTGCGCAGGCCGAAACCTATGCTGACACAGTCGAACTGTTGGTCTGCAAACGCCAAGTTCTGCGCATCGCTCAATACATAGGCAACATTTCTGATCATTCCCGCATCGATCATCCGACTTTTACCCCGTTGCAACAT
>CAJXWH010000011.1 GCA_913062915.1 uncultured Acidiferrobacteraceae bacterium | reverse complement strand
GTAGAAAGTGGCATGACACCGTAGTTTGATACCCGACCGAACGTGGGCTTAAACCCCGTGATCCCACAAAAAGCAGAAGGTAATCGCACGGAACCGCCGGTATCTGAACCCAGTGCTGCCGCACACAGGCCTGCAGCGACGGCAACACCAGAACCACTGCTCGATCCTCCAGGTATTCGGTGAGTTTCAAGATCCCACGGATTCCAGGGCGTTCCATAATATTCGTTTGTTCCCCAGCCCCCAAGGGCAAATTCGACCGACTGCGTCTTCCCAAGAATAATCGCACCTTGATCGATCAGGCGCTCTACCACTGTCGCAGTCTCGGTCGACATTCGATCTTTTAGTGCATAACAGCCCCAGGTTGTTGTTTGCCCTTCAAATTCAATAATGTCTTTGAGTCCAAAGGGAATCCCGTGCAACGCGCCAAGAGGTTCGCCGGAGAGTCGCTTTTGATCGGCGACTTTGGCTGCCTGTAATGCGCTATCGTAGAACACTGTCATGAACGCGTTTAGTTTGATATCGTGATGCGAAATCCGATCAAGATAATTCCGCGTCAACTCTTCAGCGGACACTTTACCCTTCAGCAGCGCACTAAGCTGCCTATGCATGGGCTGGAATAGAAGTGCAGATGACATTACAGTTTTTCGCCCGCTAAAATGATGCGATGATAGGCGTAGACAACGTTACCATGAATCGAGCGCCGAAAAATCTAATTATTTTTCGGCGCGCTGCAGAACTTTACGAGCGACAGGTATGAATGCTTGCATGAAATGGGATGAAGAAAATAAAGCATTGGAGAATTTGTAGTGCCTACTGCAAGCATTAACAACCATGAAATGTATTATGAGATTCATGGATCCGGTGCGCCGGCTGTTTGCATGGGGGGCTGGGGCACCTATTGCCACGGGGGCGAGAAGGGTCTAGCGCGCGGGCTTACAGACCAATACAAAGTACTGGTGTTCGATTATCGTGGAATCGGGCAGTCAACTGATGATCCGCATACCACGGCTTCTATGAGACTGTATGCAGAAGATCTGATCCGACTGCTGGACTACCTGAACTGGACCAACGTCCACCTGATCGGCCTGGTGGGCATGGGTTGTTGTATCGGGCAGGAAGTCGCGATCAACAGACCTGACCTGGTTAGAAGCATGGTGAATATGGGCGCGTGGGCATCTTGTGATGAATATCTTTCCGACCAATTAAATCTGTTTCGATGTGTTCATCGTGATTCAGGTTTTTTAACCTTTCAGGAATTTGTCTGTATTTATTCCTTTCTCCCTGAGTTTTATAACAAGAACAAGCATCGTTTGCTGGGGCCTGATGGTCAGTGGCGGGAACTAAAAGATAACTACGTGACCCATGAGCGCTTGGTCGAGGCATGCTTAACTCACGATACCATCGATCGTTTGGAGTTGATTCAAGCCCCGACTTTGATTATTCATGCGGCCAAGGACATGGTGACTGGTCCACGAACGACGCTGCCACTAGAACGGGGTATATGTGGCGCGGAAGGAGTTACTATGAAGAATGCTGCGCACGTGGTTGCGGGAAAAGAGCAGAAAATAGAATTCTGTAATACCCTGTTTTCATTTCTGGATAAACATTAGATTTTATTAGTGATAGATTCTTTTGCCTAAGGTTAACGATGAGCAGATCAACGTCATTGGATGGGGAGTTATCTGGCGGGTTTTTGAGACATTTTTTGAGTAAGGACTGACTATGGAAGATGCCAAGACCGACAAGCGACTAAAGGGCCCACTGAGTGGCGTACGGGTGATTGAGATGGGCCAGCTCCTTGCCGGACCCTTCGCTGGATCCAGAATGGCTGATTTTGGTGCCGAAGTCATCAAGGTTGAAGTGCCCGGACGGGGCGACGCAATGCGGGAATGGGGTCATCATCGGTACAAGAACCGAGGATTGTGGTGGCCGATACTTGCCCGCAATAAGAAATCGGTAACAGCCAATCTGCGTGACCCCCGGGGCCAGGACTTGGTAAGGCGTCTGATTAAAACGGCGGACGTACTTGTGGAAAACTTTAAGCCGGGTACGCTAGAAAAATGGGGACTGAGTCCTGAGGCGCTCCATAAAATCAATCCTGGACTCGTGATCGCCCGGGTCTCCGGATTTGGGCAGACCGGCCCCTATTCGGATCGACCAGGCTTTGCCAGCGTCGGTGAGGCAATGGGCGGGCTCCGATACATCAATGGATACCCCGATCAGCCTCCTCCGCGCACGGGAATCTCGCTGGGCGATTCTTTGGCTGGACTGTTTGCTGTCCAAGGGGTGTTAATGGCGTTGTATTGGCGCGATGGTGCGGGCAATGGTAAGGGCCAGGTAGTTGACGCTTCGATCATGGAATCGTGTTTTGCGATGATGGAAAGCGCGCTGTCGGAATTTGATACGGTGGGGTTCATTCGTGAACCAAGCGGGACCGGATTGGCGAATGTTTCTCCTTCTAATATTTTCCCAACTCGTGATGGCAAATGGGTTGTTATTGCTGCAAATCTAGACCCGATGTTTAAGCGTCTGTGTCAAGCAATGGACCAGCTCGATCTTGCGGAGAATCCTCGTTACAGTACCCACCAAGTTCGGGGGCAAAACTGTGATGAGCTGGATGCGTTGATCGCGGACTGGACTCGACAATTTACGGCAACCGAGCTTGACGCCCGTTTGGGCGAAAACGGCGTGGTGTGTGGACCGATATACTCGATCGAGGACATCGCAAGTGACCCTCACTACATAGAGCGGGATATGATTTGCCGATTTCAAGATGAAGAATTGGGTGAAATTGCGGTACCCGGGTTTGTGCCAAAACTAAGCGAAACCAAAAGTGAGATAGCATGGCTGGGCCCCTCAACCGTGGGCGCCCATAATGAAGCGGTTTATTCCGAGTTGCTGGGGCTTTCAGAAGAAGAGCTGAGGGGTTTGAAAAATGACGGAATCATCTGAAGTACATATGAATGTTGAAATATGCGAAGTGGGGCCGAGAGACGGTTTGCAAAGTGAGAAGAGAATCTGGAGCGTTGCTGAGCGGGTAGAGTTGATTAACAAACTGACCCAAGCTGGTGTGAAACGAATAGAAGCAGCAAGCTTTGTGAACCCCAAGCGGGTGCCGCAAATGGCAAATGCTGAAGCCGTTATGGCAGAAATTGATCGCCCTTCTCATGTGCGGGTCGCTGGGCTCGCACTGAATATGAGGGGAATCGAACGCGCATTAGATGCCGGCGTTGATGAGGTGCGTTATGTGGTGGTCGCAAGTGAGACATTTAACTTGAAGAATCAGGGGGCCAGCATCGACGAAACGCTGACAGGTCTTGAAGGGATTGCAAAACGGGTAATCGAATCGGGGCGGCTGTTGTCGGGCACGATCGGCGCCTCTTTTGGCTGCCCCTTTGAAGGGCATACCAGCACGGACGTCGTGGTTCAAATTGCACGACGATACGAGCAGGTTGGCGTACACGAGGTAATGCTTGCCGACACCATTGGTTGTGCAGTTCCGTCTCAGGTGCGAAATCTAATAAGTGCGGTCCGGGCCGAGTTGAGCGAGACAATTGGTCTTGGATGCCATTTCCATAACACTAGAAATACCGGGATAGCCAACGCTGTCGCAGCTGTTGAAGCCGGAGTAAAGATTTTAGATTCATCGATTGGTGGAATCGGTGGTTGCCCATTTGCGCCGCGAGCCACCGGCAATATCTCAACAGAAGACTTATGCTATGTGTTGCGTAACATGGGCTACGATATTGGTATTGATTTGGCCAGGTTGGTTGACGTTGCTAAATGGGCTGAGGGTTTTTTCGATGAGCCGCTGCCTGGACAGGTAATGAAAGCGGGACTTTTCCCAGACGACGTGCTGGCGAAGCTCGCCGCTTGACTCGACAGGAATTGATTCGACTGTGTCGAATTCTGGTAGATGAATTGGTGTCGGGTGAATACTTTTAGATGCTGACAGAAGATATTGTGAATATCGACAAGAAGTCACACGAGATGGAAGATGGGTACCAGAGGCGTTCCTATGGTAGAGAGAGTATTGGGTTTGGCCACAAACCCGGAGTGGCAGTGGTTGATTTTCAGTTGGGATTCACTGACTCCCGATTTCCACTTGGTGGAGCGCCCCTGGTAGAACGTGCAGTTTCCAATTCCATGCGCCTGTTGGCTGTCGCGCGGGACTGCAATGTGCCCGTAGCAACTTGCTATACCGGGTACAACTCGAAGCGGGATATGCCCTATTGGAAAATCTCTGCGCTCGATGACATGGTGGAAGGTGATCCGTCTACGGAATTGGACCCAAGAACCTATGACCCAGACTACGATGTAGCGATGCGCAAGTCTGGGGCTTCGATGTTTTTCCAGACCCCAGCCGCGGCCTTTTTTAACAAAGAATCAGTGGATACCATCATTGTCATCGGATGCGTGACTTCAGGATGCGTGCGTGCGACGATTGTTGACAGCTTCCAATGGGGATTTCGGACCATCGTTCCAGAGGATGGTGTTGGCGATCAAGAAAATGGCCCCCATCATGACAACTTGCGCGATGTGGAGCGTCGATATTGTGATATTACAACTGTGGATGAAACCATCGTTTGGATCGAAAAGTGGCGATCCACGCGTAATGGAAATTAGAATTCATGACAAACCGGTCAATGAATCGATAAATTAATAAAAGACGATGAACGACTCACGGAAAACAACGGACTGGTTCGACGCCCAGTTGCGAAAAGCAAAAGACGATTTCGCACGGTTGGGAAAGGGCGACAGCGATGCAAAGAAAAAGAAGGGAAGTGATGATAACAAGGCAGTGCATCGCTCAGCGGCGTCTTCGGGTGTGTCGACAAAGTCACGTCCGTCAGTTTCTAAAATTTCTCCAGCGCTCGAAGAGCAAACGGTAAATCGGGAGCCGGATAAGGAAACGCTTCGAGCCAGAACAGAGCAGAGGCTGTCTTCAACAGCGGCCCCTTCTCTAGCTGAAAAAGACCGGGTCAGCCCTAGACGGTCAACTGGTCAGTCCGGATACCGTCTTGGCGCAGATGTTGGCGGGACATTTACCGATATTCTGCTGATTGAGGAATCCACTGGCCATAACTACACGGCGAAAGTGCTTTCTACGCCTCAAGACTCATCAATCGGCGTCCTCAACGGCATAGAGCGTGTATGTAAACAGGCAGGGATATCTCCAACTGAAATCACGCACGTGATGCATGGCACTACGGTCGCGACCAATACAGTATTGACTGCCAGCGGCGCAAAAGTAGGCCTCGTCACCACCAAAGGTTATAAGCAGATCTTGCAGATTGCGCGGTCATATGTACCGGGCGGATTGGGTGGATGGGTCATATTTAATAAGAGCGATCCTTTGGCGCCGCTTGAACTAACGATCGATGTAGATGAACGCATTGGCGCCGATGGAGAGGTCGTCCGGCCTTTAGATGAAACTGGGTTGCGAGAATCACTAGAAGGTCTTGCCCAGGAAAGCATAGAAGCTTTGACCGTGTCGCTAATGAATGCTTATACCAACGGTGCTCATGAAGAGCGGGTCCGGCAGATTGCTGAGAGTGTCATGCCCGGGATACCGGTTTCAATTTCGTCTGAGGTGGTGCCGGAGATGTATGAGTACGAACGTACGGAAACGACGGTAGTCAACTCGTATATACGACCGGTGGTTTCTACCTACATCGAGAGTTTGGAAGCGGAATTGAACCGGCGAATGACTGGGGTGCAGCTTCACATTTTGCGTTCGGACGGCGGACTGGCATCCGCTGACGTCGCAAAAGCGATGCCGGTGAATCTTTTGATGAGTGGCCCGGCCGGGGGCGTTTCAGGGGCGATCTGGATGGCACGCCAGGCGGGCTACAGTGACCTGCTAAGTTTTGACATGGGCGGTACGTCGACTGATGTGGCCCTGATTCAAAACGGTGTTGCGCAAACCCGAAGGGAAACCAGAGTTGGTGATGTAACCGTTCGGTCATCTTCTGTTGATGTCAGATCGGTTGGTGCAGGCGGTGGATCGATTGCTTATGTTCCTGAGCTGACCAAAGCATTGCGAGTTGGGCCACAAAGTGCCGGTGCAGAACCGGGGCCGGCCGCTTATGGCAAAGGTGGTGTCGAGCCGACAGTGACGGATGCTAATGTCGTCTTGGGATACCTCCCATCGAGCGCAAAACTTGGCGGGGACCTGTTGATTGATCACGCTAAGGCAGAAGAATCTGTCAGTACAGTCGGCAAAGCGATGGGATTATCCGTTAGGGAGGCGGCGGAGGGGATTGTTAACATCGTGAACGAAAACATGTTCGGAGCGTTACGCCTCGTCTCGGTTGAGCAAGGATTTGACCCACGGGATTTTGCGCTCGTTGGTTTTGGAGGTGCCGGGCCGTTACACGCAAATGCACTCGGAAAACTAATGAATTCGTGGCCCGTCATTATTCCGCCGGGACCCGGAGTGTTGTGCGCTTATGGTGACGCAACAACTCGCGTTCGAGACGAGTCATCGCGAACTTTTGTCCGCCGATTTTCAGATACGAACGATCAAGAGGTGCTTGGGATCTTGCAAGAATTGTCGGCTGCAGCGGGGTCAACCCTGGATTCGGAAGGCGTGCCGAAGGCAGAGCAGACCACCCTGTATCAAATTGATCTTCGGTATGCAGGCCAGGGCATGCGATTGACAGTGGACATGACACCTGAGGAATTTGAAACGAGTGGTCTCAAAGAGTTGGGGCGAAGATTTGATGAGATGCATGAACAGCTGTTTACATTTTCACTGGAAACGCAAAGGGAGCTGTATAACCTTCGCGCGGTGGTTCAAGGCAAAGAGAGCGCGGCTCAAGCAAAGACTCTGCCCAGCGGGAACGGCGACCTTTCGACTGCGATATACGCTCAAACCAAAATCTTTTTCGAAGGGCGCGATCATGACGCCAGCATTCTGGACCGGGCTGCCCTCAAGTCGGGTGATTTGATTCGTGGCCCAGCGGTTGTGACTGAAATGGATTCGACTACACTGGTTTTGCCAGAGCATACGGGCAAAGTTGACCAGTTTGGAAACATATTGATACAGCCAAATAACGCATAAACTCGCCGAGTAAAAGCAAATGCCTGCACAAGTCATTCAAACCAACAATTCGCCATTCGACGACGTGAGTGTAGACGCGGTAACGCTCGACATTATCGAGAATGCACTCCGTAATGCACGAACTGAAATGGATGCCGTTCTTTTTCGGACCGCAATGTCCCCTGGGATTCGCGAGCAACATGACGCCTTCCCGATGATCGCCAACCAGGAAGGGAAAATGGTTGTCGGTCAGTTCGGCTCGTTCTTCTGGGGATTCCAGCAAGGCTACGAGGGAACTATCGAAGAGGGCGATGTGTTTCTTACCAACGATCCCTATACCTGCAATGGGGCCGTTAGCCACTTGAACGACTGGCTGATGATGATGCCGATCTACATCGACGGAAGAATCGTCGCGTGGGGGGCCATGTTTGGGCACATGACAGATATTGGTGGCAAGGTACCGGGCAGTTTGCCGACTGACGCGGCGCAGATATTTGAAGAGGGCATTCAGGTGCCTCCGGTAAAGATTTATCGAAAAGGAGAACTCAATAACGAAATTCTCGAGCTTATTTTGAGAAATTGCCGGTTGCCCCATTGGAATCGGTCAGATTTTAATGCCATCGTGGCGGCTCTTCGTTTGGCTGAACGCAGAATTCTGGAAATGGCAGATCGTTTTGGGGTGGATCACCTCGTCTCTGCTATGCAGGAGATGCTTGACCGGAACAAGCGTGCCATGAATTCCATTCTGAACACGGTAATACCTGAAAAGAAACAACATTTTACCGACTATATTGATGATGACGGCATGGGCATGGGTCCGTACAAGGTCGTTTGTACCATGTGGCGAGAGGGGGACACAGTAATTTTTGATTTTGAAGGCACTGATCCACAGTCAATCAGTTCAGTCAACTTTCTTCTTAACGAAGAGATGTTCAAGATGTTCCTGGGCACTTTTTTTATTAATTTGTTTGATCCCCAAATTCTCTTTAACGATGGATTTTACGATCTGGTTGACGTTCGAATCCCACGGGGATCCATTCTTAAGCCGATTCGACCTGCTGCGCTGAGTTCACGCACCCATATGCTGGGGCGTATTTTCGATATCATGAGTGGTCTTTTGGGGCAGGGGTCTCCCGATGCGCTGTGCGCTGCTGGGTTTTCGGACAGTCCCCATTTCATGTATTCCGGGTACGACAAGAATGGAGAGTGGTATCAGTTGTACCAGATTGGATTCGGCGGGATTCCAGGACGGCCTGCAGGAGATGGCCCCGATGGGCATTCTCTTTGGCCGGCGTTTACCAATGTGCCTAACGAATTTCTTGAGGCGTATTTCCCGCTGCGGATAGTCAAATACGAGACGATTACCGACAGCGGGGGCCCCGGACTTCATCGTGGCGGAAACGGATTGTCAATGGGGTACCAGTTTCTGGAACCTGGAGAAATTTCTATACACGATGACCGCTGGTTGACTCATCCTTGGGGCGTCAATGGTGGCCTGCCAGGCAAGCGCAGTGACAAGTTGATGGTTCGAACCAACGGGCAAACTGAGTGGATGCCTTCTAAGTGCGATCGCATCAAGGTGAATCCGGGGGATACCCTCTATTTCAATACCTGGGGTGGTGGCGGTTGGGGCGATCCCCTGGAAAGAGAGGCTTCGACAGTGGCCTTGGATGTTAAACGAGGTCTCGTCAGTGAGGATGGTGCGCGTCGCTACGGCGTGGTGTTGAATTCGAATCGATCTGTGAACGAATCTGCCACTAACGATCTGAGGCGAAAAATGGCTTCAGAGCGGGGTGACATTGCCCTGTTCAATTTTGGAGGCACGGTGGAAGAACTGAAAGCACGGTGTAAGTCTGATACATCATTAGATCCACCGGTGACCCCAGTATTTCAAAAGTGGATGGGTCAATCAGGCAAGGGAGCTGCGGCTTAGAAAGCAAGCCCAAGGATCATGTGATTAAAGGCCAGAAACTCCTGGCTCAGTTGGTCGGGCTACACCGTGTCAGGGAAGTGATTTTGTCAGATTACTTTGCCAGCACGTAACTTTGAAATATTCGTCTCGCTGTAGTTCAGCTCCCGCAGTATTTCATCCGTGTGTTGACCCAGAGTTGGCGCTGGCCGGGAAGGCGTTTCGCCGGCCGAGGAACGGACCGGGTTCGCCACCAGGCGATAATCCCCCCGGGATGGGTGTTTGAGCATTTGCAACCGGCCATGGTCGGTCACAAAGGGATTCTCCAGTGCTTGCATGAGATCATTGACCGGGGCAGCGGGTACGTTGCCTGCGAAGATTTTCAGCCAGTCTTCTGTCGATCGATCGCTGAGCGCGTGATCGATCGTT
Organism: uncultured Acidiferrobacteraceae bacterium; assembly: GCA_913062915.1. Lineage (GTDB taxonomy): Bacteria > Pseudomonadota > Gammaproteobacteria > Arenicellales > UBA868 > CAJXWH01. Next base: position 18,829 of record CAJXWH010000011.1, on the reverse strand, counting down.
TCGGTCAGTTGATCGCGATGCGCCAGTCGATTCTGGAAGTTTTTGAATTTGTCGTTTTCTTTCCATTCCGGTTTGTTCAGCGCATCGCACAGGGCTGGCCAGAATTTTTCCTTATTGCACATGATGAAGATCCAGCCATCTTTGGTGCGATAGAGTTGAGAAGGTGTAAGTGATGGGTGGGCGGAGCGTGGCAACCGGTGCTGGATCTCTCCCTCGTTCAGATACCACGCAGCGAGATAGTTCATATTGCTTAGGGCGACATCGAATAGACTGATATCCAGATCCTGACCGATTCCAGTCGACCTTGCGCTGATGAGCCCCGCGACGAGCGCATAGGCGAGACCGACACCGGTCATGAAATCGACCATCGACAATCCAAAACGCGCAGGCGGTCCATCGGGATCCCCGGTCAAAGAGAGGAAACCGGCTTCTGCCTGCATCAGGTAGTCGTAACCGGGCCAATTGGTCCGTGGCCCTTTGCGGCCATAGGCGCTTAGATGAGCACAGACAATCTTGGGGTTGTGTATCTTCAGGTGTTCGTAGGTCAGCCCCAATTTTTCTGGTACATCACCTCGAAGATTAGAGCTCAATGCATCGGCACTGCGGACCAGGTCGTGCAGTACCACCACAGATTCGGGTTTAGTTAAATCCAGAGTAAGACTTTTCTTGTTTCGATTGAAAGAATGAAAGAAAACGCTATCGTGTTCCTCGAAAAAAAAGGGACCGACGTCCCGCGCCATATCACCCCCGTCATTGGGGTTCTCAACTTTGATGACTTCGGCGCCCAGATCGGCCAGGAACATCGTGCCAAACGGACCAGCACCGTACTGTTCTACGGCAATGACACGAATTGATTCCAGAGGTAGCACGGCATCTTTTGCGGAGCGAATCGCCTTACACTCTGCTTCGCTCAATTAATTGTTTTGCAATGATGATTTTCTGCAGTTCGTTGGTCCCTTCACCAATCGCCAACAGGGGTGCGTCTCGGTAGTAGCGCTCGATATTGAATTCTTTCGAGTAGCCATAGGCACCGTGAATTCGCATCGCCTCCAGGCTGTTGCTCACTGCTGCTTCGGAGGCGAATAATTTCGCCATACCGGCTTCCATATCGCATCGTTCCCCGCTGTCGTAGGCTCTTGCGGCAGATTCGGTTAATAGACGCGCTGATTCAACCCGTGTCGCCATATCCGCCAACTTGATCTGAATAGACTGATGCTCGCCAATCGGTTTGCCGAAACTTTGTCTGTGCTGCGCATAGGCAAGGGATTCCTCCAGGCAGACTCGGGCGATGCCGACACCGCGGGCCGCAATATTGATCCGCCCGAGCTCCAGGCCGGCCAGGATCTGCTGAAGTCCTCGACCTTCTGTGTCACCGACCAGGTTTGTCGCCGGGACGCGGCAGTCCTCAAAAACGAGTTCGGCTGTATCGATCCCGCGGTAACCGAGCTTGTCGAGTTTTCGGGTCACTGTGAAACCTGGTCCTTTTTCGACGAGCAGCAAACTCATCCCCCGGTGGGGAGGCTGAGTATTGACGTCGGTCTTCACCAGGACCGCAAGAATTCCTCCAGCCGAGCTGTTGGTAATCCAGGTCTTGGTTCCATTGACGACGTATTCTTCCCCGTCCTTAACGGCGCGGGTACGGATTGCCTGTAGATCAGTGCCGCAATCTGGTTCCGTCAAAGCAATGCCACCGCGCAGTTCACCGCTCGCAAAACGGGGAAGGAATTGCTGTTTTTGTTCGTCTCGACCAAAACGTTGGACTGCCGCTGCCATGATAAGGTGGGAATTAAAAAAGCCGGACACCGACATCCAGACCGCAGAAATTCGTTCAATAATTTTGGCGTAGGTTTCGGCAGACAAACCCAAGCCACCATATTCCGGTGCAATTGTGGCTCCAAAAAGTCCGAGTTCGACCAGTTGATCCACGATCTTCTGTGGATAGACATCGTTTGCCTCCAGTTCGCGAACGACCGGCCGGACATCCCGCTCGAGAAACCGATCTATGGAGTCCAGTATGAGAGCGTCATCTGGGTCAGGTATGGGGGTGTTCATTGTTCCATTTCCTGCTTGTCTCGACAGCGGCTTTGTATTTAATCATCCACCGCGTATCCTTCCTTTGGCACCAGGAACGAACGGTCGTACGTGATGACCACTGTGCCGTCTGCATTCATGCCTGTGGTTCGGGCGGAAACAATGCCTTGGGTCGGTCGACTTTTCGATTCGCGCTTGGCCAGCACTTCGGATTCTGCATAGAGTGTGTCGCCTGCGAAAACAGGGGCGGGCAATTTGATATTTTCCCATCCCAGGTTTGCAATCGCTTTTTGGCTGAGATCGCTTACGCTCATGCCGGCAACAATCGACAGTGTTAAGGCTGAATTGACCAGGGGCCGACCGAACTCTGTTTTCTTGGCATAGTGCGCATCGAAGTGCAGTGGATGAGTATTCATGGTCAGCAAGGTAAACCAGGTATTGTCCGTCTCCGTAATGGTGCGCCCGGGTCTATGTTCATAGATGTCCCCGACATTGAAATCTTCATAGTACCGTCCATAGGATTCCCGGTATCGGCCTGGCTCGACCTGTTTGTGTCTAACCACCATGAATTATGTTCCCTTGTGGACAGCCCTAAGGTTTTCCTGAGTCGATGGTCTGGTCATGGCCAGGATCCCTTGTATATTTTTTGCATCTTCAACCGATAGAAGGGCATCCGCTAGCGTTCCACAACTTGTATCATCGAGGTAGGGACCCACCAGCGCGTCGAATTTCGCACGCATCTCCGCACCTGACAGAAAATTTGCCGGTTCGCCCCTGGGGGTCACGACCATGTCTTCGAAAGTGCCGCTTGTGGTGACCACTTCGACCACACCACTCATGTTTGTCGGGAATTCGGCCTCGGCGCGATCATCCACCACGGTGCGAATTTTTCGACACAGGGCGAGCGTATCCGAGTCGCCGAGGTGACGCGCATAATCGTCCCATGTCATCTGTCCGTCTCGCAGGGCCACTGCTGCGACGAAGGGCATGGAGAACTGACCTTCAACGTAGTTCGTGGGATTCTGCTTGTCTGATTCAGGGTCACCAACGATGTTCCACCCAGTCCTTGGCAGGCCGACTTGGACCGATTTAACTTCCTGGTAATTCAGTTGATGCGTCGTGCGCAGTCCAATCAACGCATCTATGGCCGCGTGACCGTAGCGACAGGAGGGGTAAGGTTTCACACCGATTTCCATCGTCTCGAATCTTTTGCCGAGTTCTGATATGACTTCAGCAGGATTCGGGTGGGGGGCATAGGCGTTGAGGAATCCACCGCGTTCCCCTTCTAACGCTTTTTTAGCACCCTTGAAGCCCTGTTGCGCCAAATTGGCCGCGATTAACCCACTCATGGCCGCGTAACCGGTATGAAAGGGTTTGTTCCATGAGCCGTCCGCGAGAAACTGCATCGAGCCGGCAGCCTGACTGCCACAAAGGCCGAAAGCACTTTCAACTTGGTCAGGCGACAGGGCCAGGATCCGGCCGGCCGCCGCGGCCGCGCCAAACACCCCACAGGTCGCGGTGGGATGAAAGCCCTGCTGGTAGTGTTCGCTGGGACCGAGTGCCATGCTGATACGGATCTGGGTTTCATAGCCGGCGATAATACCGGCAATCAGGGCACGCCCATCGGCTCCAGTCATCTCGGCAGCCGCAAAGGCCGCAGGCAAGATGGGGGCGCTGGGATGAATTGAACCCCGGGCATGGGTGTCGTCGAAATCAAGGGAATGGGCCAGGTTGCCGTTGTAGAATGCGGCGGCCGGGGGCGCATAGTTTTGTGAGTCCCCGATCACACTGGCGACCCCGCCTGTGAAGCCCAGCCCGGTAAGCGCCCCGTTCATGGCTTCATTGAGATCCGCGGCGTAACGCGCGCGAAGCGCAATGCCAACGTGGTCCATTATCAGGAACTGGGTGCGCTCGATGACGTCTCTCGGTACATCCTCGAAATTCAAGCCGGCAACAAATCGCGCCAAAGTTGTGGTTTCTGAGCTCATCTTAGGTACTCCTGGGTCGAGTGGATTCGACGATCGATCAAATATTTACCCGCGGTCAATCATAATGATGGACACTCCTGAATGAAAGTTTGGTGGACCAGGAAAACCCCAAACTGATCAATAACGTATTGAATTGTTAACATATCTATAGTTTTTGGCTGAATAGGGTCGAAGTGTCGTCCTGGCGGGGCCATTGTGGCGTGGCGGCGCGGTCCCGGGCGCAGACTCGAGACCCGCGTTCGCCCATCAATTGTGGCTTGTGTAAGTTGTTGGGCACAATCACATAAAAACAGACAGTTTGTCCCTGATGAAAACCTCGACCGACCGGATTCTTACCACCCATGTGGGCAGCCTGCCCAGGCCCAGCGATTTGATCGAGATGTTGCAACTGAAGGATCGGGGAGAAGCCTACGATCCGGTCTCTTTCGATCAATGCGTGGCCAACGCCGTTGATGCCACCGTATCCCGACAGGTGATAACGGGTATAGACCTGGTCAGTGACGGTGAGATGAGCAAGATCAGTTATGCCACCTACCTGAAGGATCGTTTGAACGGTTTCGATGGGACAGCCACGGAAAATCGCGCTGCCAGCGATTTATTGGATTACATCGCTTTTGCTCGTCGCTTGGTCGAGCAGGGCGGTACCGAACGCAGTCTCGAGGGGCCCGCCTGCAATGGTCCGTTGTCTGTACGTGATGACGCACCGCTACAAAAGGATTTGGCCAATTTTTCGGCGGCGGTAGAGGCACACCAACCGACAGGAGGCTTCTTGACCGCGTCCTCGCCGGGCGTGGTATCGGTATTTTTACAGAACCAATATTACCCCGATGACGATGCATACCTGGAGGCCTTGGCCGAATGTTTGAAACAGGAGTATCAGGCGATCGTGGCATCTGGTGCGACATTGCAACTGGATTGCCCGGACCTGGCTATGGGTCGTCATGTCGTGCATCATAAAAAGACTGTGGAGGAATTTCGCCGGGTCGTAGCTCAGCATATCGAAGTGTTGAACGCTGCCACCGCAAAGATTCCTCCGGAGTCCATGCGTATCCACCTCTGTTGGGGCAACTATCAAGGACCTCATCATTACGACATCGACCTGTCAGATATTCTGGATCTGGTCTATAGCGCCAGGCCCCACGCCATTTCCTTAGAAGGCGCTAATCCACGCCATGCACATGAGTGGGCGGTATTTGATCAACACCCCCTGCCTGATAACAAGGTAGTGATCCCTGGCGTGATCGACTCAACGTCCAATTTTATAGAGCATCCAAAACTCGTGGCACAACGGCTTTGCCGTTATGCCGATCAAGTGGGGCGGGAACGGGTGATAGCCGGCACGGACTGTGGTTTTGCCACCTTCGCGGAAAGACCCGCGGTCGACCCTGAAATTGCTTGGGCCAAATTGGCCACCCTGGTGAAGGGCGCCGCTATGGCCTCCGAACAATTATGGTAGGGGGAAAAAATTCAGCGGCAAATGTTTTTCGATCCATTAAATGGCACCCCCCGAAGACTCCACTACAAGAAAAACTCAAAATTTTTTTCAGCGTCTCTGAAGACAACAAGGAAAGATCGATCAGGTTAATTTTCAGTCGATACGCGAGACATATTTTTAGAGGATCGAAAATGATCGAGTACCATGCCGGGTCCAGTCGCGTAGTCTAGGTATTTCTCGCCATCAAAAACTTGAGCACCGTTGACGAAAACGCCGTGCAGTCCGAGTGGCTGGCGGATGGTTCTTGAACCACCACCCGGGAGATCCTGAATTCTCTCTGCGGCGGTCACGCCGATCTGGTCTGGATCAAACAGCATCAGATCAGCATAAGCTCCGGGCACGATTCTGCCCCGGTCAATTAGCCCGTAAAGATCGGCCGGATGACTGGTAAGTCGCTGTATACCGTGGACCAGCGTGAAATTGCCACGTTCGCGTACCCACTTTGCCAGAAAGTGCAGACCAAATCCCGCCTCACACATGAATGTCAAATGGGCGCCTGCATCTGATAGCGCCACCACCCCAGATTCGTGTTGGAGCAACTCGTTTACACCTGCATCCCCAACGTTTAGGAATTGTCCTATAAAGGTGGTCTGTAAATCTTCCTCTAGGCTGAGATCAAGAATGACATCGAGTGGATCCCGATTCTGCGTCCGAGCGACTTCCTCAATACTTTGGTTTGCGAGGGGCGAATTTTTTTTGAGGGTTGGTATTGCAATGGTCACACGTTCCCAGTTGCCCTGGAATATCATCCCCGGTTGTGGATTGGCAAGGCTGGCCCGAAAACGGCGCCTGAAGTCATCCTCGCGAAACACTGTTTTCAGTTGTTCGGGGTTGTAAGCCTTTATTTGGTCGAATCCATCATGACTATAGAACGGATAGGCGTTCGCCATAGTGAAATCGAAAGAAAGAGGCTGGCAGGGTATCTGGACATAAACTTGTCGCCCTTTAGCGTTGGCGGCGGCGCAGGCATTGAAAATGTCAATAGCACGATATGGCTCTTGCTCGTTGAACATCGCCATGCCCGTGGACAAGAACATCGCCCGCCCGTGCTTGGCGGAGATAGCCTCAAGGTCCTCAATGCTGCGGGGGCCAGACGCCAATTGGACAATCCCGTGGCTGTGTTCGCCCATGGCTTTGATCAGGAAGTCAAACTCTGACCACCCTGAGATAGTCGAAGGCATGGGCACGCCGTTATAGCCAGAATGGTTCAAGGAATAGGAACTCGCAAAACCAATTGCACCGCTGGCCATTGCCTCGGCGACCATTTTGCCCATGAGTTCGAGTTCTTGAAGTGTGGCCTGTTCCCGCAGGGAAGCATCCTCGCCCATGACCGCGGTACGGATGACAGAATGCCCAGCCAGTACAGCAACATTGATATACGGACCGATGTTGCGAAGTGCCGATATATAGTCGGAAAATTCTTCAAATTTCCAACGAACCCCGGCTCGAAGCGAATCAAGGTTCATCCCTTCGACCACTGAAAGATTTCTAAGAATTAGGTCGCGTACTGGCGGGGGACTTGGCACAATGCCAAATCCGCAGTTACCCATTACCGCACTGGTCACACCTAGTGAGGGTGAGGGGGATAACGTCGCGTCCCAGGTGATCTGGGCATCATAGTGGGTGTGGAGGTCGACGATACCTGGGGCAAGGGTCAAACCATTTGCATCGATTGTTTGAAGTGAATCTTCACCGGTTTCACCGACCATCGTGATACGGCCAGCTTTCACCGCGACATCGGCACTCACGGGTTCGTTTCCGAGGCCATCGATGACAACAGCGCCCCGAATGACGAGGTCTTGCATCATCGATATCCTCGATCGAACCTGCTGGCAGATCGCTGGTCGTTGATCAATCCAAATTCAGATGTTGTCAATCGCACCACCTGAAATTGTTTTACAATCCGGCGGGATTGGTTCTGTTGTTAACACCAATGGAATATTAAATGATCTACTTGTTGGCAGGCTATTATCACTTTAAATTTGAAGCAGGGCGTCTAGAATTTTGTTAATCATTAGTTAGGGAGAATAAGCTATTGACTGAAAATTATCGCAGCAGCCGTGTTATTGGAGGGCCGTTGGTCAAAATTACTGAATTGGACCATATCGGTTTGCGGGTCAAAGATGTAGAAGCCTCGCTGAGATTCTATTCTGAGTTACTAGGACTCAAAACTGAGCGGGTGGATGAATGGAGAAAAGGTGAGATAGGCTTCCCGTCTGTTCGACTAAATGCGGATACTTTGATCGATTTTTTTCTTTCTGAGAAAAAAGTTGACAATACAAATAAAGAAATTAACCAGGATCATTTTTGTTTGGTTATAGAGCGCACCGATATGGAGCATCTTAAGACCAGGTTAGAAGAGTTGGATGTCAGGATTCATACCGGGCCAGGAAAGCGATGGGGTGCGCATGGTGATGCCACCTCACTGTATATTTATGATCCGGATCAAAACGTGGTGGAGTTGCGACACTACTGAGCGTTCGACTGTGGTCCCAAGCATATATAACGCTTAGACAGAACCGAAGGAAGAAGCCCGACCTGCATTTTATTGGTTAGTCCCATGTCGGTGCCCACGGCACTGCATTTTTATCGACAAGTCTACGATTGGTGGTTGTTATAGCATCAATTCTCGACATGTCGACGCTGGAAAGCGTGAAGTCCATAACATCGAAATTCGCTCGAATGTGCTCACGCTGAGTCGACATGGTGATGATTGAGACACCCTTTTGCAGAACCCACCGAAGCACAATTTGGCCAGCACTTTTACAGTAACCGGTGCCGATTTCGTCGAAAATCGGATTCTTAAACACCTCACCTTGAGCAACAGAGGAATACGCGGAGAGCGGTATTTGGGTTTCACTTGACGCAGCAAGAAGCTTGTCTTGGTTGAGCAAGGGATGGAACTCCACCTGGTTGGTGACCAGCGGTGTATCGATGATTGTTGTTGCATCGTGCATCATTCGCGCTGTGTAGTTCGAGACCCCAATGTTACGGGCGAGACCCTTTTCGTAAGCTTTTTCAAGCAACCGAAGGGGGGGTGTAATATCTCCCCCGATTGGAGGCCAGTGGAGTAATAACACGTCAACGTAATCCAGTCGGAGCTTCTCTAAGCTCTTTTCAACGGACGGCACAAAAGTATCGTCGCCGAAGTTGTCTGGATGAACCTTGGTCGTGATACAAAGCTCATTTCTAGGAAGTCTTAAATCTACTAGGCTTGTGCCGATATCGGCTTCGTTCCGATACATCTGTGCGGTGTCTATCGATCGATAGCCAATGTCGACTGCTATTGTTAGCGTCGCCGTAAGTTCCTTACCACGAAGTGGAAAAGTACCGAAGGTCCGTTGATTAGTATTATTGAAGTAGATATTCACTGGCTATTTAGGTTCTGCAAAAAATGCAACGGGGGAATATAGACTGTTCTCCTGTTTTTCGAGAGCACCCAAATTCCCACTTTCTTTGGTGTACTCCAACCAGTCTGGGTCAGCCCACATTGCGGCCCGTTTTTTTTCACGGTCACCGGCATTTTCATAGGCCCAAATATGCATGTACTGATTGGGATTACCAGTTTCACACTTCATATATACAAGTGGTTGCCCTAGGTGCTTTGTCTGAGGTTCCTTCCCAACATTTTCATAAAGATCTAAATGTTTGTTAATAGACCCGGGACGGCAGGTGTAAATACGAACGTCTAATAACATGTCAATTCTCCTTTTGTTGGTTTGATCTACCAGATGATGCTTGGCCTGGATGGCAGATTCGAAACTGTGTTTCTGGATTATCTCAAGAAATTGTGACTCCACTGTCTACTGAAATAACTTGGCCCGTAATGAGAGCTGATTGGTCCGATGCAAGATAAAGCGCTAGGTTGGCAACATCTTCGGGTTCAGCGAGGCCAACCAGATGTCGTTCTGCTTGTTTCTGAATTTCAGTTGATTGCTCAAGTAGCTTTTTAACACGCTCGGTTAACGTAACTGAAGGGGCAATCGCGTTGACTCGTATCTTATGACCTCCGTACTCGACTGCCATGGCTCGAGTCATGGAAGCGATACCCCCTTTTGCCGCCGTGTAACAGATCCGTCCTGCGACGCCCATGAGCGCCTGATTTGATGACATGTTGATTACTGATCCACCGCCAGCCTTAATCAGTTCAGGAATGGCGTACTTGCAGCCTAGAAAAGTGCCGTACAAGTCAAGGCCGATTACGCGCCAGAACTCTTCATCTGGTGCTTCGGTGACACGGCCGTCCATCATGGTCGAACCACCGGCGTTGTTATAAAGTATATTCAGTCCGCCGAACGCCTTCACAGTTGTTGAAATCATACTTCTTACGTTCTCTGGCTTCGATACGTCGCACTCTACGAATATCGCTTGACCACCATTTGCCTCGATCAAATTAACGGTTGTTGCGCCGTGCTCGGCATTGACGTCAGCAACCGAGATTTTGGCGCCTGCCTGGGAAAAAAGTATGGCCGCACTTCTTCCGATTCCCGAGCCACTGCCGGTAATCAGTGCGACCTTGTCAATCAAAGTATTCATAGCTTCCCTCCATCACGAGGAATTTAGTTATCGAGATGATGCGATCTTGACTGTACAGACGCGGTCTTGTGGACGATAGACAAGAAACCATATGATGTCGAGCCGGGGTACGTAAGATCTTATTGCGACTGTTTTTTGACTGCCGTAGCCATCTCAAGAGGACTCGGCAAATATAATGTTTTCTGGGAGCAGTATGAATGATTGATAAAAACACGAGTTACATCTTGGAACAGGGGGATTTCAACCGGCCTGCTACAGGTCGGCCCGTGGTCTACGGAACAAATGGGGTCATTTCGAGCGGCCACTACCTGACTTCAATGGTAGGGATGCGAATCCTTTTGGACGGTGGCAATGCGTTTGATGCCCTCGTGGCATCGACGTTTGCCGCTGCTGTGATAGAGCCAACGGCGTCTTATTCTTTAGGTGCGGAATCAACATTCATGCTGTTTTGCGCCGAAAGTGGAGACATCAAAGCATTGAGTGGGCAAGGAACAGCTGCCGCGATGGCCACTCCTGAATACTTCAAGTCGAAAGGGCATTATGCGATTCCAACTGGCCCGGGGTGGGATGCGCCTTTGTCATTTACCGTGCCAGGCGTAGTTGCTGCCTGCTTATCCGTGCTCGAAAAATACGGGACGAAGACAGTGATGGATGTTATTACGCCGTCGATCGAATATGCGGAAGGTGGAATTCCAAATTACGAATATATGCGGGACAGACTGAAAGCCGGAACGTCGATCAGTCAATTTCAGCGCTTTCCTCCGGGCGGTCTTGATATCTTCTTCAACAATGGGTCGGTTCCAGAGCCCGGCTCGTTACTCGTTCAAGGCGCTTTAGGCGGTATTCTCAGGAAAATGGTGGATGCGGCAGCTGCTGTGGGTGATAACAGACTGAAAGGAATTGCAGCCGCACGCGACTGTTTCTATCGAGGAGAGATTGCGGATTTAATTGGGGCGGCATCCAATCGCGTAGGGGGGATTCTCACAAAATCAGATCTTGAGAATTATCAGGAGAAATATTCCGAACCAGTCTGGACAACATATCTCGGGTATACCGTGTATGGTCAGTCTACCTGGACACAAGGCCCGGTTTGTCTCCAGGCTTTGAATATACTGGAGCAGCTCGATCTACAACGTTTGGGACACAATACACCTCACTATATTCACACGGTCACAGAGGCGCTAAAGCTTGCGTTTGCCGATCGCGAGGCTTTCTATGGTGATCCCGATTTTGTACCGGTGCCGGTCGATGGCTTGCTCTCCAAAGATTACGCTGCCGCGAGGGCAAAACTGATAAATCCTCTTGAAGCGGTACCAGGCCTTCCTGAGCATGGTGATCCATGGCAGTATTCGTCGGCGAAGGGCAGCGTTGCCCCTCAGCCCACTTGGCCAATCGGTGGTTCCCCCGATCTTCAACAAGAGAGCGGTACGACACACATTTCGGTGGTTGACCAGGCCGGAAACATGGCGTGTGCCACGCCGAGTGGTGGGGCTTTCGATAAATCCGTATTTTTCTCTGAACTTGGTTTTGCAATCAGCACTCGGAGTGAGATGTTTAATCTGACGACGGGCCATCCAAACTGCGTTGCGCCAAGAAAAAGACCGAGGACGACAATAATTAATTTTATGCTTGCGAGGGAAGATACGCCGATTATGGCCATTGGATGTCCAGGGGGTGACGCCCAGGCACAGGCTAACCTACAACTTCTGCTCAACACGGTAGTGTGGGGTATGAATCCTCAGGAGGCAGTCGAGTCCCCCAGGTTCTCCAGCCTAAGTGTGCCCAATTCGTTTTATCCACACAACTATCTTGCTGGGCAGCTGGCTCTGGAGGATGCATTTCCACAATCGACACTTGACGCCCTGACTAATATGGGACACCACGTGACCTGCGTAGCGACCTGCGGCATGGGGGGTACCGTTACAACGCGAAACCCGACAACCGGTGTGTTTGCGACGGGCGCAGATCCCCGCAGATCCTGTTATGCGATCGGTTGGTAGCGCAAGTGACCAACGATGCTGTAACGAGTTTCGTCTAAAGCGTATGACATAGCGAAACTAAAGGGCGGCATGCCGTATACCCTGAGCCATTATTACGATAAAGAATGATTCACGAGATACATCTATGATTCGGATAAGAAAAGGCAATGAGCGCGGATCGGCTAACCTTGGCTGGCTTGACAGTAAGCACAGCTTCTCGTTCGCTGACTACAACGACCCAAATCATATGGGCTTTGGCAATTTGCGTGTGATCAACGAAGACCGGGTACAGCCGGGTCAGGGTTTCGGCACCCACGGTCATCGCGACATGGAGATCATCTCCTACATCATTGATGGAGCCCTAGAGCACAAGGACAGCATGGGCAATGGATCGGTTATGCGACGCGGTGATGTTCAGCGCATGACAGCGGGCAGTGGCGTCCAGCACAGCGAATTCAATCCGTCGTCTGACACGACAGTACACTTTCTGCAAATTTGGATTTTGCCGCAGACACTGGGTCTCACGCCTGGCTACGAGCAGAAGGTTTTTATGGCAGAAGAGAAGTCGAATCAACTCCGTTTGATTATTTCACGAGATGGCCGCGACCACTCGCTGACTATTCACCAGGACGTGGATCTTTACGCCAGCCTGCTTGCAGCGGGTTGTGCGTTGAGTCACCCATTTAGAAGGGGACGCAAGGGATGGGTACAGGTTGTTCTCGGCGATGTCGACGTAAATGAGATGCATCTCGTTGCTGGCGATGGCCTGGCGCTGCAGGACTGTGACCAGGTGCGGGTCAACGCGTTAAGCCACACCGAGTTGTTGCTATTCGATATGGGTTAGATTCTCGATCATCGAAACGAGCATTGAGTTGCCGATAATTTCCATCGTTATGTGGCTGCGAAGCGCACCAAGTTGATCCGCTTTAATTTCTAACGCGGCCCGGTAGCCGCACTCGCAAACAGCTGCACTGCAATATAATAAGTGATGATCCATTTTTGGAATCAGGCCCTATGACGGATATAGAGAAGCGTTTAGAGGAACTTTCAATCACGTTACCGGCGCCGCCCTCTGCGCTTGGCACGTATGTTGGTGCGGTAACCACAGGGAACCTAGTTTTTATTTCGGGGCACGGCACGGCAAAGCCGGATGGATCCTACGTGGCCGGCAAGGTTCCAACCGAATGTTCGGAGGAGGAGGCGTACCAGGCTGCGCGGCTGGTCGGACTTAATGTGCTGGCCACACTGAAGAACCATCTCGGTGACCTGGATCGGGTCCAGCGGGTGGTTAAGGTCCTGGGTATGGTCAATGCGGAGCCAACTTTCGTTAATCATCCGGGTGTGATCAACGGTTTTTCCGATCTCATGGTCGAAGTTTTCGGCGAGGCCGGCAGGGCGGCGCGCTCTGCGGTCGGAATGGGTTCGCTGCCAATGAATATACCAGTCGAAGTCGAGATGATCGTCGAGATCAAAAAGACATAACCGGTCATGGAGCAGCTCATGAATCGCCGCCTATCGAGCCCGCCAAGATTTTAGGCCGTATCTCAGCACGCTGTTTGCCCCTCGCTTCTGATTGGCCGGTATGAAGTAAAAAGAAACACCGATCTCATGCACTTCGTATCTTGTTACCACCCATCGATCTTCAGTCGACCTTGATATAACAACGCGATGGACGCCACAGTTTTCCATTTTGATAACAGCTACGCGCAGTTGCCAGAACGGTTCTACGCCTCCCTCCCGCCGTCTCCCGTGCCGCGACCACGACTGATTCGCCTGAATGAAGAGCTGGCCCGTCACCTTGGACTGGATCCGGGGCAGTTGGGTAACGAAAGTGGTATAGAGATTCTCGCCGGCAACCGAGTGCCAGATGGCGCGACACCGCTTGCAATGGCCTATGCCGGGTTCCAGTTCGGTGGCTGGGTTCCGCAGCTTGGCGATGGACGCGCGATTCTTCTCGGCGAGGTGATCGACGTGGACGGCGTTCGACGAGATATTCAGCTAAAGGGCGCGGGGCGAACGCCTTTTTCGAGGATGGGGGACGGCCGGGCTGTTCTCGGCCCGGTCCTGCGCGAGTACATCGTGAGTGAAGCGATGGCTGCACTTGGAATTCCTACAACCCGATCGCTGGCAGCTGTGTTCACTGGGGAGGAGATTATGCGCGAGACCCTTCTTCCTGGCGCAGTTTTAACACGTATTGCAGGCAGTCATGTCCGGGTTGGAACCTTTCAGTATTTTTCGGCTCGACGCGATGTAGAAGCGCTGCGTTTACTGGCAGATTATGTGATTACCCGTCATTACCCAGAGCTCAAGGGGGCAGTCGAACCGTACTTGGCGCTGCTGGGTGCAGTGATCGACCGGCAAGCATCACTTGTTGCGGACTGGCAGCTCGTTGGCTTTATTCATGGCGTAATGAATACTGACAACATGTCGATCGCGGGTGAGACAATCGATTACGGTCCCTGTGCGTTTATGGATGATTTTCATCCTGAGACCGTTTTCAGCTCGATTGATCACATGGGTCGCTATGCTTACCGCAACCAACCATCCATCGCGCACTGGAACTTAGCGGGGTTTGCACAGACGCTGCTGCCGCTCGTGAGCGATGACCAGGAAGACGCCGTCGCAAAGGCGACCAAAGTTGTCAATACTTTCCCGGAACGCTTTCAGGCTTTTTACGCGCCGGGCCTGCGCCGTAAGATCGGTCTGGCGGACATAAGAGAGGGCGATGATGAGCTCGCCCAGAGTCTGCTTTCCAGTATGGCCGACAGTCGCGCCGACTTCACACTGACGTTCCGAGGATTGTGCAGTCTGAATCGCGCCAGAACGCAGGCCGATGATTCTGTTCGCGGGTTGTTTGCGGATGGTGCCGCTTTTGATCAGTGGGCTGTTCGCTGGCGCCAGCGGCTAGCCAGCGAGGGCCGTTCCGACTTGGAAAGGCAAACCGACATGCGCTGTGTCAATCCTGCGTTCATTCCGCGCAATCATTTGGTGGAGCGGGTGATCCGTGCCGCAGAAGATGATGGCAATCTGGCGCCTTTCGATGAACTGGTCAACGTTTTGGCCGCGCCCTACGAAGACCAGCCAGGGCGCGAATGGTTTACGAGTCCGCCGCGCCCCGAAGAGGTAGTGAAGCAGACCTTCTGTGGAACTTGAAGTTGGTTGGCTCGCGGGAAAGAAGTTTATTGCGGGCAAATAAGCCAATTATCGACTTATAGATCTTTTTGTTTGCTCGACTGGGTGCCGGTGCGCTACCCGCCAGGCCGTGCCCGGTCGATGATGGCGCCGAAGTGTACGCTGGAGGGCAATGCGCCGTAGGCACCACTCCAGCGAGTGCCAAGTCGTGAAGCACAAAAGGCATCCGATACTGCAGTGGGCGCATGTCGTACCAGCAGCGCGCCCTGCCAGGTGACCGCCATCATTTCAGTAATGCTTCTGGCGCGTAATTCCAGATCATCTGTGTCATTGAGTTCGTCCATCAGTGCATTCGCAGCAGCGTCCAGTGCAGTATTTGCCCCCCTTGCATGTTCGAATTCTGCCAACAATGCGGGGATGGCCGCTTTTTCGCGTTGCATGGCCCGCAGAACGTCCAGGCACATGATGTTGCCCGACCCCTCCCAGATGCTGTTAACCGGTGCTTCACGGTAGAGGCGCGGCATGATCGATTCCTCGATGTACCCCGGGCCGCCGTGGCATTCCAGCGCTTCGAATGTATGGGCCGGGGCACGCTTGCAGTTCCAGTACTTGCCTATTGCCGCACCGATACGCGCCAGTGCAGCAGCGCTTTCCGCTGTTTTGGCCTCATCCATTGCGCGCGCAATGCGCAGCGCCAGCACCAGCGCGGCTTCAGCTTCAAGGGCAAGATCAGCCAGCACGTTGCGCATCAAGGGTTGCTGAATCAGTGGTTTACCAAACGCGCTTCGATGTGTCGTGTGGTGCAGTGCCTGGACAAGGCCCTGGCGCATTAACGCCGCAGAACTCACGCAGCAGTACATGCGGTTGCCGTGTACCATGTCGATGATCGTGCGCACGCCTCGACCGTCCTCGCCCACCATGATGCTCCAGGTATCCTGGAGTTCCATTTCGGTGGAGGCGTTGGAGCGATTGCCAAGCTTATCCTTTATCCGCTGAATAAAGAGTGCGTTGCGTTCCCCGTCAGGTGTCCAGCGTGGCACCAGAAAACAGGACAGGCCGACATCGGTATAGGCCAGCGTGAGGAAGGCATCGCACATTGGAGCCGAGCAGAAATACTTATGCCCTGTGAGTCTGTATTCGGCACCGATTCCCGTGGTGCTTCCTGCCGCAACCGCTTGCATCGTATTGGCGCGAACATCTGAACCGCCCTGTTTTTCGGTCATGAACATACCCATGGTGGCCCCTGATTTTTCGGGGACCGGTATGTCGCGGGCGTCGTAGGCTGTTGACAGCAACCTTGGAATCCACTCGTCAGCGACGCTGGGGGTAGAGCGCAAGGCGGGTATCGCCGAATAGGTCATTGCCATCGGGCACATCGCGCCGCCTTCTGCCTGGCTGAACATATAAGTCAGTGCTGCATTGCCGACCTGAGAACCAGGCTGCACATGGTTCCAGGCAAAGCTTGCTATTTCATTTTCAACCGCAATGGCCATCAGCTCGTGATAGGCAGGGTGATACGTAACCTGATTAATGCGCATGCCGTAACGATCAAACGCTTTGAGTTCAGGTAGGTATCGGTTGGCGAGTTCCGCTCTTTCAAAGGTCTCGGCGGCGCCCGCAATTTTTCCAAATCCTGCCAGTGTCGGTTGCGCCCAGCTGGCGCCGTCACGCACAATGCCCTCTTGCAATGCAGCATCGCTTTGCCACAAATCCTGGTCACCGAGGTGCGGCGGCATATTGGTGACTTCGTGCGTCGGCAAACTGGCGAGTGGCTTTCTCGGAATCATGGAATAGCTACCGGCTGTAACCCATCTCTCGATTATATGAATATCTGCTGGTTGGCAGAGACTGTATTCGCTAGCGGTTTTCCGGTTTTTGTGGTTGGAAATTTTTCGCGAAAAACATTCTCTGGCCAGGAAACAATTTACTGTGTCGTGTGGCCTACAACGAACGGGCCTTGACGCTCTTGCTGCGCCATCAGGTCGCCGCGTGTCCGCCATCGACCAAATACACACCGCCCGTGCAATAGGTGGCCGCATCCGAGGCCAGATAAACGGCCAGTCCCGCGATTTCGTCACAAGTCCCGACTCGCTTTAAGGGAATGTGTTGCAAGAAACGCGCTAAAATGGGCTCGTTCCCCCAAAGGGCTTCGCTGAATTTGGTTTTTATTAAACCGGGGCAAATCGCGTTCACCCGGATATTGTCCGCTCCCCAATCCTGGGCCATCGCCTTGGTCAGGTTGATAAGCCCCGCCTTGCTGACACTGTAAATGCCGATGCCCTGTTCGGGTGTCAGTCCACCGATCGAACTGATGTGAATGATCGATCCCCCGCCTCGCTGTTTGAGGATGGGGTAGGCTTTTTTACATAGCTCAAATGGGCCCTTGAGATTGACATCGATGATTTTGTCGAAGGCGCGTTCATCGGTTTTTTGAATCGGGCCAAAGACGGGATTGGCCGCGGCGTTGTTGACGATGATGTCTATGCCGCCGTACGCATCTACCGACTGATCAACCAGGGCATGGGCCTCTTCGACATTTCCCATGTTCGCGGCAATTGCGACCGCCTCGAGCCCGTCGTTTTGAAACGTTTCAGCCACGGCATCCACCGCTTCTCGTTTGCGACTGCTGACCACGACCTTGGCACCAAATTCGGCCAGGCCCCGGGCCATCGCCTCGCCAATGCCCTTACTGGCACCGGTCACTATGGCGACCTTGCCGTCCAATTGAAATAAGGGCTGGATACGTTTTTGTGCGGACATTGGGATACCTCTCGAAATAATGTTCTCAGGCGAAAAATGAAAGTGAAGATGGTTGGTCTATGTTCACTGATCGGATCACGGAGCGCGTTTTTTTCCGGCGGCAATATCGGAAATGTGCGACTCGTAGATGAAGCGAACGGAAGGGCGCTGCATTACCTTTGCCGCGACCCGTTTTACGTTTGCAAAACTATCGGCGGCGGGGTGTTGGTGCGACTCGGACAGCCACGTGGTCAGCATAAACAGGTAGATGTCAGCCGCGCTGAATTGATTTCCGAGCAGCCAGTCCTTCTCCCCAATCGCAGCATCAACCACCTGCCAAAGTTCCTGGAGGCGGGAGGTAGAGCGCCGCTTGACGCTCGCCTCGTCCTTACTCGAAGCACAGAATCGATTCGGGTAATAGGTCATCTGGAAAGCGTTCTGCAGAGAACTGGAGAAAAAGAACAGCCATTGCAGAAACAAACCCCGGTCAGAATCAGTTGGGCCAGGGGCCAACTGGATCTCGGGGTGACGGTCGCAGAGAAAAACGGTGATAGCACCGCACTCGTAGATCGTACCTTCTTCCCATACCAGCACTGGGATCCAGCCATTGGGGTTTAAGGCAAGAAGTTCGGGTTCTCGGGTCGAACCCTGAGAAATGTCCGTCCATATGAGTTCATAGGGCGCGCCGATTTCCTCCAGAACAACGCGCGCGCCCATAGCGGCGCTGCGGTCTGCGTAGTAAAGCTTGTAACTCATATAACAATGCCTCCATACGATGAGAGCGCCGCAGCGCGACCGGCAAGTCGTCCATAGCGTTTGTCGCTTGAGTATATGGCCGGCACGACCGGATTTGAACCTTCGGCCCCTGCCTCCTGAAGGCTAAATTCCATTGAAGCCGGCCCCGGAAACTCTTCCCTTATGAGGCACGG
>CAJXWH010000010.1 GCA_913062915.1 uncultured Acidiferrobacteraceae bacterium | reverse complement strand
ATCACCACCATAACATTTTGCAGTGACATTCTTTCGGAGAGCCTTAACCGTCTCTCGAGCAATAAACCGGGAGCCGATTGCCGCCTGAATCGATACCTCGAACATCTGGCGCGGGATCAGCTTCTTCATCCTTGAGACGAGGTCCCGGCTCTTATACGCCGACTGATCTCTATGAACCAGAATAGACAGCGGGTCGATCCGCTCTCCATTAATCAGGAGATCGACTTTTACCATGTCGGCATCTCGATGTTCCAGCATTTCATAATCAAGCGATGCGTACCCCCTGGTCACCGACTTCAATTGATCGTGGAAGTCCAGAACCACCTCGGCCAAAGGCATTTCGAACTCAAGCATTACCTGGCGCCCCCGGTAAGAGATGTTCCTCTGATTCCCGCGCTTTTCCATACACAGCGTGATAACCGGGCCAACATACTCCTGGGTGCAAAGAATGTGGGTCAAAAAATAGGGTTCACGAATGACTTTGATCCGGGCAGGGTTGGGTAACTCCGATGGGCTGTGGATCATCTGTACCGCCCCATCGGTACATTCGACTTGATAGACCACAGATGGTGCCGTTGTAATGAGCTCTAACTTATACTCTCTTTCCAACCGCTCCTGGATGATCTCCATATGCAACAGACCGAGAAATCCGCAGCGAAACCCGAATCCAAGGGCAGGCGACACCTCCGGTTCGTAGCGCAGCGATGCATCATTGAGGCTTAATTTTTCCAGCGCAACTCGAAACGCGTCGAAGTCGGCATTGTTCACAGGATAAAGCCCAGCAAAGACCACCGGCTTGATATCCATGAACCCCAGGCATGCTTCGCTGGCCGGATTCCTGCTTTCGGTAATGGTGTCACCGACCCGAGCCGCCTTGATGTCCTTGATTCCCGCGACCAAATAACCGACATCGCCAGCGCTTAACAGGGCTACTGCGGTACGTTTGGGCGTGAATACCCCCACTTGTTCGACCAGGTAATTCCGACCCGTCGACATCATCTGCACCCGAGTTCCAGGCCGAAGAACACCCTCCCGCATCCGGATCAGTGAGACCACTCCGAGATAGTTATCGAACCATGAATCAATGATGAGCGCCTTGGTAGAATTCTTCGTTTCTCCCCCCGGCGGCGGAAGACAATCTACGATCCCCTCCAACACCGATTCCACTCCTGCGCCGGTCTTGGCGCTGATTTCAAGGGCTTGACTGCAATCGAGCCCGATCAGGTCTTCGATCTCCGATCGGACGCGATCAATTTCCGCTGCCGGCAAATCGATCTTATTGATTACCGGTATCACCGCAAGCCCGAGCTCCACCGCGGTGTTGCAGTTAGCAACGGTCTGCGCCTCCACACCCTGGGAGGCATCGACGACCAATAATGCACCCTCGCAGGCGCTCAGTGATCGCGACACTTCGTAGGAAAAATCCACATGCCCTGGGGTGTCGATGAAATTCAACCGGTATTCATGCCCATCGTGTGCCCTATATCTGAGCGCAACACTCTGGGCCTTAATCGTAATTCCCCGCTCCCTTTCGAGCTCCATCGTATCGAGAACCTGCTCGGACATTTCACGGCTATCCAGACCCCCGCAATGCTGGATCAGTCGGTCCGCTAACGTCGACTTGCCATGGTCGATGTGGGCGATGATCGCGAAGTTGCGAATCGATTCCTGGTCGCGACGAGTCATAAGGGAGGGCGAGAAATCAATAGGAAGAACGCCAATGCAACTCCCGCCAGGCAAGACACTGCCGGCGAGAGATGTAGTCTAATTTTACCGTTTCCCGCGCCGAGATGAAACGGCGCGTGCCGTCCGCGCCGATCCGACCACTGATTCAAGCCCCTTTTACTCGCTCTCTCTCGTTACTGAAAGTCAGTACGTGACGGACCGCATCAGCGATCGACGAATCCTCGGGTATGCTCTTTCCCAAGAACCAGTCCAGAAGATCCGGATCCTGTTGTTCAAGTAATCGGTCTAGATTAGATTTTTCAGCTGAGGTCATGGCATGAATCTGGGCCGATCCATACGGCACAAGAAGCGAATCCAACTCCCGAGCGCCTCTTCGGCAACGCCACAACAACCTTGAATTTTCTCTGGTCACTGTGAGTCAGCCGCGCTGGTGAAGCATCTTCTTGATCTCCCCAATCGCCTTACCGGGGTTTAGCCCCTTCGGGCAGGCGTTCGCGCAGTTCATGATGGTATGGCAGCGATACAGGCGAAACGAATCCTGTAGTTGGTCCAGGCGTTCGTCACGTGAATCATCGCGACTGTCGATCAACCAGCGATACGCCTGCAACAGAACCGCTGGCCCGAGATAGCGATCGGGATTCCACCAATAACTCGGACAACTGGTTGAACAGCATGCACACATAATGCACTCGTAGGCACCATCAATGCGGCCCCGTTCTTCTATGGACTGTAACCGCTCACCCTCGAGCGGTGGATTGTCGTTCTTAAGCCATGGCTCAACCGACGCATACTGGGCAAAGAAATGACTGAGATCCACGATCAAATCTTTCACCACTTCCATGTGCGGCAACGGGTACACCGCGATTTCTCCATCGATGCTTGCCATCGGCGTAATACAAGCCAACTGATTGGTCCCATTGATATTCATCGAGCAAGATCCACAGATTCCCTCCCCGCACGAACGACGGAATGCCAAGCTCGAATCATGATCGCTCTTGATCGAGATCAGGGCATCCAAGACCATCGGGCCACATTCATCAATATCGACCTCAAAAATATCTAGCCTGGGGTTTTTCCCATCGTCCGGATTCCATCGGTAAATCTTGAAACGTCGGACCAACCCATGCTGGCCACTGCAGGAATACATCGCGCCTTTTTCGATTCGGGAATTTTTCGGTAAGCGAAACGTAGCCATGTTGGAATCTCTTAATAAACCCTCACTTCAGGTACTATCGTCTCGACATCGTCAGTCAGGGTCCCCAGGTGGACCGGACGATAGGCGATTTGAATTGCTCCGGTATCATCGTGCCAAACCAGAGTATGCTTCAGCCAGTTTTCGTCGTCCCGATTCGGAAAGTCCTCCCGCCAGTGTGCGCCGCGGCTTTCCGTCCGATAAAGAGCCGAATGTACAGTGACCCGTGCCTGCTGCAGCATGTTATCGAGTTCTAGGGCCTCCACCAGATCGGTGTTCCAGACGAGCGAACGGTCTGAGATCATCAATTCGTCGAAATCTTGTTGCAGTTCAGTTAACTTCCTGAGTCCTTCAGTTAATGTCTCGTGGGTGCGAAATACCGCACAGTCATTTTGCATCGTTTCTTGCATTTGAAGTCGTAGCGATGCTGTGCCGAGCGCTCCAGTGGCATGGCGGATTTGATCGAGTCGCCCCACAGCTTCGTCGCCCGCATCGCGCCGCGGAAGCCGCCGATCTGTTTGTGCACATAACACCACCGCCCGCCTCGCTGCCGCACGCCCGAAAACAACCAGATCGAGCAGTGAATTCGACCCAAGTCGATTGGCGCCGTGTACAGACACGCAAGCCCCCTCTCCAACCGCCATTAATCCCGGCACCACACGATCGGAGCCATCTGGTCCTAGCGTCAGGGCCTCGCCCTCGCAATTTGTTGGGACACCGCCCATGTTGTAGTGGACCGTTGGCAGCACGGGTATGGGTTCTCGAGTGACGTCAACGCCAGCGAAAATCTTTGCGGTTTCTGTAAGACCTGGCAGCCGTTCGTGCAGTACCTCAGCGCCGATGTGCTCTAAGTGCAGGTGGAGATGATCCTTCTTAGGGCCCACTCCATTGCCATTACGGATTTCAACAGTCATTGATCGACTGACGACATCGCGGGAGGCCAGATCCTTGGCGTTAGGAGCGTAGCGCTCCATGAATCTTTCGCCGTCGGCGTTCACCAGGTAGCCGCCTTCACCTCGGGCACCTTCCGTAATCAAGCACCCAGATCTGTAAATACCCGTGGGATGAAATTGAACGAACTCTGCGTCTTGCAAGGGCAATCCAGCCCGCAACGCCATTGCATTGCCGTCTCCGGTACAGGTGTGTGCAGAGGTTGCGGAAAAATACACTCTACCGTAGCCACCGGTCGCCAGTATGACCACCTTGGCCGAGAAGCGATGGAGGGACCCATCATCAAGGCACCACGCCATAACGCCGGTACACACGCCCGTGTCCATGATCAGATCAAGCGCAAAATATTCGACGAAAAACTCGGTTCGATGCTTCAACGACTGCTGATAAAGCGTGTGCAGGATTGCATGGCCAGTTCGATCTACGGCACAGCACGTACGCTCGGCTTGTTGCTTGCCATAATGTGTCGTCATACCGCCGAAAGCGCGTTGATGGATCCGCCCATCTTCGGTGCGGGAAAATGGAACCCCGTAACGTTCTAATTCAGTAATCGCATCTGCCGCTTCCTTGCACATGAACTCGATGGCATTCTGGTCGCCCAGCCAGTCTGATCCTTTTACCGTGTCAAACATGTGCCAGCGCCAGTCGTCCTCTCCCATATTGCCGAGCGCCGCACTGATACCACCCTGGGCGGCAACCGTGTGCGATCGGGTCGGAAATACCTTGGTAATACAGGCCGTGTTCAGGCCGGACTCGGCCAGCCCCAGGCACGCTCGAAGTCCTGCCCCACCCGCGCCCACCACGATCACGTCGTACTCATGGTCGATAATGGGATATGCCGGCAGCATGTTCAGCTACTTTGTTATGAACAGCACTAGAATGGCTGCAATTGCAGATAAACCGGTGAGTGTAGTGAGGAGTGCCGAAATATGGATCGCCCTCTTTCGCCACGGGCCTCGAACATAGTCATCGATAACGACGGCAATTCCCAAGTGCCCGTGAAATAACAAGCTGATAAGCGTCAGGCCCAACAAAAATCCAGATAGAGGCGCAGACACCCACGCGAGCGACTGGTCGTAATTACTATAGACCACGTCACCAAAACTCAGGATCAACCACAAGGAAAGCGGTATCAACAATAACGCGCTGACCCGCTGCCACCGCCAGTGCCTGGTTCCCTTCTCACCGTGCGATAAACGCCCGCGTCTCGATGGCTCCATACGTGCTAACACGCTAACCGAGCACCGGCAAAAGCCATAGCAATCCCGTCAAAACCACCGATACCAAAACCACAATCCAACCCGTCATATAGACCCGCTCGATTTCGTAGCCCCATCCGGCATCCCACAATAAATGACGGATACCGTTGGCCCAATGGTAAAACAGGCTGAAGCTCCAGCCGGCCAAAAGCACTTTGCCCAGCAGCGACCCGAGCCATGCCTGGTAGCTGGCAAAGATGTTGTGACCTAACGCCAGCGCGACCACCCAAAATGCGATCATCACGCTACCAAGGACCAAAAACAGTCCTGTGCCGCGGTGCAAAATAGACAGCACCGATGTCATCTGCCAGCGGTACACCTGGAGATGCGGTGATAGAGGGCGCGGGCGAGCGCTCATTCCGACGGCGCCCGGTCAGTTGCGTCAAAAATCAATGCAACGCCCATTTCGCTCCCAATCGCCGTACCGGGTCGGATCTGCCTTTCTCTCTGATCCCGGTGATGCTCTACGTTTAGCTTCTGCGTCTGGCGCATCGATCAAAGTACGCGGCGCAGGTGTACTCTCCTGTGAGGCCGACCTTGGCACAGGATCAGTGGGGGGCGTGCGGGTGTGGGACTTATGCATTGCGTAAATATTCTCCCGCGATTATCCTGAAAACTCAAGGATTGAGTCTCAGGCACAAAGAAGAGAAAATGCGTTCACCGCCACCGATGCGCAACCACTCAATCCAAGAGTCGTACCAGTTGCCGCGCTAACGACCAATACACATGAGCGATTCATGGCACAGCTTTCTCCGACGGCAGGGCGCAGCCTTTGCAGGGGCGTCGGTGCTCCGGTTCGGGGACGGGGCATCTGCCTATTTGGATCCGAACGATACGGTTTTCTCGCCAGTCACCTGGATGGGTATCGCTCGAGTTTCGGGCTCTGATGCGGCCGAATTTCTACAGGCGCAACTCACCGGTGATATAAAGGACATTGGATTCGGAATCAGCAGAATCAGCGGCTACTGTAATCCAAAAGGTCGTTTGCTTGCCATCTTTCGAGTTCTGCGGGACGGAGATGACTTTCTCCTCCTGTCTGATTCCGGCATCCTCCCGGGCATTCTCCAACGACTGCAGATGTATGTACTCAGAATGAAAGTGGACCTCGCCGTAGAAACAGCGCGCGTCGCGATTGGCCTTACCGGTCCAGGCGCCAACCACATCGTGGCGGAACTCGCGGGGGGTCCGGCTGAAATGGCCAACGAGGTCTTCTGTAAGGGGGGGATGTGTTCGATACCCCTTGGCGACAGAGAAAAAGGATACCTAGTCATTGCGCCACCCGAACAATTGATCAAATCATGGACCGTGATCCGAAGCGGCACACAACTTGCAGGATCGGACCAATGGGCCTTGTTTGAGATGCGATCCGGCCTTGCTCGGATTACGGCTGCCACCCAAGAAAATTTCATTCCGCAAAGTGTCAATCTAGATCTGATCGGCGGAGTCAGCTTCAGTAAAGGCTGTTATCCGGGCCAGGAAATCGTCGCCCGGGTCCGGTATCTGGGCCGAGTGAAGCACCGGATGGCACGCGCTTTGGTCACCCATGGAGAGCTGCCGGCCCCCGGCGATCCCGTATTCTTGGACGCCAAAACCACACAACGCGCCGGCACTGTCATTAACGCCGTGAGTCTTCCCAGTGGGGCTGGGGAGCTGCTGGCTACTGTGCCACTTGCATCGTCTACTGGTGCAGAATTTCCTGTCGACCAAGCAGGCCGCTCTATTCGGTTGGTGGAACTGCCCGTGGAAACATCTGAGGGAGAATCGCAATAACGCGTGACATGTCAGTGATTCTGGTCCGGCTCTGACCGGACAATCTGATAGTAAGTTTCGCCAGGCTTGATCAGACCCAGATCGAACCTGGCCAGCGATTCGATGGCGCCCAGTCGACTCTTGATATCGATCACATCTTCATGCAATTGATCGTTTCTGCTTTGGAATTCGTGATTCTCGTTTCGCACATCGACGACCTGCCGATTTAAACGATAAAGGTCAATTACGTTTTGTTTTCCGCCCCACAAGGCATACTGCAACAAGATCAACATAACGACAAACACCGCCAGAACCAGTTTAACTTTAAGACCGATGTGATTCACTGGAATTGCTGCCGTGATAGCTGGGGAAACCCATCGAGGCCAGCGTAGCTGGCAGACTCACCGAGTTGCTCTTCGATCCGTAGCAGTCGATTGTACTTAGCAGTTCGCTCCGTCCGACTCAAAGAACCGGTCTTGATCTGGCAAGGGCCCACAGCGACCGCCAGGTCGGCGATCGTGGTGTCTTCAGTTTCTCCGGAACGGTGCGAAATGGTCACAGCGTAACCCGCATTCTGGGCAACAGACACCGCGTCCAGGGTCTCGGTCAAAGTGCCAATCTGGTTGGGTTTGATCAGCACGGAATTTGCAACGCCCCTGGAAATCCCCTCACGCAGGATCTCCACATTGGTCACAAAAAGATCGTCACCCGTAAGCTGAATACGCGCCCCGATCCGATCAGACAGAAGCTTCCAACCTTCCCAATCCGACTCCGCCATCCCGTCTTCAATGGTTAAGATCGGGTACCGGTCTACCCATGCGCTGAGAAAATCTGCGAATTCACTACTCCTCATTGATTGATTTTCAGCCACAAGTCGATACTGGCCATCGACAAAAAATTCACTGCTTGCTACGTCGAGTCCGACCCGAACGGGCCCGCCTTCTTTGTAGCCCACCGCCGTTACCGCGGCAAGCACACATTGGATGGCCTCTTCATTGGAAGACAACTCGGGCGCGAATCCGCCTTCGTCGCCCACCGCAGTGCTCAGCCCCCGCTCACGGAGTTGGCTACGCAAACAATGGAATATCTGCGCGCCGATACGAACAGCTTCCGAGAAATTCTCTGCACCAACCGGCACCACCATGAACTCTTGAAAGTCCACTGAGTTGTCTGCATGGGCACCGCCATTCAGAATATTCATCTGCGGTACCGGTAACACAGCAGGCTCCGGGTTACCACAAAGTCCTCCCAGGTAGCGATACAGGGGTTCGTTTTTGCTGCGAGCACCTGCCTTTGCCGTTGCGAGCGAGACCGCCAGAATCGCGTTGGCCCCCAGGCGTTCCTTGTTCTTCGTGCCATCGAGATCTGCCATGGCGCGATCCAGCCCTGATTGATCCAAACCCTCGTGGCCCAGCAACAGATCGCGCAAAGGACCTTGAATATTGGCGACTGCTGTCCGCACACCCTTTCCGTCATACCGATCCGGGTCGTGGTCTCTCAGTTCGAGGGCCTCGAGGGCGCCGGTTGACGCGCCAGAGGGAACTGCAGCCCGTCCCCGCGACCCATCGCTCAAATGGACCTCGCCTTCGACCGTCGGGTTGCCCCGCGAATCGAGAATTTCGCGGCCGAAGACTTCAGTTACGGCTGGCATTTGTTGCGCGCTCGCTTTGAGGTCCGGTTTCTGCCTGGCTGCGCCTTAGGAAACTGACAGAAGTCGCTCTTTCACGACAGCATCCAAGGCCAGTAGGCCGCGTAGCAATCCGTCCAGCATGCCCAAAGGCCAAGCATTTGGACCGTCGCTCATGGCCTGATCCGGGTCTGGGTGCACTTCCAAGAAAAGGCCTGCGATGCCGACCGCCACCGCTGCTCGAGCAAGGACAGGTACGTATTCCCTCTGCCCATCAGACTGATTTCCACGGCCCCCCGGAAGTTGTACAGAATGCGTAGCATCAAAAACAACCGGACATTTGGTTTCCGCCATGATCTCGAGCGCGCGCATGTCGACCACCAGATTGTGGTAACCAAACGTCGTGCCCCGTTCACACAGCATTACCGCCGGAGCGCCGGCCGACTGAACCTTCTCTACCGCTGCCTTCATCTCGGTGGGCGCCACAAATTGCCCCTTCTTGATGTTGATTGGCTTGCCGGTCTTAGCGGCAGCCTGGAGAAGGTCTGTCTGCCGGCAAAGAAAAGCGGGGATCTGTAACACATCGACCACGTCCGCAACGGGCTGTGCCTGATCCGGTAAATGAATGTCGGTCAATACTGGCAGGCCGGTTTCGGCTCGAACCTCGGCGAGGATCTCAAGGCCCTCGTCCATGCCCGGTCCACGAAAAGAAGACCCTGCCGTGCGGTTGGCCTTGTCAAACGACGATTTGAAAACCACCAGCAAGTCCAGATCTTCTGAGATCTGCTGCAATCGATTTGCGACAGCGAGCGCTGCTTCCCGGCTCTCTATGACGCAGGGCCCGGCAATCAGGAACAAAGGATGTTCCCGGCCAATGGGCCGGCCATGCAAAATCACTAGGCGACCGCTCTTTCCTGCTTCATCGAATCATCCCTGTAAGCACATGCTGCCCGGACGAATTGTGAGAACAACGGGTGGCCATCGCGGGGGGTTGAGGTGAACTCTGGATGAAACTGGCAGGCCACAAACCAGGGATGGCCCGGCAATTCAATCATCTCGACCAATTCGTCCTCTGATATCCCGGAAACAATTAATCCAGCCGATTCGAGCGTCTCTAAGAATTGGTTGTTGAACTCGTAGCGGTGCCGGTGGCGCTCATGAATTGTATCGCGCCCATATGCTGCGTACGATTTGGTATCGGCCACCAACTTGGCACCCTGAGAACCCAGGCGCAAGGTGCCCCCTAACTCGTCCTCCTCACTGCGGGTTTCGTGGGTTCCATCTCCGGCAATCCATTCTGAAACCAGTGCGATCACCGGATTGATGCAGTCCGGCTTGAACTCCGTGCTGTGTGCATCTTCCAATCCAGCCACGTGCCGCGCGAACTCTATCACCGCAATCTGTAGGCCGAGACAAATCCCTAGAAACGGCACATGTTGTTCGCGGGCAAACCGAGCCGCCTCGATCATGCCTTCGGTGCCTCTCTCGCCGAAACCTCCAGGTATCAATACCGCATCTACATTTTCAAGCAGGGACAAACCGTCGGCCTCGATTTCCTCCGAATCTAAGTAAATCACATTGACCCGGCACCTATGACCTACACCGGCATGTACCAGAGCTTCCGACAATGACTTATAGGAATCATTGAGGCTTACATACTTTCCAACCATAGCAACGGTCACTTCCTGACTGGGGTGGTCAATTGCATCCGTCACCTGATCCCACTCCGTCATATTGGCCGTGCCGGCTGTCAGTTCGAGATGTCTTACCACGATATCGTCAAGGCCTTGGTCCTGGAAATGACGCGGTATTGAGTAAATGTTGCCGACGTCAATCGCTGATATGACCGAATCTTCAGAAACATTTGTGAACAGGGCAATTTTCCGCCGCGCCTCTTCAGGAATTCGAGCGCTGGATCTGCACAACACCACATCGGGCTGAATACCGATGGTGCGCAGTTCTTTCACGGAATGCTGTGTCGGCTTGGTCTTAATTTCCCCGGTCGTCCCCAATTCCGGCACCAACGTCAGATGGAGGAAAACCGTGTTTTTTCGCCCTTCCTCGATTCGAAGCTGACGAATGGCCTCTAAAAACGGTAGCGATTCTATGTCGCCAACTGTGCCGCCGATCTCGACCAGCGCCAGATCGTATCCTGCCGACGCATCCTTGATGCATTCTTTAATTTCATTGGTGATATGCGGAATCACCTGAACGGTGCCGCCATGATAATCACCGCGGCGCTCCTTTCGAATCACCCGCTCATAGATCTGGCCTGTAGTGAAATTGTTGGCCTGGGTCATGCGCGTCCGGACAAATCGCTCATAATGACCCAGATCCAGATCTGTTTCGGCACCGTCCTCGGTCACGAAAACCTCGCCGTGCTGAAAAGGACTCATTGTTCCTGGATCCACGTTAATGTAAGGATCCAGCTTAAGGAAAGTGACACGCAGTCCGCGGGCTTCCAGCAAAGCGCCCAACGACGCAGAAGCGATACCTTTCCCCAGAGAGGATACAACCCCACCGGTGATAAAGGCCCACTTCATGGTCATTCCGTCTGGCGTACCTGGCGCAGTAGTCAATTACCGGGTCGTAGAACTTGGCTCGGGGCGGGAACCCTCGAAACATACGAGCAGATGCCGAATGCTCCTCGCCGGACGGAACGATAGACTACCAGAGCCGCGGGTTCTTCACAATCTGCTGTGCGGAGAAATACACTGATTCCCCAATTGATCAGCGCTCCTCCAGAAGAAATTCGATTCCTGGCTCATCCGCCCGGGCAGCAAAACTGGCCGCCACCCCGATACCGGGCACATACGCTACCGAATCATCGATACACAAAACCGGCAGACGCCAACGCTCCCAAGGCGGCACGCCCCGTTCCTGGAAAAGATTCCGCAGAGTCCGGGTCCTGGCGCCCCGCGCAAGTCGAAGCCCGATTTTCTGGTTGTACCAGCGAACTTCGATCGCCGGAATATTCGTGCCCGAGGCACGAATACCGTGCCCAACGCCCCGACGCGATCGAAGCCGAACGCCGGCAACCGGCAAATCCAATAACGGCTCGGCCATCCAGTACCGGGCAACGTGGGGCATCGGATCTGCCTGTGCCGGCAGCAGGTACAGGCAATCGCGATAACGCCTGAATTCGACTGATTTCCAGACAAGCCGCGCCTTCATTGCCCCGTTTGATTGGGCCAACTGGCGCAAAAGTTCAAACAACTGGCCAGATCCCGGTGCCTCGGGATCGGCTCTTCTGCCCCAGCATCGAAGCAAATTGGCGGCCCGCTCCGGGGACAACGCCATAAGGCGGGAGACCCGGATCTTTCCAAAATTTGTGAACTGGCACTCGTCCGCCGCAAGGTGCCAACGCCCTAAATCCTCGCTGCCAATCTGTTCCAGGAGCGTCTCGGTAGCCGCCAAATGACGAGAAGCGCGGGCAATGGTCGCCGGACTCCCCGGCCAACGGGATCGCAAAATAGGCATCAGCCGCTCGCGGAGAAAGTTTCTATCGAACGACTCATCGCGATTGCTTTCGTCTTCCACCCACTCCAGGTGGTGATGCTCGGCAAACGCGAGAATGTCTGAGCGCCAGAGATCTCTGAACGGTCGATACAATTCGCCCTTACCCCACTTGCGTACAGGCGAGATTCCAGCCAATCCTCGCACTCCGCTGCCCCGAAACAGTCGGAAGAGGACCGTTTCTACCTGGTCATCCAGATGATGTGCCGTCGCCAGAACGTCACCTGAATTCATCACGCTTTTGAACCATGCATAGCGCGCTTCGCGGAGTACTTTCTCCCGCCCCCCCGCGCGATCGAAATCTACAGGCAGCCGATGGCTTCGAAATTCAACGCCGATCTTTTGGCAAACTTGCCGACAGTGTTGTTCCCATTGATTGGATTTCGGCAGTACCTGGTGATTTCCGTGCAAAGCGACAATCGCGATTCGGTGCATCGAAGCCACCCGCGTGAGCTCGTACAAAAGCACGTGAGAGTCAACACCACCACTGTAACCTAACAACACCCGCTTACCGGCAACCTGCGCTGCAAATCGCCCTGCAGCGCGGGACACAGGCGAAAACAGCTCCGTTGCCGAACGACTCATCCGAGATCAGTTTCTTTCTGAATATCTGCCGAAAGACTGAATCCGCCGATATCGCCGTTCGAGAAGGTCGTCGATTCCGATGCCCACCAACTCATCCAGATGCCGTTCTACAGCGGCGCGAATGGCTTCAGCCACGGCATCGAAATCGCGATGCGCGCCACCCAGCGGTTCGGCAACAACCTCGTCGACCAGTTGGCGGTGCTTTAACTCCACAGATGTCAGCTTCATCGCTTCAGCAGCCGACATTGCCTTATCGGCGTCCTTCCACAAAATCGAGGCACACCCTTCCGGCGAAATCACAGAATAGGTCGAATACTCGAGCATCAATAAACGGTCGCAAACCGCAACAGCCAACGCGCCCCCCGAACCGCCCTCACCGATCACAACCGAAACAATGGGAACCTTAAGATCAGCCATCAGGGAAATACTGCGGGCAATCGCCTCGCTTTGGCCCCGCTCCTCCGCATCTATCCCAGGGTATGCCCCAGGCGTATCAATGAATGTCACCACGGGCAGGCCGTAGCGTTGGGCCAGTTTCATGACCCGTTGCGCCTTACGAAATCCTTCGGGCCGCGGCATTCCAAAATTTCGGC
This sequence comes from uncultured Acidiferrobacteraceae bacterium, assembly GCA_913062915.1. Taxonomy (GTDB): domain Bacteria; phylum Pseudomonadota; class Gammaproteobacteria; order Arenicellales; family UBA868; genus CAJXWH01. Next base: position 15,278 of record CAJXWH010000010.1, on the reverse strand, counting down.
TGATTTTCTCGTTCGTATCCCTGCCCTTCTGGTGCCCTATGATCACTACACCACGCCCGGATAATCGCGCCAGCCCCGCAACCACAGCTCGATCATCGGCATACATTCGATCTCCATGCAACTCGACGAACTCGGTAAAAAGCCTGTCGATGTAATCAAGCGTATACGGGCGTAACGGATGTCTGGCCAATTGCGTGACCTGCCAAGCGGTCAGGTCGCTAAAAATGTCCCGAGTTAACTTTCGGCACTTGGCCTCCAGTCGTTCGAGTTCGTCTTCAAGATCGACTGGATTTTCAGGACTGATACGCCGAAGCTCTTCGATCTTCGCCTCAAGATCAGCGATTGGTCGTTCAAAGTCCAGGAATTGCTGCATGGTGGTAGTTCGCCAGCGACGTCGCAGCGATCGCGCAAAATTCTTGGATCAGGCTGCCCGATCCTGCTGCTTCTGTACCGGCGCGTGAAGCCGGTTCGGATCATAGTTCAAATGCACGTTCGGTACCCCAAATAGCCGATGCAACTCTTCGATGAGTTTATCCGAAACATCGATCCGCCATTCTGTGCCCAGAGTCATCGAGATTGCATCGCCGCGAGAATTAAAATATTGGATCTCTAGATCTGTATGGGTCCCAACCATGCCCTGCAGGAGGTCACTCAGACTGGGTAATACGCTGCCAGGTTGCGTATCCTGATTCAACGAAACTGTAATTTTTGTCAGCGCCCTGCTTCTCAGGGATCCGATCGTGTCTATCTGGTCGGCTCGAACCTGGAGTTCGCCGGTGCGTTCGTCAGTGCTGCAGGTACCCGTGACCACCAATAGACTCTCGGACTGCACCATCTTGCGAGTACCGGAGTACAAATCACCAAACACGCTGACATCGGCCCGCGCGGTCTGATCGTCCAGAGAAATGAAAGCCATGTTGTCACCGCGTCTGGTATTGTAGGTTCGGAATCCGACCACCAGGCCCGCGATCGTGATCGTCCTCTCTGGGCGCGGATTAATGCTGGCAATCTTGCCATCTACGATTTGTGCCAGTTCTGCCGCGTGGTAGAGAATGGGGTGCCCACTTAGATAAAGACCCAGACTTTTTCTCTCCTCTTCCAATCGCTTTCGCTCCGACCACGGCCTCACGCTTGAATTCTTTTCGTGAACATTCTCGGGTGGTTGCAACCCGAACATGTCACCCTGCCCGGACGACCGTGTGTCTTCTTGTTGCCCTGCCAGGCTCATAGCCACCGGCAAATCTCTTAAGAGCGCGGCTCGATGCGCACCGAACGCATCTAATGACCCTGAGGTAATCAAAGCTTCACACGCTCTCTTGTTGCACTTCTGACCATCTACTCGCAAGCAGAAATCGAATAGATCGGCAAACGACCCATTGGCATCTCGTTCCGAGAGAATATTCTCCACCGCTTTTTGCCCGACACCCTTGACTGCGCCCAGGCCGTAACGAATCGAAGAATCTGAAGCCACTGTAAATTCGTAGCCGCATTGATTGATATCCGGCGGCAAAACTTCGATCTCCAGATTGCGACATTCGTCAACTAAGGTAACGATCTTGTCCGTATGCTCCATGTCGGCAGACAATGCTGCCGCCATGAAGTCCGCTGGATAATGGTTTTTCAACCAGGCCGTCTGATAACTCAGCATTGCATAGGCAGCCGAATGCGATTTATTGAAGCCATACCCGGCAAACTTTTCCATCAAATCAAAAATTGAATTGGCAGTCCGCGTTTTAACCCCTCTCTTTTCGGCGCCCTCCACAAAAATAGACCGCTGGCGCTCCATTTCCTCCGGTTTCTTTTTACCCATAGCGCGGCGCAGAAGATCTGCAGCGCCAAGCGTATAACCTGCCAACACTTGTGCAATCTGCATGACCTGTTCCTGATAGAGAATCACTCCATAAGTCGGTAGCAGGATCTGCTCGACCAGCTCATGGGGATAATTCACCTTTTTTCGTCCATGCTTGCGGTCGATGTAATCATCCACCATACCTGACTGCAGAGGTCCCGGACGAAACAAGGCAACCAACGCGATCAGGTCATCAAAGTTTTCAGGCTTCATACGCTCGATCAGTTCACGCATCCCTCGCGACTCCAATTGAAAAATTGCTGTCGTGCGACCGGACCGAATAAATTCATATGTTGTCAAATCGTCAACTGGCAGTGCCGCAAGGTCGATCTGAGGCGAATCACGGTCACGTCCTCTCTGGTTGACCCGAGAGAGCGTCCAATCGATCACTGTCAAGGTGCGCAAGCCCAGAAAATCGAACTTAACCAGGCCGATAGACTCAAGATCATCTTTGTCGAACTGCGTCACTGGCTGAGCCATTCCCTGCTCCCAGTACAATGCGGTGTAGTCGGTAATCGATCGCGGAGCAATGACAATTCCCCCGGCATGCTTCCCGGCATTCCTGGGCAACCCCTCGAGCAACCTGGCGTTATCAATGAGCTGGCCGACCTCGGGTTCGGTCTCATACCGAGTTCGCATTTCTTCGTCCTGTTCGAGCGCTTTTTCCAGCGTCATCCCCACCTCAAAAGGCACCAATTTTGCCAACACATCACAGAACCCGTACGGCAATCCCATCACCCGCCCGACGTCGCGCACCACGGCCCGGGCAGCCAGGCTGTTGAAAGTAATAATTTGGGCGACTTTATCTGCTCCGTAGCGATCCACAACGTATTCGATCACTCGATCTCTGCCTAACATACAAAAGTCAATATCAAAATCCGGTAACGACACCCGTTCCGGGTTAAGAAATCGCTCGAACAACAATCCATACCGTATCGGGTCTAACTGGGTGATGCCGAGCGCGTAAGCAACCAACGAACCCGCCCCTGATCCACGTCCCGGCCCAACGGGTATGGAAACCTGTCTCGCCCAGTCAATAAAATCCGCCACGATCAAAAAATAGTCGGCATATCCCATTTCTCGGATAATCGTCAGTTCTTCTTTCAATCGGACCGGGTATTCGCTCTGATCGGTGCCACCAACGCTCGCCAATCGAACCTGCAACCGTTGTTCGGCCGTATCCTTAAGCAACTGATTGACGTCACCCGAAGCTGCCGCCGGAATTGCCGGCATATGCACCTTGTCGAACTCCAGAAAAACATTGCAGCGGCGCGCGATCTGAACTGAATTCTCAATCGCCTGGGGCAGATCACGAAATAGATCGATCATTTCTTCGCTGCTTCGCAGATGCTGCTGCTCGGTGTAACGACGGGGACGCCTTGGATCATCCAGTATCCGACCATCGTTAATGCATACCCGGATCTCGTGAGCCTCGTACTCACCCTTATTGACATATCGAACATTGTTGCTCGCAACAATCGGAACATGGGCTTCTGCTGCTAAGGGGAGAACCCTCTGTAGGTATTCTTCCTCGCCGGCCTGCCCGGTCTTAGACACCTCGAGATAAAAATTGCCGGGAAACAAGTCTCGATATTCCTGCACTAGCACTTGGGCCTGCAAATGATTCTCTGTCAACAGCGCCTGACCGACCTCCCCATGAAGGCCGCCCGACAGCGCGATGAGATCTTCTCCGCCCGCGGCCAGCGCATCTTTCGTGACCGCTATCTCGCCGCTGGATTGGGACTGCGAATGCAGCTTGCTTAACAACTCACAAAGGAACCGATACCCTTGATTGTTCCGGCACAGGAGCACAATCCGCGGCCGGTCGCCTGCGCCCCGCTCGGTGGCAATCGCCAACTCAACACCGATGACTGGCTTGATCCCTCGATCAGCGCAGCGTCGATAAAACTTCACAACACCGTAAATATTCGATATATCCGTAATCGCTATCGACGGCATGTGCAGCATCCGAGCCTGGTCAATCAGATTAGAAATACGGCAGATACCATCGACGAGCGAATACTCAGTATGCACATGCAAATGAACAAACGGGGATACTTCAACCGATTTGTTCATGAAACCAGTCCCACCATTGCTCACCCCTTGCAGCGGACTACCTTGGCCTTGTCGACCCAGGCGTAGCTCATGCGATGCTCCGGCGTTGGCCCGAGTGTTTCAAGAACCGAACGGTGGAATCTCGTTGGGTAACCTTTGTGCCGAGCGAACCCATATTGCGGATATGACCGGTCCAGCCAGACCATTTGCCGGTCACGGGATACCTTGGCAAGAATCGAAGCTGCCGAAACGACGGGAATGCTCTGATCACCGCGAATCACCGACTCTCCCGGTATTGGAATATCCGGAAAAAACCTGCCGTCAATATAGACATAGTCGACCCTTTCACGCAGTCCCAGCACTGCCCTTCGCATCGCCAACAAACTTGCATTGTGAATGTTCAGTTGATCAATTTCTCGCGCCGTCGCAGCACCGATCGCCCAGTCCACGGCAGTTCGCCGTATCCGCGACGACATTCGCGCCCTGCGAGATGCCGTAAGCCGCTTCGAGTCGCCTATTCCAGGCATCGTCTCGCCGTCTACAAAGACTACCGCAGCGGCAACAACCGGGCCAGCGAGCGGTCCTCGCCCTGCCTCATCGACGCCAGCAACATGTCGAATCAAGGCCGGACCCAGCCGGCTCGCAGTTGTAGAATGAGTTCTGCTGCTTTCGTATTTGCGTCATTTTTCAATTGCTTATAGATATTCTCTAGACTTTCCACCATCTGACTGGACCGACCCGAATCACTGAGGAGGGACCACAACTCATCACAGAGCCGTGCACCCGACACGGCTGCCTGTAACACCTCCGGCACCAGTGGCCCCGCAACCAGGTTATTCGGCATCGACACGTACGGCGTCGAAGCCACCCGCCGCGCGAGCCAATAAGAGAGACGCGAAACCTTGTAGGCCACAATCATTGGTTTTCTTAACATCGCGGCCTCCAGAGCGGCAGTGCCCGACGCTGCCAAGACGACATTTGAGGCCGCCATGACCTCCGTGGAGCGACCGGTGAATTCATGCAGCACAATATTCGGGGTTACCCGGCTCAATTGGTCACGAAAGATTTGCTTGATCTCGCTATTCACATAGGGCACCGCAAACTCGACTCCTGCCCGGCGTCTTTGCAGCAATGCTGCTGCCTCCAGAAAATGCAAACCGAGGTTCAATACTTCGCTATTTCGACTGCCTGGCAGCAGTGCAACCAGCTCTTTCTCCAGGGGCAATCCCAACCGCAACCGTATTTCTCCAGTGGTCCCCTCTGGCAGTTCGTCTGCCGCCGGGTGCCCCACAAAAGTCGCGGGTATATCACGGGTCCTGAAATAATCCTCTTCAAACGGGAACAGAACCAGCATATGATCAACAGCCTGTCTTATCTTGCTGATTCGCCAACTTCGCCAGGCCCACACGGTGGGGCTTACGTAATGAATGGTACGCACCCCATTCTTCCTCAGTCTTTTCTCTAGATGTAAGTTGAAATCTGGCAAGTCAATTCCAAGGAACAGGTCTGGCGGGTCGGCAATAAAATGACGATACAATTTTTGACGAATCCGCAACAACCGCGACAGGTTCGTGATTAATCCGTCGACACCTATTAACGAAATCTGGGTCATCGGGAACAACGATTTCGCGCCCTCTTTCTGCATTCTTGGGCCGGCTATCCCTTCTGCCACCAGACCCGGAACATTCTCGCGCAGCGATTTCAACAGTCCCGCCCCGAGGTAATCTCCGGACGCTTCCCCCGCCACTACCCCAATTCGCATGGCGCCATCTGGACACGACCCCCAACCATTTCAAGTCAACGGATAATTCCACGGGCCGAGCCCCGCACAAAATTAGCCAGCGCAGCGACTTCTTCTACCGACTCTGCGATGCGGTCCAGCTCCCCCAGCGCCCGATCGAGACTGAGTTCCTGCCGGTAAAGGAGCCGATAGGCCCCCCGCAGTGCCTGAATCACTGGTTCACTGAAACCATGTCGTCGGAGCCCGCGAATATTGAGCCCGCAAGGCGACGCAGTATTTCCGACGGCCAGGATATAAGGCGGTACATCCTGCAGGCACACGGCTCCAATGCCCGTCATCGAGTGCCCGCCGATTCTGCAGAATTGATGAACCAGAGTGAATCCACCGAGTATTGCGTAATCACCGATCTCGACATGCCCGGCTAGGCTTGCACCGTTGGCAAATACGACGTGGTCCCCAAGCAGGCTGTCGTGCGCAATGTGTGCGTACGCCATGATCAGGTTATCGTTGCCAATCCGGGTCGTGCCCGACCCCGCCGGCGACCCCCGGTTCAACGTGCAATATTCGCGAACCACATTGCGATCGCCGATCTCCAGGTATGTCTCTTCGTTCTGATAACCAGCGTACTGCGGGTCTTCCCCGACAGAGCTAAATTGATAAATCTTGTTCCCCGCGCCAATTGTTGTATTTCGCCTGATTACAACATGTGGCCCTATCCAGGTGCCAGGGCCAATAGCAACGTCGGATTCAATAATGGTGAATGGGCCAATCGTGACGTCGTTCCCAATTTGTGCGCCCGAATCAACTAGGGCCCTGTCGTCTATCACTCAATCTCCCTGTGGGTAAACAGAACATCAGCAGAGCAGGCGAGTTCTCCATCTACCTTGATAGTGCCAACGCATCGCCACAATTTCTTTATATGCTTCACAAACTCAATATCGATGAACAGTTGATCGCCAGGCCCTACAGGGCGTTTGAAGCGCGCCTTGTCGACACCAGCAAACAGATACACGTTTTTCCCACTTGCCGTTGCATCAATCATAAGACTAGCCAAGATTGCAGATGCCTGCGCAATGCACTCGAGCATAAGTACACCGGGAAACACGGGGCGATGGGGGAAGTGGCCCTCAAAAAACGGTTCATTTACGCTGACATTCTTGATAGCCGTAAGAGTTTTTCCCGGATCGACTTTGATGACGCGATCTATCATTAAAAACGGATAGCGATGGGGAAGGATTTTCTGTATTTGATTGATGTCAATTTGAGTCATAAGTTACTGCCTTTATCCCGCACATCTAGAAATGGTGACGCCACAGAAAAATTACTTGTTTTTTGTGCACAACTCGCCCTGCGCCGGCCAATTACAAGTTCTCGAGTTCTTCCAGAATCCTCTCTGTCAAATTGATCTTGGGGCTTACATACACAACACCGGTCTCCAATATCAAATCGTAGCCCTCATCCTTGGCAATGGTCACAACAACTTCTCGGATGAGCCCCTGTATCCTCGCCAACTCCTCGTTGCGTCGCAGGTTATAGTCCTCCTGAGCCTCTTCCTGAGTGCGCTTCATACGTCTTTTCAATGCGTCAATTTCGCGCTTGGTGTTCTGAATTTCTACTTCTGACCAGATCAAAGCATTCTTTTCGAGATCAAGCTCGAGGGTTCCGATACGATCCTGCAGTTCCAGGATGTCGTCATTTCGCGGACGAAACTCCTGCTCCAACTGCTTCAGAGCTGCCTCCGACTGCGGCGCATTTTGAATCAGCGCTACCGGGTCAACAAAACCGATCTTTACATCTGCGTGTGATGCCGATGCGACACCCGCTAACAAAAAGCCAACGACGATTGCGGTAGACAAACGTATCATCTTGCTCATGGGAATTTCCTCAAAATATTCAGGATGATCGGAACAGAGTTCCGACAGATTTAACGGAACAAAGTTCCGAGCGTAATTTGAAACTTTCGGGTCCGGTCACTCGCCTCGGCATTCAGCGGTAGACCATAGCTCAGCGCTAGCGGCCCAATTGCCGTAAACCAGTTGAATGCCACACCCACCGACGCGCGCAAGTCAGAAAATGACATCGGTTCAGCATCGCCGTACACCTGCCCGGCGTCCATAAAAAGACTCAACCTCGTGTTGTCGCCGTTTTCAAGACCCGGCACGGGAAAATAGAGATTGGCATTAGCGAGCAACCTGCGGCTGCCCCCCAGTGGATCACCAGCGGATTGTGCGGCCGTCCTAGGGCCCAATGATCCAGCCGCGTACCCGCGTACCGAGGAGGCCCCGCCTGCGAAAAAGTTCTTGTAAAAAGGCAACTGCCCAGCATCCCCGTATCCACCGCCGTATCCCACAGTCCCGCTCAAACCAAGCACCAGATCCTTAGCCAACGGCCGGTACCATCGCGCCCGAACAGAAAGTTTGTAGTACTCCAAGTCGCTACCGGGTACAGCCGTTTCTGCAGCTATTTTATTTAGGTAGCCTCTGCGCGGAAATACGATCCTGTCTCTGGTATCGCGCGCAAAGCCTGCCGTAATAACAGCACCTTTATTGCTGGGATGTTTGTCTATGAACGATGTGTATTCTGCTGGAGTGCTATCGATACCGATTAGCTCGATGTTTTCATATGCTCCACTTAGGTCGAGCGCGTTGTACTCGCTTGTCGGTATACGATACCGAAGGCCGAAAGTACTCGAATTCGCAATATACCCTGCGGTAGTGCCGACACCGGCATCTACGTTTTTTTGTCGCGCGAATATACCCCGGCTGATTCCATCTGCGGTGTAATAGGGGTTTACATACTCCAGTTCGTAGGCCTGCTTGATCTGCGAGCGATCAAGGCTTATTTCGAGCGCCCTACCGGAACCAAATAAATTTTTTCGACTGACCTGCGCCTGAATAAAACCCCGCTCGTCATCCGAATATCCAACCCCCAACAATAGGTTGCCAGTCTTGCTTTCTGCTACGTCAAAATTCAAATCTACCTCGTCGGTCGCGCCGGGTACCGGCACGACTCCAACCGAAACTTCTTCGAAGAATCCGAGTCGATTAATTCTCTCCTTCGACCGCTGAATTTTCTGACCAGAATATAAAGCGCCCTCCATCTGACGCATTTCACGGCGGATTACGACGTCCTGCGTTGCCGTATTGCCCGCGATGTTGATGCGACGAACATACACCTTGGGCCCGGGATCAATTACGAACGCAATGTTGACGACTTTGCTGTCTCGATTTAATTCTGGAACCGGGTTTACATTGGCGAACGCGTGGCCTGCGTCTGCAAATTTCTTTTCGATGGCAACACGACTGGCCATAACGGCTCTGCGAGAAAACACCATACCCTCCTGGATCTCCAGCAGATCTCGAACTGCCGCTGCCGGGATCACCTCCGTACCGTCAACAGCAATGCGGCCAACCCGGTAACGGACTCCTTCGGACAGTACAATGGTCAACACTACATCTTCTTTGTTCGGGCCGATCGATACGTCGTTCGACACTATTTCAAACTCAAGAAAACCCCGATCAAGGTAGAAACTTCGCCAACTTTCTAAATCTGAATCCAGCTTTTCCTGGGAGAATTTATTTCTGCCAAACAACAGATTTGTCCAAACGTTCCCGTCAAATGCAGACTTCTTGCGCAGCAGGCCATCTTCAAAGGCTGTATTGCCGACGAACCGTATTTCGCGAACCCGCGCTACCCGTCCTTCTTCGATCTGGATGTCAACGCCTACGCGATTTTGATCCAGAGGCGTTATTGCCGACTCGACCTCGGACCCATAACGCCCCCTAGACACGTAGTAATTGTTCAGTTCATGAACAAAGCGTTCAAGAGAAGCCTCACTGATTATTCGACCTTCTACAAGGCCTGCCTCATCTAGCATCTGGTCGATACGTTCGTCATCAAGGTCTCTATTTCCCGTAACCCGAATCTCAGCGATCGACGGGCGCTCAACCACGGTAATGACCAGGACTCCAGCTTCCTGCTGCAACTCTATATCTTTAAAAAAGCCCGTCTTGAACAACGCCTTTATAATGTGACGAGATTTCTCCTCATCCATTTCATCACCAACACCGACGGGTAGATAACTAAAGACCGCTTCAGCCGAAATTCGAGACAATCCTTCAACCCGAATGTCGGCCACCTCAAATGTTTCCTGCGCTTGGGCCGAGAAATTATTCAATATCAACAACAAAATAAAAGATACAAATATTTTCTTCATAGCAAATCGCCGATAAACCCGTTCACCACCCTAAACGCGCCACGTCATTATAAAATGCAATGAACATCAGCACAGCCAACATTCCTATTCCAAGTCGCTGGCCAATCTGCATTGCCTCTACAGACACTGGCGTGCCGCGGATCGCTTCTATCAGCAGGTAAAAAAGATGCCCGCCATCAAGTATCGGTATTGGCAATAGATTCAGAACCCCTAAACTGACACTGACAACAGCCAGGAACAATAGAAACGGGACGATACCGGTTCTTGCCGATTGGCCCGCTACTCTAGCGATCGTCACTGGGCCACCGAGTGTCTCTGTCGATATCTTGAGCCGTACCATGTGCACCAAAGTCCGTACTGTCAACTCGGACAATAACCAGGTGTTTTCCAACCCCCGGCCAAATGCCGGCAACAGGCCGAGTTGAAGATACGCCGTGGGACGAACTCTGGCATCTCGTTTAATACCAATTCTTCCTATCGTCCCGTCGGCACTCTCAACGGCATCCGGGATGACCTGAATGATTAATCTTTGTCGGTCACGGTCCACTTCAAGCTCCACCCGTTGGCCCGGTCGGGTAGAAATCGCCTGAACCAGGCCTCTCCAGTCTTCAATCGGTGATCCATCCACAGCGGTTACAAGGTCATCCTTCTGGAGTCCGCCTCTTTGTGCCGGAGAGCCAGCAAGCACTTCACTCACTGTGGGGGAGATCGGGGGAACCGCAGGGAATAGCCCCAGGCCCGTCTCGAGCACGCCGTGGGTCGTCCCGCGACCCGGAAAATCCTTCGGGTCAACCTCGATAGAGCGCGCGACACCAGTGTCTGAAAGGAGATCGAACACAATCGGTCGGCCTTTTAGCGACTGATTCACCAGGTAGATATGATATTCGCTCCATGACCGTACCGGGCGCTGGTCAATGGCAACGATCTGCTGCCCCGACTTAAAACCCAGTTGATCACCGAGGCCACCTGGCAAAACCTGCCCTATCACTGGAGAAAATCCGGCGATTCCAATGACCAGAGCAGTCCAGTATAAGAGCGCCGCAAGGAGAAAGTTGGCAAATGGACCCGCCATCACAATCGCGCTTCGTATCAAAAGGCTTTGCCTGTTGAATGCCCTGGCACGCTCTGTGCCAGGCACTTCGCCTTCTCTCTCGTCGAGCATCCGCACGTATCCACCCAATGGAATCAGGCTGACAACAACTTCGGTCTGATCAGCCCCGCAATGTCGACGCCATAGTGGCCTGCCGAATCCGATGGAGAACCGCAATATTTTGACACCAAAAAGTCGAGCCACGGAGAAATGACCCAGCTCGTGAAATGTTACAAGTACGCCAATAGCAACAATAAAGCCACCGGCGCTGTAAAGAAAATCTGACACAGGTATTACGGATGATGGGTCAGGCAGTACCTGGCGCACTCATAATCAAATCCTTAGTCACCCGACGTGTCTTCAAATCTACCTCTAGAACGGTCTCAAGATCCCGCCGAATTAGAACTGGAAGTATCTGAAGTGTCCGATCTACAAATTCTGATATCTGAGTGAATCGAATCCTGCCGTTACAGAAAGCGTCCACAGCAATTTCGTTTGCAGCATTGAGAATCACTGGAGCGGTGCCGCCAGTTTCCGCAACTTCGCGAGCCAATCGCAAACATGGGAAATGCCGTTCATCCGGCTCCTTAAACTCGAGGACCCCCAGTTGTCCTACATCAAGCCTCTCGGATCCAGAGGAGATCCGGTCGGGATAACCCAATGCGTTGACGATTGGAATCCGCATATCCGGGCTTGCCATCTGCGCCAACAAAGAGCCATCGCTGTATTCAACCAAAGAGTGTACGATGCTCTGCGGATGCACCACGATTTCTACCCGGCTTGGCTCTATTGAAAACAGAGCGCAGGCTTCGATCAACTCCAGTCCTTTATTCATCATTGTTGCCGAATCGATCGATATTTTCTTCCCCATGTTCCATTTAGGATGTGCAGCCGCCTGCTCGGGTGTCACGTTGTCCAGTTCTTCTGTCGGAAAATACAGGAACGGGCCCCCTGACGCTGTCAAGATCACCTTTTCTATGCCGTGTTCCTCGAGCCGGCTCGTCGACGGATTTGTGGGGCAAATAAGTGACTCATCACGAAACGACACCGGAAGGCACTGAAGAACAGCGTTATGCTCGCTGTCCAGAGGTATCACAGTAGCGCCCGACAGCGCTGCTTCTCGCATTATCTCCGGCCCCATCATGACGAGGGGTTCTTTATTCGCAATCAGGACCTTCTTACCCGCCCGTATAGCACTAAGCGTAGGGACCAAACCAGCAGCCCCGACGATTCCTGTGACGACTACTTCCGACTCCGGCATTTCGGCCAAATGCTTTAATCCGGCTTCTCCTTCAACAACACGGATATCCGTCTGTTGGCCATTCAGAGCACAACGGAATTCTCTTGTTCGCCCTGCTCCAATCGACACCACTTTCGCCCCACTCTCTACCGCAATCCCAGCCAGTTTCTCGACCCGAGATTGCGCAGACAAACCCCAAACCTGAAAACGCTCTCGATGTCGAAAAATGACGTCAAGCGTATTTCGACCGATCGACCCGGTCGCACCCAATATTGTTACCTGATCAGTCATTGATCAAATGACGATTCTCCGTCCAGCAGTTTCATCTCGCTGCAAACAGTATTCCGGCGACAAACACTGGCGACGACGCGAAGGTACTGTCTATACGATCCAATATCCCCCCATGCCCCGGTAATATCCAGCCGCTGTCTTTAACGCCTGCTGTCCGTTTATAAGTGCTTTCGGTTAAATCTCCGATGACAGAAAATCCCGCGGTCACAATAGCCAATACCACCCAATCGAGACGTGGAAAAATCATTTCGATTGGTAGCGTTTCGTACAGAATCAAGCCAACGATTAAAGCACCGACCAAACCACCCCCAGCGCCTTCTACGGTTTTGGCAGGACTGATTCCAGGCGCCAGTAACGTCTTTCCGCACACGCGCCCAACCATATACGCGCAAGTGTCGGTTGTCCAGACAATAAGAAAACAAGCCAGCAAATACCAACGGCCTTCGGAACCTGTTGCGTGAAGCCCGGTGATCGCAACCGCTGCCGGAAAAATGATCAGTAGGGCGTGCCATTTCTTCGCCTGCCACCCAGGTGCTTGTGATCGCCTTCCGCCAAGGGCGATGAGAACCGCAATGCTTATCCACCAGAGCAAGGCAATACCAAGAATCCACGGCAGAGCGGGTGGAAAAACCAACAGCGCTGGAACTCCAGCGCCGACCAACAAAATAAAGGCAATATTCCAACCCAGTGTAACCGTTGCCCGACCGAGGCGACACCACTCCCACGCGGCGGCAGCCGCGATCAGACCTACCGCAATCGCAAACAGAAGCGACTCAAGCAACAAAATAGCGGCGACGGTGACACCTGCCAGGAGAACAGCCGTAACGATACGCTTCGAATTTTCAGTTTTTATCATCAACAGCAGCGTCTAGGCTCCATCTATTTGAAGCCGCTCCGACAGGCAGTACGGACACTTAGCGTCGTCAACCCGTGTTTGACCAGATTACAAGTAGGCTCCTGTGTGCCTGACTTGTCTACCGCTTTCACAGTCCCTTGCCGGATTTTCCGAATCTTCTTTGTCGTCTTCGGTAGGATTTCAAGGCCTCATCTAAACAGGATTCATCAAACTCTGGCCACAACGTGTCAATGAAGAAGAGTTCTGAATAGGCGATCTGCCAAAGAAGAAAATTACTGACCCTGATCTCCCCACCCGTACGAATAAACAAATCGGGCTCAGGCAGGTCAGCAGTACTTAATCTCCCCGCTACGGCCTGCTCCGTAATTTCAGACAGGGAGCAAGATCTATTTTTTACGGCGACAGCAATTTCTCTGCAGGCATTCGCAATATCCCACCGTCCACCGTAATTGACCGCAACCGTTAAGTTCAGGTTCTTATTGGCCCGAGTCAGTTCCTGTACCTCTCGTACAGTCCGATCAATCTTTTCACCAAATGGTGACAAGTCACCAATCACGCGAAGTCGTATCCCATTCTCGTGTAGTTGCAGTGCCTCGCTCTCCAGGGTTGTAAACAATAATTCAGTAAGCAGTCGAACTTCTTCCCTGGGCCGATTCCAATTTTCGCTGCTGAAGGCGTACAGCGTCAGGTAAGGTATCCCTCGACGACCACATGCATCGACAACATTTCTGACCGCTTCGACACCCTTACGGTGACCGAAAATTCGCGATTTTCCCCGGCGCTCAGCCCAGCGACCATTGCCATCCATAATGATCGCGACGTGCGCCGGATCCACCGACGGCATCGTACTCACCGCTGTGCCGCCTGGCTCATACCAAACAACTCCTTAGGGCAATCCCTAGACTTCAAGTACCTCGGCTTCCTTAGCCGCAACAATATCGTCGATCACCTTGATATGCTGATCGGTAAGCTGCTGCAACTCCTGTTCTGCGCCCTTTTCCTCGTCTGCAGAAATTTCCTTTTCTTTCAGTAACCCCCTGTTCTGATGTATCGCGTCACGCCGGATATTCCGTATAGCGATCTTTCCACTCTCGCCCTCCTGCCGGACAAGTTTCGTCATCTCGACCCGACGCTCTTCAGTGAGCGGTGGCAAAGGAATTCGAATGACCTCCCCTGCAGTAACTGGGTTGAGTCCGAGTTGAGATTCCAAGATCGCTTTTTCGATCACGGGAATCATGTTCTTTTCCCAAGGCTGGATGCTCAAAGTCCTCGAATCAGCCACACCGACCGTAGCCGCCTGGGCGACCGGTACCGAAGATCCATAATAATCGACGATGATGTGATCGAGCAGAGCCGGCGTGGCCCGGCCTGTGCGGATTTTTGCGAGGTCCTGCTTAATCACTTCTATGCTCTTTTTCATTCGACTATCCGCATCTCTATAAATTTCCTCAATCATGATTGACGCTCCTTCCTGTCACCAGGGTGCCTATTTCTTCCCCGCACACTGCCCGACGCAAGTTGCCAGCCACCTGAACGTTAAGCACCCGGATCGCCAAGCCGTTGTCCCTACACAAGGCAAACGCGGTTGCGTCCATTATCTCCAACCTCTCGGAAATTGCGGTCTCGAAGTCAAGTACATCAAACTTTACCGCCGCATTGTCTTTCTCTGGATCACGGTCAAATACGCCATCAACTCGTGTCGCTTTTATCAACGTCTTGGCGCCAATTTCCAGGGTTCGAAGACTTGCCGTGGTATCTGTAGTGAAAAACGGGCAGCCCGTACCCCCAGCTAGTATGACCTAAGGACCCGAATCAAGCAGGGTATTCGCTTCCTCCGGGCTATAACTGTTGCAAATGGGCCCAACTGGAAACGCCGAAAGTACTGCGGATACCAACCGTTGCGCCTGAATCCACTGCTGCAGGATGATACCGTTCATTAC
>CAJXWH010000009.1 GCA_913062915.1 uncultured Acidiferrobacteraceae bacterium | reverse complement strand
CCGCAAAGAACCCTAAAGAACGTCATCCGGGCCACGGGGGTCGGCCTGCATACGGGTGACAAGGTGCTTCTCGCCTTGCGTCCGGCCCCCCCAACCACGGGCATCATTTTTCGCCGTGTAGATCTCGACCCGGTGGTCGAGCTTCCAGCGTCCGTAGCTTTCGTCGGCGATACCCGGATGTCGACGACGCTGGAGCGCGACGGCGTCAGCGTTTCTACCGTGGAGCACTTGATGTCTGCTTTCGCGGGGCTTGGTATCGACAACGCATACGTGGATATTGATGCAGCAGAAGTGCCGATTATGGATGGCAGTGCGGGCCCTTTTGTATTTCTGATTCAATCGGCTGGAATGGAAGAACAGCCGGTTGCTAAAAAGTTCCTCCGCGTGACCCGAGAGGTCGAAATTCGAGACGGCGACAAGTGGGCGCGATTTGAACCCTTCGAAGGATTCAAGGTGGAATTCAGCATAGATTTTGAACACCCAATTCTGCAGTCGTCCTGCCAAGCGGCATGTGTGGATTTTTCGACGACTTCTTACCTCAAGGAAGTCAGTCGCGCACGTACTTTCGGCTTTCTCCAGGATGTGGAATCGTTACAAGCGTCGGGTCTTGCCCGAGGAGGCAGTCTTGACAATGCGATCGTCATGGATGGGTTTCATATTCTCAATGAAGATGGGTTGCGATACGGTGATGAGTTCGTGAAGCACAAGATTCTCGATGCCATCGGCGATCTCTATTTACTGGGTCACTCACTCATAGGATCGTTTAGTGCGCACAAGTCGGGTCATGCCCTGAATAATCGACTGCTGCGGGAGATCAAAGCGGAGGAAGATGCCTGGGAACTGGTGTCCTACGATGATGTGGAGAGTTTGCCGATCAATTTCCTCCAGCCATTAACCGCCGAGCCCATCTGAACCTGAGCTTTGGCTTGCCGGGTTTCCCGGCGCCCTGTCCCCGATCTCTCTAACCGCGACCCGAAGTTTTCGGGGTCTGGTTTTGGCACATCGCGGGATGCGTTGCAGGTGATTTGATGTGAGCGTGACCGTACAATCGGCTACGCGATGGCAGGGTCCTGCACGGTCACAAAATAACAAAGCGGTTATGGGCAATATCCAAACATTTGGAGTCGCAGGTGCGGGCGTCATTGGCGCCGGCTGGGCCGCACGGGCTTTGGCCGGCGGGCTGCATGTATTGGCCTGGGATCCTGACCCGGAGGCTGGGCAATGGCTCAGGGAAACGGTGGATAACGCCTGGCCAGTGATGGAGAAGATCGGCCTGCACCCAGATGCCTCATTGGATCGCCTGCGCATCGCTGAGTCCTTAGAAACCATGGCCGCTTCAGCTGACTTCATCCAGGAAAGCGCGCCGGAACGGTTAGAACTCAAGACTGAACTGCACCGACGCATCGATCAGGCAGCCGATCCGGTGGTGGTGATTGCATCCAGCACGTCCGGCTTGTTACCGAGCGAGTTCCAGTCACGTTGTCGACATCCCGAGCGGGTACTGGTTGGTCACCCTTTCAACCCAGTTTATTTGCTCCCGCTGGTGGAGGTTGTGGCGGGTGAACGCACCGCCGAGGCGAGCATTGATCGAGCCATCCAGATCTACGCTGATCTTGGAATGCACCCATTGCAGGTGCGGAAAGAAGTGCCGGGATTTCTTTCCGACCGGCTACAGGAAGCGCTATGGCGAGAAGCACTGCACCTGGTCAACGACGGTGTCGCAACGCCCGAAGAACTGGATGCCGCGATTTCCTTTGGGCCCGGACTGCGCTGGGCATTGTGGGGCACCTGCTTAATTTTTCACCTGGCCGGCGGTCGGGGGGCATGCGCCAAATGTTAGATCATTTCAACCCTTCGTTATTTCCATGGTCGCACCTTGAGCCGCCGCCGGTTACCGAGGAACTGGTGGATCAGATGGCGCGCGGTTGTGAAGAGCAAGTTGGCCGGCGGACCCTGCGCGAAATGGAGAGAACCCGTGACGAGGCGCTGGTTGCGATCCTCAAGGCACTGCAAGAACGCGATATCGGTGCGGGTCGAACAATGAACGAACGCCAAGCAGTCATTTCCAAGGCGAGCTGAACCGGGGGGTTCTGCAGAGCCTTCAGAAAAAAGCGTAAGGAACGCCAGATGGAATTCAGTCTGACCGAGGAGCAGCGTATGCTGGTGGAGAGTGCCCGAGCATTCGCCGAGCAGGAACTTTACCCCTATGAAGACGAGGTCGAAAGGACGGATCAAGTGCGCCCGGAACTCGCGCAGCAGATTCAGCATAAAGCGATCGAAAAAGGGTTCTACGCCGCCAATATGCCGGAAGAGTTGGGCGGTGGAGGACTGGATTCGGTGTCTCTGTCGCTGTTTGAAAGGGAATTGGGGCGGGCAAATTTTGCCCTGCAATATCTAGTCGCTCGACCCAGTAATATTCTGCAAGCTTGTGTGGGCGATCAGCGGGAGCAGTATCTGCTGCCCTGCATCCGGGGCGAGAAAACTGATTGTCTGGCAATGACGGAACCCGATGCCGGGTCAGATTTGCGATCGATGAAATGTACAGCCAAGCGCAATGGCAGTGATTTTGTCATCGACGGCACCAAGCACTTCATCAGCCATGCCGATATCGCAGATTTCGTGATCCTGTTTGCAGCCACGGGCGAGGAAGAATCGAGCCGCGGGCCACGCAAGAAAATCAGCTCTTTTCTGATTGATAAAGGCACGCCTGGTTTCGCGGTGCGGCCGGGCTACCGCAGTGTTTCTCATCGCGGTTATCATAATTGCATTCTCGAGTTCTCCAACTGCCGGATACCCCAATCTCAGTTGCTGGGTGAAGAGCACCAGGGATTCGCTGTGGCCAATGACTGGCTTGGGGCTACCCGACTGCAGGTGGCAGCGATGTGCCTTGGGCGCGCCTATCGGGCATTGAAAATCGCCACCGACTGGGCTGCCAGTCGCAAGCAGTTTGGACAATTCATCGGCCGGTTTCAGGGCGTGGGTTTCAAGCTCGCGGAGATGACGATGCGGCTCGAAGCCGCTGAATTGCTCACCTTGAAGGCTGCCTGGAAGACCGATCAGGAAACCGCAACCGATACAGATTACGCAATGGCGAAGCTGTACAGCACCGAAATGTTGGCGTTTGTCTCAGACGAAGCCATTCAGATTCATGGAGGCATGGGCTTGATGGCAGATTTGCCGCTTGAGCGCATCTGGCGCGATGCGCGGGTGGAACGGATCTGGGAGGGAACCAGCGAGATTCAGCGCCATATAATCGCGCGGGATATGTTGCGACCCTACTGGCGCTGACCGAAACTGACCAGGAACCAGTCACTGTGGCTGAGACGGGTCGGGTAGGCCAGAGGCAACTCGCTTTGATCGCCTATTTTGAACGTGTCTGGCAGTGAGAGAAGACGGAGTTATGGGAGATGAATAGCCCACTTCAAGTCGAGACCCGTGGCGCGGTTCTGGTTGTCACATTGAACCGGCCCACAGCCAATGCCATCGATGTACCGACCAGCCGCTTGATGGGGGACACGTTTGCGGCATTTCGAGATGATCCAGCGCTGCGAGTCGCTATTATCACGGGGGCCGGCGATAAGTTTTTTTGTGCCGGCTGGGATTTGAAAGCGGCTGCCCAAGGCGAGGCGGTGGACAGCGACTACGGCGTTGGTGGATTTGGCGGTTTGCAGGAATTACCCGGCCTGAACAAACCAGTGATTGCGGCGGTGAACGGGATTTGCTGCGGTGGCGGTTTGGAACTCGCGCTCTCGGCAGACCTGATCTTGGCATCGGAACAGGCGACCTTCGCGTTACCAGAGATCAACTCGGGCACCATCGCAGATGCTGCGACGCTCAAACTGCCAAGGCGAGTTCCATACCACGTTGCGATGGAGCTTCTCTTAACCGGGCGCTGGATGGATGCAATCGAAGCGCATCACTGGGGCCTGGTCAATGAGACGCTGCCCCAAGATCAATTGATCGTGAGAGCCAACGAGCTGGCTGATACCCTGGCAGACGGTCCGCCACTTGTGTATGCCGCCATTAAGGAGGTGTTGCGTGAAACAGAGGGTTTGGCGTTTCAAACGGCGCTCGATCAAATCACCGGAAGAAAAATTCCATCCGTAGACCGGTTGTACTCGAGCGATGATCAGTTGGAGGGCGCCCGCGCTTTCGCGGAGAAACGAAAACCGCTTTGGCGCGGTCGCTGACGATCCGAAAATCGAGCGCCGCGCCGCTGCCGGGGGGTCTGTTCCCAGGGTCAGTCGTCAGCGTTGGAACCGTGCCGAGCGAGTCGCAGCAGCGCGAGACGGAGCGCCTCATGATCGACGGTTGTCGCTGCCTGCTCCAGTGTGTGCGCAGCGTCTGTCGACATGGGAGAGGGTTTGCGTTCTGATCGAGGGCGGGTGCGCCTCGGTTCGGGCGGTTGATTTCGAACGCGGATGGTGTCGACAACCAGCCCCTTGCGGCGCATCGAGTCAAGCAATGTGAGACGTTGTTGGTTCACCGAATGTGCCCATACCGGCGAATCTGCGTAGACCACAGCATCTCGCCCTTCCAGCAGCACGTGAGTATGAGAGGCAATGATCTCACCAGCGATATCGTGCCAGATCCCTGGATCAACCGCTTGGATAGCGGCGCTAGGATCGATCATTCCTGCAGACGGGTCTTGCAGGAGTTCGTCCACGCGGCGGAACGGCAAATCACCCATGATAAAATTATAAACTGACGTGCCTCGATGAAACGCCAGTTGTCTGTAGTATTCACCTGTTTCGAAACGACTTGCCACAATCGATGTTCAACCCTGGCGGTTGGACAGATTTTCAGCCAGTCGCTCGTGAAGGAATGACAACAGAAGAGCCAGCAGACTGGCAGACCACAAACTCATGTTCGCTACCGCGGTAAAAAAAGTCTTTGGCAGTCGCAACCAGCGGCTGTTGAAGGACATGGACAAAACGGTTCGCTCCATTAATGATCTGGAGCCGGGAGTGGCCGCGCTCTCTGATGCGCAACTCTCATCAAAGACACAGGAGTTTCGTCAGCGTTTCGCTGACGGCGAATCTGACCAGGCTCTTTTGCCAGAATCATTTGCCGTCGTGCGGGAGGTCGCGAAGCGGACTCTCAATATGCGCCACTTCGATGTCCAACTGGTCGGCGGCATGGTTCTTCACCAGGGCAAGATTGCTGAGATGCGCACCGGTGAAGGGAAAACCCTGGTTGCTACTTTGCCTGTGTATCTCAATGTCATTTGTGACAAGACCGCCCACGTTGTCACAGTAAACGATTACCTGGCCAGCCGTGATGCCGAATGGATGGGTAAGATTTATGAATTTCTGGGGTTGACAGTGGGGACCGCGGTGTCGGGTCAGGATCAAAAAGCCAAGAGAGAGGCGTATGCCTGCGATGTTGTCTACGGCACCAACAATGAATACGGTTTTGATTATCTTCGCGATAACATGGCGTTCAGCGCTGAGGACAAGGTGCAGAGGCAACTCCATTTCGGGATTGTCGACGAAGTGGATTCCATTCTTATAGACGAGGCTCGCACGCCATTGATTATTTCCGGGCCGGCCGAGGACAGCACTGAACTCTATGTCAAGATCAACAAACTGATCCCGGATCTGGTGCGGCAGCAAGAGGAGGACGGCCCCGGAGATTTTTCAGTTGACGAGAAAGCCCGCCAGGTCTACCTGACCGAAGACGGACACGACCGCGCTGAGAAATTACTGGCAGCTGCAAGCCTGCTCCCCGAGGGTGCCGGGCTATACGACGTTGGTAATATTATGCTGCTGCATCATCTGTATGCCGGGCTGCGGGCGCATTCATTGTTCCAGCGGGATGTCGATTACATCGTCAGGGACAATCAGATTGTCATCATCGATGAATTCACCGGCCGGATGATGGCGGGTCGACGTTGGTCCGAAGGTTTACACCAGGCAGTGGAGGCCAAGGAAGGTGTGGTCATTCAGCATGAGAACCAGACACTGGCTTCGATTACGTTTCAGAATCTGTTTCGGCTATACGACAAACTTTCCGGTATGACAGGAACCGCTGATACCGAAGCCGCCGAATTTCAAGAGATTTACCAGCTGGAGGTCGTGGTGGTTCCAACCCACATGACGATGATACGGGAGGACCGGGCCGACCTCGTTTATCGAACCCAGGGCGAAAAATTTCAGGCAATTGTCGAGGGCATAAGGGAATGTACTCGGCAGCAGCAGCCGGTGCTGGTCGGGACTGCTTCGATCGAAACCTCAGAATTCCTGTCAAAGCGTTTGCAGCAGGAATCGATTCCACACGAAGTGCTGAATGCAAAGCATCACGAACGGGAAGCGAACATCATTGCGCAGGCCGGACGCCCGGGTGCTGTGACGATTGCCACGAACATGGCAGGCCGGGGTACCGATATCGTACTGGGTGGCAATCTCGAAATGGAAATCAATGACAAGGGAGAGATCACGGAAGCAGAGCAGTCCGTTATCCGGACGGAGTGGCAACGGCGTCACGACGCCGTGGTTGCGGCAGGCGGTCTGCACGTGCTGGGGACCGAGCGACACGAATCCAGGCGGGTAGACAACCAGTTGCGCGGTCGGTGCGGGCGCCAAGGCGATCCGGGGTCGAGCGCCTTCTATGTCTCGATGGAAGATGGCCTGATGCGGATATTCGGATCTGAAAGGGTTTCCGGGCTGATGGAAAAACTGGGGATGGAAGAGGGTGAGGCGATTGAGCACCCGTGGGTAAGCAAGGCCATTGAGAACGCCCAGAAAAAGGTGGAGGGCAGAAATTTTGATATCCGCAAGCAGCTGCTGGAATACGACGATGTGGCAAACGAGCAGCGCAAAGTCATCTATGACGAGAGGAAGACATTGATGGCGGTCGACGATATTTCCGAGATGATCATCACGACCCGTTCTTCTGTCGTAAATTCGGTGATTGACCGCCATATCGTCCCGCAGAGCCTGGCCGAGCAGTGGGACATACCCAGTTTAGAAGGAGACCTTGAAAAAGAATTCGGCCTGCCGATGCCGGTGGACCAGTGGCTCGAGCAAGACAGTGAACTGCATGAAGAGACCTTGCGGGACCGGATCGAGGACGAAATCAGTCAGGCTTACCAGGCCAAAGCAAATGGTGTGGGTGAGCCCGTCATGCGCCATCTGGAAAAGGCAGTGATGTTGCGAGTGCTTGATGAGCAGTGGAAAGAGCATCTATCCAACATGGATCACTTGCGCCAGGGGATTGGGCTGCGGGGCTATGCGCAGAAAAATCCCAAGCAAGAGTACAAGCGTGAAGCATTCGAGATGTTCACGTCGATGCTCGATGGTGTAAAACACGAGGTCATCGCGATCCTGTCCAAGATCCAGATCCAGACCGAAGCCCAAGTGACCTCGATGGAGGAAGAGCGCCGCGCCCAGGATCAAAGGCGTCACGAGTATCTGCACCCTGATGCAGCGTTGCCGTCGCAGCCGAGTGAAGAAGAAGTCGGCAGCCACTCGGATCTCGCTGTCGATCCCCGCCAAGCGTTGCCACCGGGCTTGCCAGCGCAGAAGCCAACCGCGCAACCATTTATACGGGCCACACCGAAGGTGGGCAGAAACGAACCGTGTCCCTGTGGTTCTGGCAGGAAATACAAACACTGCCACGGGAAGTTATAGCCTGTGCGGTTTTAACGGCCATTGTTCGTGTCCGATCTCCAGCGTTCGCCCCTGGCTCCGCCCGAGTTCCCGGATATGCCGGATGTTCGCGGGGTGCGTCTCGCAACCGCGGCGGCCAAGATTCGGTACCACGGTCGAGATGATCTGTTACTGGTCGAGTTCGACCCCGGCACCGTGGTCGCCGGTGTTTTTACCCGGTCCAGCACCGCCGCCGCGCCAGTATTTTGGAGCCGCAGCGTAACCGACCGTGGCTATGCTCGGGCCCTGCTCGTCAACAGTGGCAACGCCAATGCATTCACTGGCGTTCAGGGCATGCGAGATGTCGAAGCATCTGCCGCGGCAGCAGCCGGCGCCATTGGTTGTCGACCTACCGAGTTGCTGATCGCGTCGACCGGCGTCATCGGGGAGCCACTGCCGGTCGAGCGTATTACCACGGTGCTGCCGGACATGAAAAGTCAGCTGAAGGCGGGTTCATGGCAGGCGGCTGCTCGGGCTATTGGCACCACCGATACCTACCCCAAGGGGTCGGCGTGCAAGACGCAACTGGGCGACACGCCAGTTACCATTGCCGGCATCGCCAAAGGTTCCGGCATGATCGCGCCCAACATGGCGACGCTGCTGGCTTTTGTGTTTACCGATGCTGCAATTTCGCCCCAGATCTTGCAGTCGCTGTTGACGACAGGCGTTTCAACGTCGTTCAACTGCATTACGGTGGACAGTGATACCTCGACCAGTGATACGCTGCTGCTCGCAGCAACCGGCCAGGCCGGTAACCATGCGCCGCGCTCGATTAGGGACCGCGGGCTGCGGGCATTTCGGCGCGCACTCAACGAGGTACTGACTGATCTCGCGATTCAGGTGGTTCGGGACGGGGAGGGGGCAAGCAAGTTTATTACGATCGAAGTGAGTGGAGCGAGTTCTCCGGCGGCGGCCCGCACGGCCGCTCTGGCCGTTGCCAATTCACCGCTCGTCAAGACTGCGATCGCTGGAGAAGACGCCAACTGGGGCCGTGTCATTATGGCGGTCGGAAAATCCGGCGTACGGCTGGACCCATCGAAGTTGTCGGTGGCAATGGGCGGCGTGATGATTGCTGAAAACGGCGGGCGGGTCGATCGCTACGACGAATCACTGTTGACAGATCATCTGCACGGCACGGAGATTTTGATCGAAGTCGATCTGGGGGTCGGGAGGAGCGAGGGCCGGGTCTGGACGTGCGATTTAACCCACGACTACATCCGGATCAATGCCGATTACCGAACCTGAAGGCTGGATTCCCGTTGCGGTCGGGATTGCGCGCGACCCGATGGGGCGGTTGCTGGTCGGTCAACGCCCTGCGTGCAAGGACTACCCTGGCAAATGGGAGTTTCCGGGCGGCAAGCTCGAACCCGGCGAGAGTGTATACAAAGCGCTGGTGCGTGAATTTCGCGAAGAACTCGGGCTGGAAATTACCCGGGCAGAGCCGGCGTTCGTGGTGCGTCACCATTACCCGGACCGATCGGTTGAATTAAACGTCTGGCGAGTGATCGACTTTCTCGGTAAAGCCACCGGATTAGAAGATCAGGTTGTGTGCTGGGTGGCTCCCCGGGAGCTCGCTGGGCTCGATTTTCTCGACGGCAACCAAACGCTCGTGGAGCGGGTCATCGGCGAAGCAGAGCGTTGATCTCAGACTCCGCAACCGGCTGGCTGGCCAATTCTAGATACTGCTGGTTAAGCACGTTGACCTTGGCACCCAGTGCATCGAGCGAGCCGTCGTTGACAATTAGATCGTCTGCCGCTTGCCGTCGCTCCTCATCGGATGCCTGGGCCGCGATAATGGCGTCGATTTGTTTCCGATCGAGGTTACTGCGACGGGCCGTTCTTTCGCGGCGCATGGAAGCCGGCGCCTCGACCACCAGCACCCGGTCGAAGTCTTCGGTGCGGCCGGTCTCGATGAGCAGCGGGATTGAAAATACGCAATAAGGGGCATCGGTTTGTTCCGCTGCTTCCCGCATGCGTCGGCGAATGTCAGGATGCAGTATGGCTTCGAGCTGGGCCCGCGCCGCGGCATCGGCAAAGACCAACTGGCGCAGAGCGGCTCGATCAAGGCTACCGTCTGGGTTCAGGACCCCGGGGCCGAAGGCTTCGCCGATGCGTTCAAGGGCCGCCCCCCCCTTGGCCGTTACCTGATGTGAAAACTCGTCGGCATCCAGCACGGTCGCACCCAGTGCCCGTAAATGTTCAGTGACCGCGCTCTTGCCACTGCCGATGCCTCCGGTTAGCGCAATCCTCAGCACGGCCTAGCTTCCGAGTCCGGCAAGGCACAGATAGTTTCCAGTGAGTTCGTTACCCGAAAGCAGCGCCTCCTTAACGATCGGACGATCATCAGTACTTCAAATACGCTCATGGGACAGGAGACGAAGCGAAGAAAGCAATGTGGATTGCTATGCAAATCCTAAAAAACGGATCCAAAGTATACCCCTCTTCTCTACGCGAACCTCCCGGTAACGCTATTGCCACTAACATCGGCCGCAACGTTTTTGTGAAGGGCTCAACAAAATATACTTCTGTTACCATACCTGCTTGAATTTCGATTTGCTTATGTCGCTAGAGTAATGCCCAAGAAGCACTCTGGATTCACGTTGATCGAGCTGATGGTCCTTGTAGCGATTATTGTCATTCTTACGGCCATCGCGATTCCGCAATACCAGAATTATGTGGCTCGCTCACAGGTGTCTGAGGCACTCAGTTTAGTCAGCGGTGCAAAGATGGTGATCAGCGAGTACCACGATACCAATGGTAAGTTCCCAAGTGGTACCGGGGACTCGCATCTCGCTCTGGGGCTCGCGGACAGCGCGAGCATAACGGGTCAATATGTACTGAGCGTGAGCGTGTCTGACGACGGAGCGGGGGTTGATGTGGTTACTATGAAATCTAACGCCAACGGTGCCCACTTTGCCATCGCGGATAAAACTCTAAAACTGACCCCCACGGTATCGGAGGGAACGGTCACATGGGTCTGTACTGTGAGTTCGATGAACCCAAAATACGCGCCCTTGTCCTGTAAGTAAGTTCCGAAACAGTATATTGTACCAGGGAGAATTTGCGGGAATGGGGCCGGGTTCGGCGTATTCGCGTCCAGTCTGCGGTGAAACAAAAGCCACTTCGATGAAAAATGTCACAGCCACCGCGGCTCGCCACGACTCGATCCCCGCGCTCGACGAGCGCGCGATTCAACGCCAATTCGCGCGGATTGCCGCGACGTATGATTCTGCGTCGCAGCTGCAGCAAGAAATCGCGGATGAACTGATCGACCGAATCGAGCTTGTGTGCCCCGCGCCGGATACGCTGCTCGATCTCGGTTCGGGCACGGGGTACCTTGGCCGCCGTGCCAGGGAGAAATTTCCGGCGCTGTCGGTCATCGCCATCGATCGGGTAGCAGCCATGGCGAACGAATCTTCAAGTGCCGATCCCGGCGCGAGAACCGTGATCGCCGCGGCCGAGAAGCTGGCTCTAGCGAAGGAGTCGGTTCCGCTGGTGCTGTCGAACCTGTTGCTTCACTGGTGCGATGTGGGCGCGGTGTTTTTTGAAGTCGCCCGGGTTCTCGAGATCGGCGGAACCTTTCTTTTTTCAACCCTGGGGCCGGACACGCTGATGGAACTGCGTGCGGCCTGGGCCGAGGTGGATGATTACCCGCACGTGCACGCGTTCATCGATATGCATGACCTGGGCGATGCGCTGGTTATGGCTGGATTTTCAGAACCCGTGCTCGACACCGATCGAGTCAGCGTGACCTACAAGGGTGTTCCACAGTTGGTTGAGGAGCTTCGCCGTGCCGGTGGGGCCAATGCCCGGTCAGACCGGCGCAGAACTTGGATTGGCAAGGAACGCTACCGTCGGTTTGTGGCCGCGTATGAGACGTTTAGAGAGCAAGACCGGCTGGCATCGACCTGGGAGGTGATCTACGGGTTGGCGACCAAAGATCGGGCCACGGCAGAGCGCGGCATTCCCGTCGTCACGTTGCCGGGGCGGAATTGAAAAATGCTCGGGTTCGACGCCAGCGCTCAACCCGGCGGCGGGTTGCGTGTCACTAGGGCACTGGGATAAGAAACCAGCGATCGATCAGCAGCGCTAGAAAAATCAGAAACAGGTAACGCACCGAGTAAACGAACAACTTCCGGGCAATTACAGTATCGGCAGCGCCAGGCTCAGGAGCTAAGAGGGCTTGGAAGAGCCGCCAGGCGTGGATCGCAAAGCCAACACCGAGCCCAGTGGCGGCCACCCCGTAAATGAGACCTGACAGGCCCATGGGTAGCGGCATCAGAGTGACAGGGATCAGCAGCGCACTATAGAGCGCGATCTGCTGACCCGTGGCCCGCCTGCTGGCGGTAACGGGCAGCATGGGCACGGCGGCTGCGGCGTAATCCTCCTGCCGGAAGAGGGCCAGCGCCCACGAATGAGGGGGCGTCCAAAGAAAAATGACGGCAAAGAGGAAAACCGCGCCAGGCTCGATCGAACCGGTGACCGCGCTCCAGCCGACCACGGGGGGCAGGGCACCCGAAATCCCCCCGATCACGACGTTTTGCGGCGTTCGGCGTTTCAGCCACATCGTGTAAACGACCACGTAGAAAAGGATCGTGGCGGCCAGCAGCAGGGCTGAAGTTCGATTGGCCCAGATCGCGAGCGTCCATACGGAAGCGACGGACAACAGAACACCCAGGGCCAGAGACTCGGCAGGATGAAGTCGGCCGGCAGGGAGAGGGCGATGAAGGGTGCGGCGCATCAACGCATCGATGTCGCGGTCATACCACATATTGATTGCCCCCGCGGCGCCCGCCCCGACCGCAATCGCACACACCGAGACGATACCCGCTACGGGTTCGATGCCTCCCGGCGCCAGCAGCAGGCCGACGAGGGCGGTGAAAACCACGA
Source organism: uncultured Acidiferrobacteraceae bacterium (assembly GCA_913062915.1). Classification (GTDB taxonomy): domain Bacteria; phylum Pseudomonadota; class Gammaproteobacteria; order Arenicellales; family UBA868; genus CAJXWH01. Next base: position 17,294 of record CAJXWH010000009.1, on the reverse strand, counting down.
GAGACATCACCCGCGGTTTGAGCAGGGTCAGATAATCAGAAAGTCGGCGCCAAAACGGCGCGCGGGCGGTAGTCCCGACAGACATGAAGAAAAGTAGATGGGTTGATTTATTGTCGTTCCAGCCAGTTGCTGTGTAAGGCCTCGAGAGCGGCGGCCAGATGACGGATGTTTGGACAGCATACATTCTAACGCCGTTTGATAAGGGCCTCGGAATTCGATCCGCCAGGGCGTGCTATGGCCATATTGTTGAAGTTCAAGAAATGCTATGGGAAAATAACCACTGGACGGGAGGTATACGAGGGAAGTGGCGCAGCATGGGGTTCGTAGGGCCAGTTCTTAGTGGAGCACGTTTTTGTTTCGCTTTCTCGAATACGTTTTCGGTTTGAACCGATTATCCAACGGGCCTTTCGGGTAATCCAGAGCATCCAACGGAGCCCCGCAGGGTTGTCTGGTCGTTTGTTTGAACGCTCAGCCCGGTACGGCTCTTATTGTTGAGGAAAATAACGGTATGGCGCTGGCAATCATTCTGGTTCTGCTGGTCGTGGGTTCGGTTCTCTTTCATTTCTTAAGCCCTTGGTATCTCACTCCGATTGCCTCGAACTGGAACTACATCGACGACACGCTGACGATCACCTTCATCGTCTGCGGTATTGTCTTTGTTGCGATCAACTTTTTTATGGCGTACTGCGTGTACCGCTACCGATATCGCAAAGACCGCCGCGCCGCCTACGAGCCAGAAAACAAGCGGATGGAGTGGTGGTTGACCGTATTTACAACGGTTGGGGTCATCGCCATGTTGGCGCCCGGGCTTTTTGTATGGGCAAAGTATGTGGAAGTGCCGGATAACGCACGGCTGGTCGAGGCAGTGGGGCAGCAATGGAAGTGGAGCTACCGTTACCCGGGCGCCGACGGCATCCTGGGAACGGTCGATATACGGCACATGGACGGCCGTAATCCGTTTGGTATGAACCCGGACGATCCAAATGGCCAGGATGATGTCCTTGTCAACGGTCCGGAGATTCATTTGCCCCTGGGCAGTCCGATCAAGATGCTATTGAGGTCCAAAGATGTACTGCATGACTTTTACGTGCCGCAGATACGAGCAAAGATGGATTTGGTACCCGGCATGATTACCTATTTCTGGTTTACCCCGACGCGAGCGGGACGCTACGATGTGCTCTGCGCAGAACTCTGCGGTACAGGGCACTACACCATGCGAAGCCACATGGTTTTAGAGGAAGAAAGCGCCTTTAACGCCTGGCTCGCGACCCAGCCGACCTTTGCCGACACCCAAGCAGTGAAGGTTGCCTCTGCCGGCGGCTCGCTGGCAGAACAAGGCCGGCAGGTTGCGGAGAGTCAGGGTTGTATCGGTTGCCACAGCATCGACGGCTCGCCCAGCGTTGGACCGACCTGGAAAGGGCTGGCCGGCAGAACCGAAACCCTGGCTGACGGCAGCACGGTGGTCGTGGATGACGAGTACCTGATGGAGTCCATCTCCGTACCGAATGCGAGCATCGTGGCGGGCTACCCGCCGATCATGCCGCCGTATCAGTTGGACGAGGGCGAAATGGCGGCATTGATCGCGTATTTGAACTCGCTCTAGAGCATCGCTAGATTGCGTGCTGAGAGTTGACCAAAGTGAATGTTGATCATGAGATGTTATATCAGTACCGTGCACAAGGACTGGTACTCACACAGAATATCTTGAGACGAAGCGAAGGGGATTTGCTATGGCTATGACAGACGTCGCCCATGACGCGGTCGATTATGTTCGACCCGCAGAGGTTGCCGAAGAGGCGCTATACCATCCGAAAACCTGGCTTGGGAAATACGTGTTCTCCCAGGATGCCAAGATCATCGCACTGCAGTACTCGATGACTGCTATGGCGGTCGGTCTGATCGCGTTGCTCTTGTCGGTTTTGATGCGGCTGCAGCTCGGTTTTCCGGGTGTCTTTTCGTTTATCACGCCGGATGCCTACATCCAGTTCGTGACCATGCACGGCATGATCATGGTCATTTACCTGTTGACGGCGTTGTTTCTTGGCGGCTTCGGCAACTACCTGATCCCCTTGATGGTGGGCGCCCGGGATATGGTTTTCCCGTACGTCAACATGGTCAGTTACTGGGTGTATCTCTTCGCCGTGTTGCTGCTGCTCGCAAGTTTCTTTGTCCCGGGCGGACCAACCGGTTCGGGCTGGACGCTTTATCCCCCGCAGACCATCCTGCCGGGCACGCCGGGCGCCGATTGGGGCATCTTGCTGATGTTGATCTCTCTCGCCTTTTTTGTGATCGGTTTCACCATGGGAGGGCTTAATTACGTCGTAACGGTGCTTCAGGCGAGGACCCGGGGCATGTCGCTGATGCGCCTGCCACTGACGGTATGGGGAATCTTCATGGCAACGATCCTCGCTTTGCTTGCTTTTCCGGCGCTGTTGGTGAGCGCTGTCATGATGACCCTGGACAGCGTCCTCGGTACCAGTTTCTTTATGCCAGCGATCGTGTCGATGGGGCAAACACTGGATTACTCGGGGGGCAGCCCGGTCCTGTTCCAGCATCTATTCTGGTTCTTTGGGCATCCCGAGGTATATATCGTCGCCCTGCCGGCATTTGGGATCGTCTCGGAACTCATCAGCGTGCATGCCCGGAAGAATATCTTCGGCTACCGTTTGATGGTCTGGGCCATCGTGGTGATCGGGGGTCTGAGTTTTGTCGTCTGGGCACACCACATGTACGTCAGCGGAATGAACCCGTACTTCGGCTTCTTTTTTGCGACTACGACCTTAATCATTGCCGTACCGACGGCGATCAAGGTCTATAACTGGGTGTTGACCCTGTGGCGCGGCAACATCCGACTGACAGTGCCCATGCTGTTCGCGATCGCATTTGTCTTTACCTTCATCAATGGCGGCCTCACCGGGATTTTTCTCGGCAACGTGATCGTCGATATACCGCTGTCGGACACCTACTTCGTGGTTGCGCATTTTCATATGGTCATGGCGGTCTCCCCGGTGCTGGCTGTGTTTGGTGCCGTCTACCACTGGTACCCTAAGATCACTGGCCGGATGCTCAACGAAACGCTGGGCAAATTCCATTTCTGGGTGACTTTTGTCGGGCTCTATTGCATCTACTACCCGATGCATTACCTGGGCATCCTGGGGGTGCCGCGGCGGTATTACGCCACCGGTGTAACGGATTTTATTCCCGAGTCGGCCCAGGTAATGAATGCAGGGATTTCGATTGCGGCGATCATCGTCGCGAGTACGCAATTGGTGTTCCTGTACAACCTGGCGGTCAGTACGACCCGTGGCAAGCCAGCCGGTGATAATCCATGGGGTGCGACTACGCTCGAATGGCAAACTGCAACGACGCCGCCCAGTCATGGCAACTTTGGTAAAGAGTTGCCGCTGGTGTATCGCTGGGCGTATGACTACAGCGTGCCGGGGGCGAAAGAGGATTTCATCCCGCAGAATGTGCCCGCGAGTGGCGACACCGGCGATGCCCGATAGCCTTGGCTGATTGGCCTCGAGCATTGCGTTACCCATGAGTCTTCGTCGGCAATTATCGACCAAGCCCTGGCTGGCGCAGCGCGGCGTGGTTACAGACGCGGGTGGCTTCGTGGGGTCGACGCCCAAAGTCACGCTCGGAGCATTCTTGTGCGTGGCGTCAATGGTCTTTGCGCTCTTTATCGCGGCCTATTTCATTCGCATGACGTATGCGGATTGGCGACCCATCCCCGTGCCCGCCTTGTTGTGGCTGAACACAGTGGTCCTGATCGGCAGCAGTATGGCTTTGCAATGGGCAGCGGTCTCATCGCGCCGGGAGCACTCAGACGGGATGCGCCTTGGGTTAACCCTGGGCGGCGGTTGTGCGCTGGTGTTTCTGGTTGGGCAATGGCTTGCGTGGCGACAGCTCAGCGGACTCGGGTATTTCATCGATTCGAATCCCTCCAACGCGTTTTTCTATACGCTGACGGCAGTGCACGGCCTGCACCTGCTGGGTGGTCTTGGGGCCTGGGTGCGAGCCCTTGTTCGCGTCCGGCAAGGCGTTGAGATTGCACGGCTTCGCATGACGCTGGAACTTTGTGCCATTTATTGGCACTTCCTGCTGTTGGTCTGGCTGGTGCTGTTTGGACTTTTACTGGTGACCTGAGGAGAAGAACAACACATGACGCAAACTTCGCACGCAACCACCGCGGACTCGACGGAGTTACTGCGCGGAACCGCGGGCGTTATCGCCGACTGGTCGTCCGATCAACGCGCCTTCAAGCGGGTCCCCTGGGGCAAGGCGATGATGTGGATCTTCCTCGTCAGCGATACCTTCATCTTCAGTTGTTTCCTGATCGGTTATATGACAGTTCGGGTGTCGACGACGGACCCTTGGCCTAATCCGAGTGAAGTCTTTGCGTTGACGATGTTTGGTGAAAAGATCCCGCTCATCCTGATCGCGATCATGACATTTGTCCTCATTACCAGCAGCGGGACGATGGCCTTGGCTGTGAATTTTGGATACCGGAGGAACCGCAAAGTCACCTTCATCTTGCTGCTGGCGACGGCATTGCTCGGGGCGACATTCGTTGGGATGCAGGCGTTTGAATGGACCAAGTTGATCACCGAGGAAGGGGTGCGGCCGTGGGCGAATCCGCTGGGCGCACCGCAGTTCGGATCCGTCTTCTTTATGATCACGGGGTTTCATGGCACCCACGTATCGATCGGCGTGTTGTTCCTCATTATTGTCGCCGTCAAGGTGTTGCGGGGCAACATGGACGACGAACGCCCAGGTTTCATGACCGGCAGACCGCAACGTTACGAAATGGTCGAGACGATGGGGCTCTACTGGCACTTCGTCGACCTGGTCTGGGTCTTCATTTTCGCATTCTTTTATCTTTGGTAGAAAACATCATGGCGCAAGTAGAAGGACAACAACATCCACTCGGGATTTATTTCAAGATCTGGATTTTGCTGTTTGTATTGAGTGCTGCCTCGTACATGGTGGATTACCTGCATTTTGTCGGCTGGTTACGGTGGTTCCTGATCATCATCTTCATGCTGCTGAAAGCAGGGCTTATCGTCGCTGTTTTTATGCACATGGTGTGGGAGCGTTTCGCCCTGGTCTACGTGGTAATCGTTCCGCCTTTGTTACTGATCGTGTTTGTTGGCATTGGAGTACTGGAAGCGGACTACACGTTTTTTGCGCGGGATGTTTTCTTTAGTCCAAATAACTTTGTTATCGAGGCGCACCATTGACGATAGGGCAGTCGTCCTCCTGATTTCTGCCGCTTTTCGGTATCCGAATTAATTTTAAAATTCTGGCAAGCATCTGATGAAAAGTTATCTCACCATCGTCACGCTCTGTTTTGTGTTGGTCATCGTGGTTTTTGTCGGTCATCATCTGGATACTCCGGGTCGGGCGGATCGGGAACGGAGCACGCTGCTTGGCGGCGGGTCTGGCGTTGGCGATCGGGTCGCGGCCATTGGCCAGATTAACGTTGCTGTGGCGAAGGAAGAGTCGTCAGCGGATGAAACCACATCGGTCGAGGTTGCCGCCGCGGCATCCGCCGCGGTCGATGGAAAACAGGTCTATAACGCGGGGTGTGTGGCCTGCCATGGCGCCGGGATCGCCGGGGCCCCTCGGGTTGGGGATACAGGCGCATGGACCGATCGCATTGCGGCGGGGTTGGACACCCTGGTCGCGCATGCGATCGACGGCTTCCAAGGTAGTCAGGGGATGATGCCGGCCAAGGGCGGCAACCCGTCACTGAGTGACGAAGAGGTCCGAGCTGTCGTTGAGTATATGGTGGCCGAATCCCAGTAATTTCAAAGGGCTTTTCGCGCCCGCTGAACCATACCCGCATGGTTCGCCATGTTCTGATTTCGTCGGTTCAAACCGCACACCGTTCGTACGTTGCGGTTCCCGTGAAGGGATTCTTTTTCTTCTGCTTGTTTGCGCTTAGCCCAGTCGTATCCGCTGCAGGCACACCTCAAGACAGCACGGATTTTTTTGAACAGGTGACGTCAAGTGCTGTGGCGTTACGATCCAGCGTGGATCATCTGCCCGTTCAGGTCGCGGTTCATTTTCGACCCGGCGGTCAGGAACTTGATCGGCGGCGATCCGATGCGAACTTCGAGGCGCGGATCAAGAGCCTTGAGTCGACCGGAGGTTGCCGCGGTTGTGATCTTCGCGGTGCAGATTTTGATGAGGCTGACCTCAGTCTTGCCGATTTGGTGCGGGCTGATCTGACCGCAGTCAAATTAAATCGAGCTATCTTGACCGATGCAGACTTAGGCCGTGCGGTGCTCTTTGGTGCCACGCTTGTCGAAGCCGATCTTCGTCGGGCCAAGTTGATGCACGCCGACCTTAGAAAGGCAAACTTACAGGACAGTGACCTTCGCGGTGCTTATCTGTTGTTTGCCAATCTCAGAAAAGCAGATCTTCGAAATGCCCAGCTGCAGGGGGCTTTTTTACATGGAGCCGATCTCATTGGGGCACGACTTGATGGCGCGAACTTCACGGATGCGGATCTCGAAGGGGCCTTGCTGGAGCCTTCCGATCTGGAAGGAGCTGTGCTGTGCCGCACGATTTTACCGTGGGGTTCCGAAGATCGGGATTGTCCTTGACCGTACTGCGGTTGGACGATGTTCCTTTGGCGTTTTTCCGCAAACCCGGGTCCCGGTTGAAATCAGGGACCATCTCGCGCTTGATTTTAAGCGCAGTGGTTGTCGGGCTGTATTCGGAAACCGCCACAGCCCACGGGTTCGGGCAACGCTACGATTTACCGGTGCCGTTGCCCCTTTGGGTGGTCGGTGCTGGCGCCACCATTTTGTTGTCATTTGTGCTGGTGGTGGTCTTCGCACGGGAAACTAAGGGGTCGTTTCGCTATCCCCGGGTCAATTTGTTCCGGTGGGCGGCGTTTCGGTTGTTGGCCCATCCGGCTGTGTTGTTTGTCATCCGGACCGGTGGGGTGATAGCCCTTGGCGCCGGCATTGCCGCTGGATTCTGGGGGGATTCCAATCCTTACCAGAACTTGAGTCCTGTTCTGGTGTGGGTGATCTGGTGGGTTGGCGTGGTGTATGTCTGCGCCCTGGTCGCTGATCTGTGGGCGCTCGTAAACCCCTTCCGCACCTTGTTCGCCTGGGCCGAGGTTATCGCTGACCGTTGGCTGGGCGGCCGACGCTTGTCACTCGAGCGCCCGTACCCCGAGGCATTGGAAATGTGGCCGGCCGTCGTCGGCTTGATCGGATTTTTCTGGGCAGAACTTCTGTGGCCGGGAGGCAGTGTGCCCTTGAATTTAGCGCTTGCCATCACACTGTATGGCCTGGTCACCTGGATTGGAATGGTCCTCTATGGCCGCGAGACCTGGTTACAAAATGGCGATCCGTTCTCGGTGATGTTTGGAGTATTTGCAAGGTTCGCGCCGTTGGAAGTGCGGGTGAGATCGCGTGCCAGCGAGTGGCACTGCCGTGGGCATCTTTGTCGATACCAAAGTGGGGACTGTGTCAACGGATATGTTTGTGTCTCCCATGCACGAGTCGATCAGATCGAATGGAACTTAAGGCCGCCGGCCGTCGGATTATTGCAAGACCGAAGGGTTCCGGTATCCATGATGGTTTTTGTGTTGGTTCTCTTGGCATCCGTCACCTTCGGTGGATTTCTTGAGACACCGATTTGGATCCAGATCCTTGATCGCACACTGGGTGACGAGATATTTCTCGTTGGTAATGTGGCGCTGGTGCTGTTTCCGATGCTTTTTTGTCTGGTTTACGTGCTCTTTTGTTGGCTGACGCTTCACAGTGCGGCTCTAACTGGGGGACATGCCAACGAGTGGAGTGTTCAAAGCACGGTGGAGGTCGCCTGCACATTCATCCTCACCCTGGTACCGATTGCCATTGCCTACCATCTTGCGCACTACCTGTCGTTTCTACTGATCACGGGACAGTACCTGGTACCCCTGATTTCTGACCCCCTGGGCTTGGGTTGGGATCTTTTTGGCACGGCGAAGTACCGGGTAGACATTGGGCTATTGAGCGCCCGGGTTGCCTGGTATACGGCGGTCCTCTCGGTGGTTTGTGGTCACGTGTTCGCGGTTTACATTGCGCATGTGGCTGCGAGAAGAGCCTTCGGCAATGCGCGCACGGCCCTATGGAGTCAGATACCGATGATCGCACTCATGGTGCTCTATACGATGTTGAGTCTCTGGATCCTGGCCCAGCCTATGGTCGGGTGAGGGTGATAGTGTGCAGCGCGCAGTGTCGATGAATTCTCCGATATAATCTCACCTCTTCACGAATCACCGCATAGAGTCAGTATGTTATGGAACATAAACAAGAACCCGGTGGATTGACCGAGGGCCAAGGCGTCGGCATTGTCGTCGCGATCATCGGAGTCTCGGTTTTTCTGATCGGATTGATCGGAATTTTCGTGATGTAGTATCCCCTTGTGGTTTGATCGCTTCGGAATTTTGGTGCTACGAGAGGCAGAGGTCGATCGATTCCGTTGCGGTCTTGTTTGACAGGGGATGACACCCCGCGGCCGCAACACGTGGTTCACGTCAAAAGGATCTCCAAAGACCTTAGCGTTGAGTATCGGCTTTGATCATGATTCACGACTGTGTGCGAGGATCGACAGTGGGGGTGATCCGGACCTGTACCGAACCCGCCAGCCAGCGCCGCTCTTAGCGGTTCTTTGAACGCAAAATTTAATCCGTCTTTTTCCGCAGCAGTTTCTTGCCCCACTGCATGAGCGGTGGGATCAAGGCAAACCCCATCGCATTCAGCAGCCAGAAGTCCTCTGCCAGGTAGATTCGGACCATGATCCCGGCAAAGAGAATCAGGCACGACAGCGTCAAAGCGGTCTTCATGGGGGTATCGACCTGGCGCAATGGCGGTAATATCCGGTAGATGTACCGACGATATTCGTTCCCCCATCGAATGATGTCCGGGTGAAGCGCGAGTAACAAAGAAAACGCAAGCAGCACCAGAACCAGAATCAGGTAGTCCATAGTATTCTCAACCGTCGATTCGTCGAGCGGGTTTCGGGATGCGCCCGATCGGGGGCGAAGCAGGCAGGGCGTCTACGGAGAAAAGTAACGTGAGGTCTTGGGCGCAGAACAGGTCTGGCCAACGTGTTGTCGGGGCCGGCTGTGCCTCAATCTTTTCGCCCTTTAAGAATATGTCGTATCGGGATGCGCTCTTGCCAGATTAAGCGCACCAGAAATGGAACAGCAGCGGCGCTCAGGCCCGCGTAGACCCAGCGCAGGTCATGGGTCAGCGTGTAGAGTCCCAACCCAATCACCGTCACCAGAAGGCTCAAACAGATATGGCTTCGCATAACAGGGCGCTATCGCTCAGGGCCCCGAGGAAAGAATGACAGAGTGGCCGGCGAGTGCCGAGGCATTGGTGAAAAACGGATAAATACAGCCGGCCAGGGCGATCAGAAGCAGTGCGATAATAGTAAAACGCATCTCAGACTCTAAACATTTGTGAACATTCGACCGCCGAGCAGTACGTTCGCAAGGCCAAATCCGGGGGGTTATCGTACATGGGGGTCGTCGTCTGAGTCCTTCCACACCACTTTCCAGGAGACCCAGAATACGGTGATGCAGACAACAATGCCGAAGAGTATGAGCACTAGGGAAAGAATGGACATGCCGCCATTCTATTGGATTTCGAGACCAGGAGCCGGTTGGAGGCCGCTATGCGCTGGGCCGCCGATGAGTTGGGAATGAAAGACGCAACTTTTTCAGTTGGCCAGTTGGTATGGCATCGTCTCTTTCACTACCGCGGCGTGGTGTTCGATGTCGACCCGGTATTTCTCGGCAGCGAAGAATGGTATGAGCAGATGGCAAGGTCGCGCCCGCCAAAGGATGAGCCGTGGTATCACGTGCTGGTGCATAACGCAGTACACCAGACCTATGTTGCCGAGCGCAATCTCGACCAGGACGATTCAGGCGAACGGATTCAAAATCCTGCCATCGAAGCGTTGTTCAGTGGCTTTGATGGCGTACGCTACACTTCCCGCGCGCGTTCGAACTGATGATTGCTCAGTAGGGGTTAGGAGTGGCAATTCGCGCGTGAACCGCAGCGAGAATTGCAGCCAACTCTCCGGTGCCGCTGTCGGCGGCCCGCCCGGCCAGGTCTTCGACAATCCTGCGCACCAGTACCGGCCCATGGTAGGCGAAGCCGGTGTATAGCTGCACCAGGGAAGCACCGGCACAGAGTTTGGACCAGGCATCCTCGGGGTCGAAGATGCCGCCACAGCCGATGATGGGCAGGCTGCCGCGCAGGTGCTGGTAGAGCTGCCGGACGATTTCCGTCGAGGGTTTCAGCAGCGGCCTGCCGCTCAGGCCGCCGTCTTCGTTGGCCAGCCGAGTATCGGCAATCAGCCCAGGCCGCAGGCGGGTCGTGTTCGTGGCGATCACACCGTCGAGTTCGAACGCCATCAGCGTGTTCGCGATGCGTTCAATGTCTTGCGGCTTCAAATCCGGACTGAGCTTGATTGCAATCGGGGTGTACAGGCCATGTTGCTGCGCCAGTTGAACCTGCTCGTCCTTGAGTTGTTGCAAAAGCCGACTGAGCAAAGGTTCTGCCTGCAGTTCGAGAAGTCCGGCTGTGTTCGGGGATGAAATATCAACGGCCACGTAGTCGGTCACTGTGTAGACAGCGCGCAGGCAGGTACGGTAGTCACGGATTCCCTGTTCAACCGGGGTTTCTGAATTCTGGCCAATGCTGATGCCAATACGGACATGTTGACGGCGACGTGCCAGGTTCCTGAGAAATTCGTTAAGCCCTGCATTATTGAATCCCATTCGGTTAATCAGGGCTTCTTCCTTTATGAATCGAAACAGCCTTTTTTTCGGGTTTCCAGCTTGTGGTAGCGGGGTGACGGTGCCGAGTTCAAGAAACCCAAAACCGAATGCGCCGAGCCCATCGACTGCGCGGGCGTTCTTGTCTAGCCCTGCAGCAAGACCGACGGGGTTCGGAAAATCGATCCCCATGACTCGAGCGGGGCATAACGGCAGCTTGCCGCGGAAGTTTTCCGCCAGATACTGGTCGAACGGGTGGGCCTGCCCGAGCGCACCGAGCACAGCCAGTGTGATCCGCTGACTGGATTCCGGATCGAGTTTGAACCACAGTGCACGCAGCGCCCGAGAAATCTCTGGCATTCAAAATGCCTCATCGGTTTGCATCAAACGCCACTTACCGCGGGGCAATCGTCCAAGATGAACATTGCCGATCTGAGTCCGGGTGAGCGACACCACCTTAAGACCGACGAGTTCACACATCCGTCGAATTTGTCGGTTCCGGCCTTCGGTCAGCACGAATCGCAGTTGGTCGGTTTTATTCTGAACGACATCTGCCCGCCTGAGTTTTTTCCCATCGAGTTCCAATCCTTCCCGAAGAAGATCTAAAGCCGGCTCGACGATCTTTCCGCGAACTCGCACGATGTACTCTTTGGAGATCGGGTGTTCCGGATGGATCAATTGGCGGGCAATCGCCCCGTCCTCGGTCAGAACCAGTAACCCGCTGGAGTCGATATCCAGTCGACCCGCGACGTGGAGTGAGGCGCGACGGGGAGCCTGGCGCTCAATTGACCTGGGTCGGCAATGCCGATTGGTTGCACAGATCAGGTTCCGTGCATCGGGGTATCCTTTTTCGGGTTGTGTGGATACGTAGCCCGGTGGTTTGTTCAATAACACGGTGACCAGATTCTGGCGTGCCCGAAGTGCTTGGGGAGCGAGGGCTATTTGTACGCTGGGATCGATTCGGGTCCCAAGTTCCGACACCACTTTGCCGTCAACTTCAACGAGACCTTGCCGGATCAGCCGATCGGCTTCCCGTCGAGAACACAGTCCCCGATCAGCCATCACCTTGGAAAGACGAATTCCGGCCATTGCAGGAGATCCTGTCAGGGATCAACGCCAATCATTACTTCGACAGGGACTCGTGTACCGCCGCACTGGCGTTGCCGGTATAGCGAGCAGGACTCAGGCGAAGCAGTTTTTCACGGGCATCGTCCGGGACCGGTAGCTGGCGGATAAAGGCATGCAGAGTCTCTGCATTGATTGGGTCCTGTCCCCGGGTCAGTGCTTTCAGTTGTTCATAAGAGTCACGGATCCCATAGCGGCGCATTACCGTTTGAATGGCTTCAGCCAGGATCTCCCAGGATTGCTCTAGCTCAGCCGCCAGTACCGACGGATTGAGCTGAAGTTTATCCAGGCCTTGTAGGGTGGCGCAGTAGGCCACCAGACTGTATCCCATTGCGACACCCAGATTCCGCAAAGCAGTGGAATCGGAGAGGTCGCGCTGCCAGCGACTGACTGGGAGTTTTTCAGCCAGATGGCCGAGCAGTGCATTCGCCAAGCCGATGTTGCCTTCTGAATTCTCAAAATCAATGGGGTTTACTTTGTGTGGCATGGTGCTGGATCCCACCTCGCCCGACATTGCCCGTTGCCGGAAGTAGCCGAGCGATATGTAGGCCCACAGGTCGCGATCCAGGTCGAGCAGCACAGTATTCACGCGGACCAGGGCGTGGCAGTGTTCTGCGATTCCATCGTGGGGTTCGATTTGGGTCGTCATGGCCTGGTATCTAAGACCCAGTTTCTCCACGAACGACCGGGAAACCGATGGCCAGTCCACCTCAGGGTAGGCAACAATGTGCGCGTTGAAGTTGCCGACTGCGCCGTTACACTTTCCATAAACCGGCGTGGCCTCAACGGCGCGGGCCCCGGCGTTCAGTCGTATCACAACGTTAGCCAGTTCCTTGCCAACCGTCGTGGGGCTCGCCGGCTGGCCATGAGTGCGGGCCAGCATCGGTTGTTCGGCGTATTCGATTGCGAGGGCTTCAAGGCGCGCCGTGATCCGGGCAATTGCCGGCAGCAATACGCTGTCTGTCGCTTGTTTCAGCATCAACGCATAAGCGAGATTGTTGATGTCTTCTGAAGTGCAGGCGAAATGAACGAATTCCGACACCGCGGCAAGCTCGGGCTGTTTCGATAGTTGTTCCTTTATGAAGTATTCGACGGCCTTGACGTCGTGGTGGGTTGTGCTTTCTATATCCTTGATACGCTCAGCATCGCCCAGAGAGAAATCACGGACGATACTATCGAGGTATTCGAGTGCGGTCTGTGAGAAGGGTCGCACCTCCTCGATGTCCGGGTGGTCGGCGAGCGCCTGCAACCAGCCGATTTCTACCTGCAGCCGATGGCGGATCAGGCCGAACTCGCTGAAGATTTGCCGGAGGTCTTTGGTGTGCTCAGCATAACGCCCGTCAAGCGGTGACAGCGCCGTGAGTTGAGAAAAAGGTGGATCGTTGTTTCGGGTCATGCACGGAGTTGCAGCAGGGCTATACGCCAAAATACTACCACAGCACCTGAGACAATCAATGTGCTATTCCGTGGCTCGGCGCTGGTAAAAGTGCGTTGCTCGGGGTGCCTTTTCGGAAACGATTTCGGCTGTCAGCGATTGGATTGGACACCATCGTCTTCTGGTTGTGGTACGTCGGCACTCAACAATACCGCCAGCCGGCGACTTCTTGGGTCGTGCTCCAGGGCGATCTTAACCAGCATCGTAAGGGGTACGGACAGGAACATCCCGACCGGACCGAAAACCCAACCCCAGAAGACCAGCGAGAGAAAAACGACCAACGTAGAGAGGTTCAGTCCGCGACCCATGAAACGCGGCTCCAACAGGTTGCCAACAATGACGTTAATGACAAGATAACCTGCGGCGATGAGTGATGCGCTGCCCAGGCCCACATCGAGAAGGGCCAGGACTGCGACCGGGATCGCCGCAATCAGTGACCCAATGTACGGGACGAAATTAAGAAAAAATGCGATCGACCCCCACAGCAGGGCAAACTCTACGTTCAAAATCGTCAGCCACAGACTGACCAGGATGCCCGTCAGCAAGCTCATACCGGTTTTGATAACCAGATAACTCTTGAGTGCGTCCATAAACCCCGAAAAATTCATCAAGGCTCTCTCGGGATCCGGCAAAATGGACCGTAGCTTGGCGGGAATTGCCGTGGCTTCCAGCAACAGAAAAAGGACCATAAAAATGATCAACAGGCTGTCCGACAGAATTCCGCCAAAGCCGCTCAACAGACGACCGAAGAATCGCGCTGCCGCCTGCGGATCGATCCATTCGGCTACTCCCGCGGTAGGTAAATCAATACCCCGCTCGCGCAAATAAGCCACCGTCAACTCCAGGGAAAGCCGAAGTTTCTGTTCGTAAACAGGCAGTGCGCCACTCAGTTCGTTGATAGACGACCCGATGAGTGACCCCAATATCGCGACAATGCCAATGAGCAGGGCCACAATTAAGCTCAGCGCTACGCCGGTGGGCAGATGTCGGTCCCGCAGCCACAGCATCGGCGGTGTTGCGAGCATGGCAAGGAACATGGCAACGAGCAGCGGCACCACGATGGCGCTGGCCGCCTTGAGACCCGCGATGATGATGACCAGCGATGCAAGAATCAGCAAAATGCGAACGCCGCTGGCAGGTTGAAGGGGAGGGTTCAAACCGGTCCTGACAGGTTCTGGGGGGCCTTGTGTTGCATTTAGGAAAGCGTTTTCAGTCGGTTACGGCACCGGCGTTCAATGCGCTGCAATTCATGCAGTGTTGCATCAATATCGGCACGTTGTTGCTTCAAAACACCGCGACGTTCCCGAATGCTGTCGAGAAATGACGCCAGTTGCCCCGTCTCCCCCTGATCCGAGTCGTACAGTTCAATGATGTCAGCAATTTCGCTCAGCGACAGGCCCAAACGTTTGCCGCGTAGAATTAATTTTAGGCGAACGTAATCCCTTCTTGAATAAATCCGTTGGCGGCCTTTTCGCCCCGGCTGCAATAAGCCTTCGTCTTCATAAAATCGAATAGTCCGGGTCGTGATACCAAACTCGTGAGCCAGTTCAGATATCGTGTAAAGATCAGTCATCGGCTCGACTTTGAGAAATCGGGGTCTAGGTACATGGGACTACGAGGCAATTGTACCTTTGATTGACGTTTACGTAAACGGAAACTAAAATTTCTGAGCACACATTCTATGATTCCGGTTATGCCTACCCATCCTGGTCTTTCTTTGCAAGAGACGATTCAACCGGTCCCGGAGGGGGGCGATCGGCTACGTTTTGTCACTGCAACCAGTTTGTTTGATGGTCATGATGCCTCGATCAACGTGATGCGCAGAATCCTCCAGGCGTCGGGTGTCGAGGTGATTCATCTTGGCCACAACCGATCGGTGCGTGAAATTGTTGATGCGGCTGTTGAGGAGGACGTTGGGGGTATTGCCGTTAGTTCCTACCAAGGTGGCCACACCGAGTTTTTCAAGTACATGATCGACATGCTCCGCGAACGAAACCGGGCCGAGATTCGGGTGTTCGGCGGCGGCGGCGGTGTGATCGTAAACCGGGAGATCCGTGAACTCGAAGCTTACGGTGTCACTCGAATTTACTCCCCCCGAGACGGTCAGGTGATGGGGCTCCAAGGCATGATTGATGACATGTTGGAGCGAACCGAATCTGATCTAAAACTGGATGATATTACCGACCTAAGTGTTTTGCGTACTGGTAACCGTGGAGAACTGGCCCGCATGATTACGGCCATCGAAAACCAGTTGGTTGGGCCACCATTGTTGAAGCAACTGGAAAAAGAAACCAAAGACACGACGAGGGCCCGTGTACCTGTCATTGGCATTACCGGCACTGGCGGCTCCGGCAAGTCGTCTCTCACCGACGAACTGATTTTGCGCTGGCGTCTGGATCATAGCGATACGCTCCAAATTGCTATTCTCGCCATTGACCCGACACGGAAAAAAACAGGGGGTGCGTTGTTGGGCGATCGTATCCGCATGAATGCAATCGAGGGCAATGCGGTATTCATGCGGTCGCTTGCGACTCGCTCGTCAAAGTCGCAGACCCCGACTCAGCTTCTCCCTATCATCCAAGCCGTCCAGTTGGCGGGTTTTGATCTGGTGATAGTAGAGACTCCGGGAATCGGTCAGGGGGACTCTGAGATTACGTCGCTGACCGATCTGTCGTTATACGTGATGACGCCCGAATTTGGTGCGGCGAGCCAGCTTGAGAAAATCGATATGCTGGACCATGCTGATTTCGTTGCCATCAACAAATTCGATCGCAAGGGAGGGGAAGATGCCGTGCGCGACGTGCGCAAACAACTCCAGAGAAATCGATCCGCATTTGATCAGAAGTCATCCGATATGCCGGTATTTGGCACCGTTGCGTCGCACTTCAACGATGCAGGCGTGTCGAAACTCTATATGGCGATACACAGTCATCTGGAGACTCTCGGCATGACTGCCCGCCCCGGTAGTTTTAGTGAGCACGGCGCCCCAGAATCCGGTCCGTATGGTGTCATCGTCCCGGTTCGCCGACGCGGTTATTTGGGTGAGATTGCAGAAACCATTCGTACGTACCGATTAAGAGTCGAGTCGGCGGTAAAAATCGCCCGCCAGCGTCAGCAATTAGAGGAAAGCGCCCAAATCCTGGAAGAAGCCGGCCAATCGAATGTGGAGGTGCGGGCATTGGCTGAGGCACGCGAAAAGGCGCTCGACAAGGATGCTAAAGCGTTGCTGCTGGGATACCGGGAATTGGAAGAACATTACGCAGTGCGCGGAGCCACTGACGAGCCGTTCGATCCGGAAGGTGACCCTCCGGTTTTTTTCACCTCACTGTCCGGGACACGTCTGCCAAAGATCAGTCTGCCGCGCTACACCGATGACGGTGACCGGCTGCGCTGGTTGATGCTCGAAAATGTACCTGGAAGGTTTCCGTTTACTGCGGGAGTATTTTTACTAAAGCGCACAAACGAAGATCCAACGCGCATGTTCGCAGGAGAAGGAGACGCTTTTCGTACCAACCGGAGGTTCAAGCTCCTGTCCAAGGATTCAAAGGCCAAACGACTTTCCACCGCGTTTGATTCGGTCACCCTCTATGGGTCGAATCCAGATCTCAGGCCAGATATTTACGGCAAAGTGGGCACGTCCGGTGTGTCCATCGCTACTCTGGAAGATATGAAGGTTTTGTATGACGGCTTTGATTTATGTGATCCACTGACTTCGGTCTCAATGACGATTAACGGGCCTGCGCCGGTCATCCTGGCGTTCTTTTTAAACACGGCAATTGAGCAACAAATGGCACGCTATCGCAGTGAACACGGCCACGATCCCGATCCCAGCGAAGGAGGCCGGATTCGGGCCTGGGCACTGGAGAATGTTCGAGGAACGGTACAGGCCGATATTCTTAAGGAAGACCAGGGTCAAAATACCTGCCTGTTCTCTAC